>DHGT01000019.1:36650-100421 GCA_002402905.1 Desulfatitalea sp. UBA4791 | reverse complement strand
TATCCATATGAATGCAACTTAGAATTAGATGAATGATGGGCGCTGATAATTGGGTGGTGTATTTGCTTCGGTGTGTGGATGATTCTCTATACTGCGGCATTACAAACAACCTGGAAAAGCGATTATTGAAGCATAACTCAGGCAAGGGCGCCAAGTACACAAGATCCCGTTTGCCTCTACAATTGGTCGGTGTCAGTTCCGAAATGACAAAGAACGCGGCATTGAAATTGGAATATCGCCTGAAAAGGACCTCGGCGGCCGACAAGATAGGTGCATTGGAACGATTGAGTGCAAATTGATCATCAGATAAGGAAATGATCGGATGCTCCCCAAAATCATCGGCATCATATCCGGCATTCTCGCAGTCGGCGTCTATGCCTGGAAATTCAGGGAAACGCCTTTGTGCCGGCCGTGAATCATGTTGCCCCTTGGCCTGGGCGTCGGGTACGCCGTTTATTGGGTGGTGAAACGGATGATCTGAAAATGGGAATCGCTACTCACTTGCGGTTACCCTGATAGATCGTTTGGGTGTTGGGTAATAAAAAGGGCTTAGAGATCGATCTCTAAGCCCTTGAATTCTTTTGGTGATCCCAAGGGGATTCGAACCCCTGTTACTGGCGTGAGAGGCCAGTGTCCTAACCGCTAGACGATGGGACCACATCGGTAAAGGTAGTGCGTGGCATATAGAATGGCCGCGTGTTTGTCAACCAAAATTGGCGGCGCGGCACGGTTGCCGGCGACCGGTGATCTCCTCGAGAAGCCCGGATGGATTGATCGCAACCCTCATGGAGCGCTCTTTTTGACCCCCTTGCGGATGCCGACGCTGAAATAGACGATCGGGCCGATAAAGGGGACCAGGGTGACGAAGGCCCAGGCGGCCTTTTTTTCGATGCCGCCGAAGTCTTTTTTGGAGATGTCGATGACGGCCCAGATGGTGAGCAGGTAAAAAGCGATGCCACCCAGGACGATCCATTCCGCTGCGTTCATGTTCGTTCTATCCTTCCAGCAGACCGGTGATTTCCAGGATGGTGTTCACATAGTACTTGCTGTGATTATAGTGGTAGACGACCTTGAAGGCCTGGTCTCGGTCGATGCCGGGTTTCCAGCCGTAGTTTTGCAGGTAGCTAGCGATGCTGAAGATGGCGTCGGCATCCACGAAGAGATCGATCCGGCCATCGCCATCGCCGTCCTGCCCGTAGGCGAGGATGTTGCTGGGCATGAACTGGGCAATGCCCAGGGCGCCGGCGTACGATCCGACCACGGACACGGGATCGACCCGGTGCAGGTCGGTGTAGGTCAGAAAGGCTTTGAGCTCCTTATAGGCCCAGTCGGATTTGCTGTCCGCCTTCTTGTCGTAATCGTCGCGGCGGAATCGGGTCTTTTGATTCAATTGCTGGTAGAGATATTCCTTGGGACCCGGTTCGGTCAGGGCCGCCATGGTGGACAGGGTGTTGAGGATCGAGCGTTTGCCCAGGTAGCGGCCGAACTTGGTCTCGACCAGGATGATGGCCGTGATCACCTTGGGATCCACACCGAACTTCTGCCGGGCCGTGGTCAGGATGTCGGCGTGCGTGGCCATGTAAACGCGGGCTTCGTCGATCCAGCTGTGATGGGTCATCTTGCCGTAGTCCAGTTTGGCCTCGTTGTGCTGGAAATAGGCGGCCACGCTCTGGGCTTCGAACACGACCGCCTCGTTGCTGTAAAGCTGCCGGATGCGCCCCGCGTCGAACCCGTCGGCGACAAGACGCTTTTGCAGCGCGTCAAAAAACGAGGCGGTCCCGTCCTCGGCGTCAGACGACGGTATGGCGACCAGGAGCCCCAGAATAATGGAAATTGGGACGATCCAGGCCCTGATCCAGCATTCAAGGAATGAACCTGCTCGATGCATGAAAAGTCCTGTTGGGCTCACCGGAAGTCTTGGTTCGCGCGGCTGCGACCCTGCGGCCGTGCTTGATAGGGCCACCATGACATGCTATGGTGCGGGCTGTCAATTGGTAATGGTTGGATTCCTTGAAGAAATCGACGGTCTGAAGACCAGGCGGCGGCCGGAATGGCGACAGTGGTGAAACCGATGGCGAAGACGATTTACAGCTGCCAGGCATGCGGCTATCAGTCGCCCAAATGGCTGGGCAAATGCCCGGATTGCGGCCAGTGGGACAGCTTTGCCGAAGAAAAGGTCGCCGACAAAGCGCGCGGCGGCCCCTTGCGCGGCATTTCCTCGGCGCTCAAAGCGCCTGCGCCCGTACCCATCGACGAAGTGGATGTCGAAGACCAGGCGCGCCTCTCCACCCGCATCGGCGAATTGGACCGGGTGCTGGGCGGCGGCCTGGTGGCCGGATCTCTGGTGCTCATCGGCGGGGACCCGGGCATCGGCAAATCCACGTTGATGCTCCAGGCCCTGCACGGCATGGCGGCCGGCACGAGCAAGGTGCTCTATGTGTCGGGCGAGGAGTCGGTGCAGCAGCTGCGTCTGCGCAGCCGCAGGCTGGGGACCGGCGCGCCACGCCTGCTGGTCGTGTCGGAGATCGATCTGGACGCCATCTTGAAGATGGTCGAGACCCACCGGCCCGACGTGCTGGTGATCGATTCCATCCAGACCATGTACAGCAGCGACCTCGCCTCGGCGCCGGGCAGCGTCAGCCAGGTGCGCGACTCGGCCATGCGGTTGATGCTCAACGCCAAGAAGAGCGGCATCCCCACCCTGCTGGTGGGGCATGTGACCAAGGATGGCGCCATCGCCGGTCCCAAGCTGCTCGAGCACATGGTGGACACGGTGCTCTACTTCGAAGGCGACCGCAACCACGTGTTCCGCATCCTGCGCGCCGTAAAGAACCGCTTTGGCTCCACAAACGAAATCGGCGTGTTCGAAATGCAAGCCGGTGGATTGATCGAAGTGCCCAATCCGTCCGCCGTATTTCTCTCCGAACGGCCAGACAATGCCGCCGGTTCGGTGGTGACGGCCACCATGGAGGGCACGCGGCCCATCCTGGTGGAACTGCAGGCCCTGGCCAGCAGCACCAACCTGGGCACCGCCCGGCGCACGGTGCTGGGCCTGGACCCGCAACGGGTGGCCCTGCTGGTGGCGGTAATGGAAAAAAAGCTGGGCATGCACTTGTTCGGGCACGACATCTTCATGAATGTGGCCGGCGGCGTGAAGATCGACGAGCCGTCCGTTGATCTCGCCGTGCTGGCGGCCATTGCCTCGAGCTTCCTGGACAAGCCGGTGACCGGCGAGACCCTGGTCCTCGGCGAAGTGGGCCTGGCCGGCGAGGTGCGCGCCATCGGCAACATGGCCGCCCGGCTCTCCGAAGCCCAAAAAATGGGATTTCACCGCTGCCTGGCGCCCAAGGGCAGCCTGAAGCGCGTGGCGGTGCCGGACCAGATCGAACTGATCGGGGTGGACACGGTGGAACGCGCCCTGGAAGCCCTTTTTTAAACCATGATCCAAACGGCAACCCCCCTGACGCTTTCGATCTCATTGACTTGACCCAGGCATAAATACTATGAAGCGGAAAATCAGCGGCCCGAGTGGCCGAAAAGGCCAGTGGCAGGACCACTATACCCGCCGTGCCAAAAAAGAAAACTACCCGGCCCGATCGGTATACAAGCTGGATGAAATCCAGAACAAGCATCGCATCATCGGCAAGGGCGACCGGATCCTGGATCTGGGGTGCGCGCCGGGCTCATGGCTGAAGTTCGCCGCCGAGCAGACCGGCCCGGGCGGCCGGGTTGTGGGTGTGGACCTGAAGCCGGTGACCGAACAGCTGCCGGGCAACGTGACCACGATCGTGGGCGACATTTACGAAGTGGCGCAAAACCCGGAGGAGGCCCTGGGCAGTAGGTTCGCGGTGGTGCTCAGCGACATGGCGCCGCAGACCACGGGCCATAAGTTCAGCGATGCAGTGCGCTCGTTCGAATTGTGCCGAACCGCACTGGCCATGGCCGATGCGTTGCTGAAGCCCGGCGGTCACTTTGTGTGCAAAATTTTTCAGGGCGAGGACTTCAAGGCCTTTTGTGACGATGTCAAAATGCGGTTCGACCGCATGCAGATCTTCAAACCCCAGAGCAGTCGAAAAGCCAGCCGTGAGATCTTCATCATCGGCCTGGGCAAAAAGTAGGAGGAACGACACATGTCAGGGCACAGCAAGTGGGCCAATATCAAACACCGCAAGGGCGCGGCCGACGCCAAGCGCGGCAAGGTGTTCACCAAACTGATCAAGGAAATTACCATGGCCGCCCGCCTGGGCGGCGGCGATGCCAACGCCAATCCCCGCTTGCGGGCGGCCATCATCGCGGCCAAGGCCGAGAACATGCCC
This sequence comes from Desulfatitalea sp. UBA4791, assembly GCA_002402905.1. GTDB lineage: Bacteria > Desulfobacterota > Desulfobacteria > Desulfobacterales > Desulfosarcinaceae > Desulfatitalea. Next base: position 96,105 of record DHGT01000019.1, on the reverse strand, counting down.
AAGGACAACATGGAGCGGGCCATCAAGAAGGGCACCGGCGAGCTGGAGGGCGTGACTTACGAAGAGAACACCTACGAAGGGTACGGTCCGGGCGGTGTGGCGATCCTGATCGATTCCGTCACCGATAACAAGAACCGGGCGGTTTCCGAAATCCGCCACGCCCTGACCAAACACGGCGGCAACATGGGTGAAAGCGGCTGCGTCTCCTGGATGTTCGACAAGAAAGGCTACCTGGTCATCGAAAAAGGCGCCGTGGAGGAAGACGCCTTGATGGAGCTGGCCCTCGAGGCGGGTGCCGAGGATGTGCGCGACGACGGGGACAACTTCGAGGTGATCACCGAGCCGGAGAGCTTCGAGGCGGTCAAGGCGACCATCGACGCCAAAGAGATCCCCTACGTGGTGGCCGAAGTCAGCATGGTGCCCCAGAACCTGACGCCGGTGGAGGGCGAAACGGCCCAGAAGCTGATCCGTCTCATCGACGCCCTGGAAGATTGCGACGACGTTCAGAAAGTCTACAATAACGCCGACCTGCCCGACGACATCATGGACGAATAATCCATTGGGGAAGGACCGAATATGACGCGGTTGTCCGACCTGCCGCCCGAAGCGCCCGCCCGGACGGGTCTGTATGATCCGCGCTGGGAACACGATGCCTGCGGGGTCGGATTCATCTGCCGCCTCGACGGCACCCCCTCCCACGATATCGTCGCCAACGGCCTGCAGATTCTGCTCAACCTGGCCCACCGCGGCGCACTGGCCTGCGATGCGGAAACCGGCGACGGAGCCGGCATTATGATCCAGATGCCGGACCGCTTCTTCCGGCGCCTGTGCCGAGACGACGGTATGGATCTGCCCCCGGCAGGCCGATATGCCAGCGGCCTGGTCTTTCTCCCCCATGCCGCCGACCAGCAGACCTTTTGCAAAACCCAGCTTGAAACCTTGACCCGACGAGAGGGCCAGCGGGTGCTCGGCTGGCGCCCGGTACCGGTACGGCCGGACGTTCTGGGCCCATTGTCGCGCCATGCGGCACCACACGTCCAGCAGATCTTCATCGGGTGCGGCGACGCGGCATTGGACCAGGCCGATTTCGAACGCCGGCTCTACCTGATCCGACGCCAGGTGGAAAAGGCGGCCCTGGCCGCCGACCTGTCGGAAAAGAAGAAATTTCATGTTCCCAGCCTCTCCAGCCGCACCTTTATATATAAAGGGATGTTCTCGGCCGACCAGGTGGGCGGTTTCTTTCCCGACCTGGCCGAGGCCGAGCTGGAGAGCGCCCTGGCCATGGTGCATCAGCGCTACAGCACCAACACCTTTCCCTCCTGGGACCTGGCCCATCCGTTTCGTTTCATCGCCCACAACGGCGAGATCAACACCCTGCGCGGCAACCTGAACTGGCTGCGATCGCGCGAGGCGCGCATGGCGTCTTCCCTTTTTGGCCGGGACCTGGCCAAGCTGATGCCCGTGGTCCGCCCCGGGGCCAGCGATTCGGCCAGCCTGGACAGCGTGGTGGAGCTGCTCTACCACGCCGGACGCACCCTGCCCCATTGCATCATGATGTTGATTCCCGAGGCGTGGCAGCACCACGCGGCCATGGCCGACAAACGCCGCGCCTTCTACGAGTACCATGCCCATCTCTCGGAACCTTGGGACGGACCGGCCACCGTGCCATTCAGCGACGGCCGCTGCATCGGGGCGGTGCTGGACCGCAACGGCCTGCGCCCTTCGCGCTACACCGTGACCCGCGACGGCCTGGTGGTCATGGCCTCGGAGGCCGGGGTGCTGGAAATCGCCCCCGAACGGGTGCTGCACAAAGGCCGCCTGCAACCAGGCCGCATGTTTCTGGCCGACCTGGAGACCGGCCGCATCGTGCCGGACGAGGAGATCAAGGCCGCGGTGGTCGGCCGCCGGCCCTATGGCCGATGGCTGCGCGACAACCAGTTGACCCTGGAGCGGCTGGCGCCGGCCAAAGCACCGATGGCGCCCGACCCCGCTATTCTGCGGCGCCGATACCATCTGTTCGGCTATACCCAGGAGGACCTCAAGCTGATCCTCCCGCCCATGCTGATAGACGGCAAGGAGCCCACCGGCTCCATGGGGGACGACATTCCACCGGCCATCCTGTCGCGCCGTCCGCGACTGCTCTACGACTACTTCCGGCAGCTCTTCGCCCAGGTGACCAACCCACCCCTGGACGCCATCCGCGAAGAGCTGGTCACCTCACTACATACCTATCTGGGAAGCGAACAGAACCTGCTCGACGAATCCCCGTGGCACTGTCGCCGCCTCCGGCTGGACGGCCCCATTTTGACCAACGCCCACCTGGCGGCCCTGTGTGCCTGCGATCAACCCGGCATCCAAACGGTCCGGTTGGACGCTTGTTTTGCGGCCGCCAAAGGTGCCGCAGGGCTGAACCAGGGCATGACAGCTCTCTGCCGGGCGGCGGCCGAGGCGGTGCGCGAAGGCGCCACGGTGTTGGTGCTTTCCGACCGCGCCGCCGATGAGAAGCGGGCGCCCATTCCCGCTCTTCTCGCCGTGGCCGGCGTGCACCATCATCTGATCCGCGAAGGGCTGCGGACCCGCTGCGGCCTGGTGGTGGAGAGCGCCGAACCGCGGGAGGTGCATCACTTCTGCTGCCTGCTCGGCTACGGCGCCGGCGCGATCAACCCCTACATGGTCTTCGACACCGCTACGGCCATGGTCACGGCCGGCGAGCTCAAGGTGGCCGACCCGGCGACAACCGTGGAGAAGTACATCCATGCCGTGGAAAAGGGGGTTCTCAAGGTAATGTCCAAGGTGGGTATCTCCACCCTGCAGAGTTACCAGGGGGCTCAGATCTTCGAATGCCTGGGGGTGTCGCCGGCCGTGGTCGAACGCTTCTTCACCGACACAGCCACGCGCATCGAAGGTGCCGATCTGGAGAGTATCGCCACGGAAACCCTCTCCCGCCATGCACGCGCCTTCGGGCGTTGGGATCCGGCCGCACCGCCGGTGCTGCCCTCGGGCGGAAAATACAAGTGGCGGCGCGACGGGGAAGCGCACCAGTACAACCCGACCATGCTGGCCCGCTTCCGCCAGGCCGTGTTCGACGACGACTGGGACAAATGGCAGGCCTACTCGGCGACGGTGGACGCGCAAAACCGCAGCGAAGGGCTGCTGCGCGGCCTGATCGATTTTCACCCCGACCGGCCGCCGGTGCCCCTCGAAGAAGTAGAGCCATGGACCGACATCGTCAAGCGCTTCAAGACCGGCGCCATGTCCTATGGCTCGATCAGCAAGGAGGCCCACGAGGCCGTGGCCATCGCCATGAACCGCATTGGCGGCCGCAGCAACAGCGGCGAAGGCGGAGAAGATGCGGACCGTTACAAGCCCGATGCCAACGGCGACTGGCGCAACAGCGCCATCAAGCAGATCGCCTCGGGCCGCTTCGGGGTCACCGGCGACTACCTGATCAGCGCCGCCGAGCTGCAGATCAAGATGGCCCAGGGCGCCAAGCCCGGCGAGGGCGGCCAGCTGCCCGGCTTCAAGGTCTACCCCTGGATCGCCCGGACGCGCCACAGCACCCCGTATGTGGGCTTGATATCGCCGCCGCCGCACCACGACATCTACTCCATCGAGGATCTCTCCCAGCTGATCTACGATCTGAAGCGCGCCAACCGGCGGGCCCGCATCAGCGTCAAGCTGGTCTCCACCGTGGGCGTGGGCACCATCGCCGCCGGCGTGGTCAAGGGGGGGGCCGACTGCGTGCTGATCAGCGGCGACACGGGCGGCACGGGCGCCTCTCCCCAGGGATCGATCCGTTATGCCGGCGCCCCCTGGGAGCTGGGCCTGCCCGAGGCCCACCAGACCCTGGTGATCAACGGCTTGCGCGACCGCATGGTGCTCGAATGCGACGGCCAGCTCAAGACCGGCCGCGACGTGGCCATCGCCTGCCTGCTTGGGGCCGAGGAGTTCGGCTTCGGCACCCTATCGCTGGTGGCCCTGGGCTGCATCATGATGCGCGTCTGCCACCTGAACACTTGCCCGGTGGGCATCGCCACCCAGGACCCGGAGCTGCGCAAGAAGTTCGCCGGCCGGCCGGAACACGTGATCCACATGATGCGTTTCATGGCCGAAGAGCTGCGCCACATCATGGCCCGGCTCGGCTTCCGGCGGATGACGGAGATGGTGGGCCGCACCCAGGTGCTCGATTTTACGCCGGCCATCGACCACTGGAAGGCCCGGGGCGTGGACCTCACCGATGTGCTGCGCCGGGTCAAAACGCCGGTACACGTCATGGCCCATTGCGGCGATATCAAAGACCAGCCCTTCGACGAATCCCTGGAAGAGCAGGTGCGCGCCCAGGCCGCGCCGCTGTTCGACGAGCGCCGGCCGGTGCGCGTCGATGTGACCCTGCGCAACATCCACCGCACTTTCGGCACGCGCCTGAGCAGCGAGCTCTGCGAACGATTCGGCGAGGCGGGACTGCCCGACGACAGCCTGGTCCTGAGTTGCCGGGGCTCGGCCGGCCAGAGCTTCTTCGCCTTTGGCGTCAAGGGCATGACCGCCATTATCCACGGCGATGCCAACGACTATTTCGGCAAAGGACTCTCGGGAGCCAAACTGGTGATCCGACCGCCGTCGCAGGCGACCTTCGCGGCCGAAGAGAATGTGATCATCGGCAACGTGGCCTTTTACGGCGCCACCGGCGGCGAGGCTTATGTTCGCGGCATCTGCGGCGAGCGCTTCTGCGTGCGCAACAGCGGTGTGCAGGCCGTGGTGGAGGGCACCGGCGACCATGCCTGCGAATACATGACCGGCGGCCGGGTGGTGATCCTGGGCCCCACCGGACGCAACACCGCGGCCGGCATGAGCGGCGGCATCCTCTATGTGCTGGACGAAACGGGCGATTTCGGCCGGCTGCGCTGCAACCGCGAGATGGTGGATCTCGATCCGGTGGCAACGGACGAGGACCGTGACGAGTTGCAGCAGATGATCCGGCGCCACTTCGACTATACACAGAGCCCGGTGGCCCGGCGGGTGCTCGATCGATGGGAGACGTTGCTGCCCCGGTTCATCAAGATCATTCCCGTCGATTACAAGCGGGCCCTGGCCGGCCAGGCCGGTCCGGGCAAGGAATAGGCGAGACTCACATGGGAAAACCGACCGGATTCAAGGAGTATGACCGCGAGCTGCCCAAGCGGCGTCCGGTGGAGGTGCGCACCGGCGACTATCGGGAGATCTACGAACCGTTTCCCAAAGAGAAACTCACCGCCCAGGCCGCACGCTGCATGGATTGCGGCGTGCCCACCTGCATTTCGGGCTGCCCGTTGGGCAACCTGATTCCCGAATGGAACGATGCGGTCTACCGCGGACTCTGGAAAGAGGCCATCGAACGGCTCGGCGCCACCAACAACTTCCCCGAATTCACCGGCCGCCTCTGCCCGGCGCCATGCGAGGAGGCCTGCGTGCTCGCCATCAACGAACCGGCGGTCACCATCGAGCAGATCGAAAAGGAGATCATCGAGTATGCCTTTACCCAGGGCTGGATCCAGCCCCGGCCGCCGGCCGGACGCAGTGGCCGGCGCGTGGCCGTGGTGGGTTCGGGACCATCGGGCCTGGCCTGCGCCCAGCAACTCAACCGGGCCGGCCACCGGGTCACGGTCTTCGAGCGCAGCAATCGCATCGGCGGCCTGCTGCGCTACGGCATTCCCGACTTCAAGATGGAAAAGCATGTGATCGAGCGGCGGCTCGACATCCTTCAGCAGGAGGGCATCCAATTCCGCGTCAACGCCCATGTGGGCGTCAACCTGGACCCCAAAACACTCAAAGCGTTCGACGCCGTGGTGCTCTGCCTGGGGGCCACGGTGCCGCGCGACCTGCCCCTGCCCGGCCGTGAACTGGCAGGCATTCACTTTGCCATGGATTTTCTCGCCCAGCAGAATCGCATCAATGCCGGCGACGACCTGGCGGCCCTGGGCATCGAGCGCATCAGCGCCGAAGGTAAGGATGTGATCGTCATCGGCGGCGGGGACACGGGCAGCGACTGCGTCGGCACCTGCCTGCGCCAGAACACCCGCTCGGTAACCAACTTCGAGGCCGCGGCCCAACCCACTCCGGATCGGCCGGCGCACCAACCCTGGCCCTACTATCCCATGCGGCTGCGCACCAGCAGCTCCCACGAGGAGGGCGGCGAGCGCCACTGGAGCGTCTTGACCAAGGAATTTTCGGGTCATGGGCGGGTCGAAGCGCTGACCACGGTGGAGGTCCGCATGCATGCCCAACCCGGCGGGCCGCCGCGTATCGAAGAGATAGCCGGAAGCGAACGGGTGTGGAAAGCCGACCTGGTGCTCATTGCCATCGGCTACAGCGGACCGGAGGTCAAGGCTCTGGCAGACGGGCTGGATCTGAAGACCACGGCCGGGGGCGCCCTCGCCACCAGCAGCGGCTACATGACCGATACGCCGGGCATCTTCACGGCGGGCGACGCCCATCGCGGCCAGTCGCTCATCGTCTGGGCCATCTCCGAAGGCCGCGAGGCAGCCCGGGAGGTGGATATCTACCTCATGGGCAAGAGCGACCTGCCGGCCAAGGGGTGCTGTGACCTGCCCCTGATCCGCTAACCTGAAATCAGGTCATTTTGATGGCCACATCGATGGCGAAGGCGCCCTTGTCGGTCTGGCAGGGGATGGAAATGATAGGAACGCCCTTGGGGAAGGCGATGCGGTGCATGCCCAGCACCACGCTGGGCACGGAGATGGTCGTATTGGTCTGGGGAAAATCCTTCTTGGCGTCACCGGCCACCATGTTGGCGATCTCGCCGATGGCATCCGTGCAGTCCGAGTCCACCTTCTCCAACTTCTCTCCCAGCATGGCCGAGGCCAGCTCCAGTGCGATTTTCTCGGGAAAGCTGACCACCACACAGCCGGTCACCTCGCCGCTGATACCGATGATGCCGCTGATCTCGAAGGTCGAGGTCATATCCTTTTTGATCGTGGGCTTGCCCAGGGTGTAGGGGACCTCGATCATGGTTTCGAACACGTTCTTCACGGCCGAGAGGAACGGATTGATATACTTTACATCCATTAAACTAGTCACCTTTCTTTATTTTTTTACGGCGCCGTCCACTAGGGAACTCATCAATTTCAACGACTGGCGTGCGCTCAAGCGCCGCAACACTTTTTAAATTTTTTCCCGCTCCCGCAGGGGCACGGATCGTTGCGGCCCACTTTGGGGCCCTGGCGGACGAACTGCACCGTCTTGGGCGCCTTGCCGTCCATGAAATACCATTTGCCGTCCTTCTTCACGAATTTGGCGATCTCCCTGTGGTCGATGGTCTTGTCCTTCTGGCGGTAACGGGCGTTGAATTCCACCGTACCCGTATCGTCCTCCGGACAGCCGGCTTCGGTGGCCACGATCTCCAGCCCCAGCCACTCCGCTGTCTTGGACCACTCCAGCACCTGGTCGCGGTTGACGGCCCCGCGCTTGCGGGGATGGGTGCTGTCCTCAACGAAATCCACGGCCCCTTTGACATGGGCCGTATAGCGTGCGCGCATCAAGGCCTCGGCCGTTGGTGCGGGTTGTCCCTCTTCGATCAATGGCCGGCAGCAGGCCGCGTAAGTCTGACCGCTGCCGCAAGGGCATGGTTCCATACAGATGCTCCTTCTACTTTAAAGTATTTCCGCACTCCCATACCTTAAAAGGTCACAGCCGGGCAAGTGGCGTTTGACCAAAAAGCTCAATCCGAGAGATAGTATTCGATGGTCGAAACGACCCGCACCTTTTTGATGTGCGGATTATTACGGTCCCGGTCACCGATGGAAAACTGCCCCTGGCTGGCCCGTTTGATCTTGCCCAGCCGGCTCTTGGAGTCCTTGGCGAATTTTTCCGCCACCTCCCTGGCCTGGGTGGTGGCCTCTTCGATCATGGACGGTTTGACCTCGTTGAGCCGGGTGAACAGATATTCGGTGGCATGCTCATACGTATTGTCCGCAATGGCGATGCCCTGCTTGCCCAGATCGCCCATTTTGTTCATGGCCGCTCGCACGGTATCGATCTTGGAACTATACACGGTCACGGTCTGGGTGGCCATGTATCGGAATTCGATCCGCGCCTTTTCATAGCCCTGGGCCAGCTTGTCGCTGATGCCGGGCGCCGATACGGTCAACTCCTGCCGTTCGATCCCATTGGCCTCCAGAAAGGCGATCAGGGTCTGGGTGTGCCTTTCGGTGACGAGATAGAGCTCGGTCAAGTCGTTTCCGGCCTCCACGAAGCTGATGGGCCAAATGACAATATCGGCCGGATACTCCCGTTCCGAAAGTCCTTTTACGGTGACCGTGCGCTCGTAGGCCTTGAACTTGAGTGCGCTGGTGCCCAGCAGGTATCCCAGTGCGGCAAGCCCCAACAAGAGGCACACCCCCAGTATAAGGGCGCTTTTGACATGGTTCTGTTGCATCGAATCCTCCTTTTTAATCAACCTTCACACAATACGGATATCCGCTCCCGCACCAGGGTTGAAACCGCCTTCACCGGCATCGCCTGGATCTCCCCATAGGCGATGGGTGCGCCGAAGCGCAGGGTCATACGACCCGGCCGAATCATCAGGCTGCCCTTGCGCTTGATCTCGAAGGCCCCGACCATGGCCAGGGGCACAATATCCACGCCCGTTCGTTTGGCCAGCACGAAGGCTCCCGGCTTGAAGGCCTGGAGCCGCCCGTCCAAGGTGCGACCGCCTTCGGGCAGAATCACTATCGATGCTCCCGCTTCGATCGCCTGCGCGGCGATCTTTAGACTCTGAAGCGCCCGGCGGCCATTGGTCTGGCTGATGGGAATCATGCCGAGCCGGCGGATGATGCGGCCGTAGAAAAACCAGTCGAAATGCTCGTCCAGCTCCACACCCCGGAAATAGCGGGGGATAAACCCATAGAGGACGAACACGTCGAAAATGTTCACATGATTGCAAACAAAGAGGCAGATGCGGTTGCTGGGAAGATGTTCGCAGCCCGTCACCGTGACCCGGATGCCCAGGGCGTGCACGATGACCCGGCAGCCGAGTTTGGTCCAGCGGTCGAAACGGCGCGGGTGGACGAATGCGCCGGCCAGGAGCACCGCCAGGCCGATGGGCACGAAGGCACACAAACCGCTCGCCCAGGCCAGCAGGGAAAGGAGGATCTCTCTGAAATGTGTGCTTCGATCCGTCATGCGTCGAACGCCTGCACCCGGCCGGGCAGCACCGATACGGTGCATGAAAGGTTTCACAGGATTATCGCATGGGCTGGTTGCACTTGGGACAGTGGGTGCCGAATTTGCTCACCTGCCCTTCCCATCCGCAGTGCCGGCATACGAAGTAGACGGTATTTTGCAAATTGGTCTTCTTCTTGAAAAACAGCCGCTTGAAGATCTTGAGGAGGATGTATGCGGCAACGGCCAAGACCGCATATTGCAGCAGCCGGGCCAGGGTCAGGTCTCCCCAGACGATCATGTCCCATCCCATATCGACACCATCTTGGTTATCCCTCCATGCTGATCTTGAGCCCCTGGGCGATTTCGTTTTTACCCGCTGAATAGAGCCAGTCAAGGAACGCCACATAGAAACCGCCCGGCCGGTCGCTCACGCCGATGGCCAGGTCCGCGCACCGGCCGTAAAAGGCAACCGCCGCCGTCACCGCCTCTAAGAGGGTATCCGGTGCCACGGCGCAAAAGGCGGCCGCAACCGCCGACAACCCACACCCAATGCCGGTCACCCGGGTCATGAGGGGCTGACCGTTGCCCACGCGAAACACCCTCTTGCCGTCGGTGATGCAATCTCTTTCGCCGGACACGGCGATGATGCAGCTATGGGCGAGCGCCATGGCCTTGGCGGCCGCGACGATCTCTTCGGACAGGGCCAGGGAAGAGTCCACCCCCTTGGTGCGGATATCGGCCGCCCCCACGGCCAGCACTTCCGAGGCGTTGCCGCGCAACACCGAAATGGCGCAGCCGGCCATGATGGCGTGGACGGCGCGGGTGCGAAAACGGGTGGCGCCGGCGCCCACCGGGTCGAGAATGACCGGAATGCCCCTGACATTGGCCGCCCGGCCCGCGAGGATCATCGTATCCACCCAATCCTGCTGCAAGGTGCCGATATTGAGCACCAGTGCGCCGGCCATGGCGAGCATCTCTTCCACTTCGGCCGGGCTGTGGGCCATGACCGGAGAAGCACCGACAGCCAGCAGAATGTTGGCCGTGCTGTTCATGACCACCAGGTTGGTGATGTTGTGAATCAAGGGCGCGCTGGTTCTGACACGTTCGAGCGCATCCAGGGTAAACGTATCCATCTGCATCTCAAATGATCCCTATACACCCCATTCGTTCGACAAACCCGATCCACCCAACACCCCCCAAAAACGCTGCCATCCGATCCCGTCCGTCACCCCAGGGCGATCATCTGCTCGACGGCTTTGAGCGCAGGCCGTCGGATGTGCTCTGGCACCTTGACCTCGTTGTCCATCTCTTTGAGGCAGCGATGGACATCCGCCAGCCCGATCTTTTTCATGTCCATGCAAATCAACTTATGGGAGGCCGAATAGAATTGCTTGTCTGGATTGGCTTTTTGAAGGGGATGGATCAACCCCTGCTCCGTACCGATGATGAAGACCCGTTCCTTTGCCGCGGCCACATGACGCAACATGCCCGATGTGCTGGCGACGACGTCGGCCATACGCAGGATTTCCGGACGGCATTCCGGATGGGCGAGAAAGACCGCCTCGGGATGCTCGGCCCGGACCCGGTTCACATCTTCCGGTGTGAGACTCTCGTGAATGGGGCAGAACCCATCCCAGAGATGGATCTTTTTGCTGCTCTGGGTTGCGGCATACATGGCCAGGTTGCGGTCCGGCGTCAACAACAGTTCGTCTTCCGGCCGGCTGTTGACCACCTTGACCACGTTGGCCGACGTGCAACAGACCGTGGAGAGCGCCTTGACCTCGGCGGGAGAGTTGACATAGGTGATGACCGGCATGGGCGGCAGGCTCGCCGTTTTTGCCGTGAGGGCCTCGGCGGTGATCATGTCGGCCATGGGGCAGCCGGCATCGAGACGGGGCAGCAGGACCTTCTTTTCCGGCGATAGAATCGAAGCGGTTTCGGCCATGAAATGAACGCCGCAAAAAACGATCACCTCGGCATCGGTCCTGGCCGCCTGGCGGCTCAGTTCCAATGAATCGCCGCACAGATCGGCGATATCCTGAATCTCGGGCGGCTCATAATTATGGGCCAGGATGATGGCCTTGCGTTGCCGTGCCAATGTCTTGATCTCGGCGACCCACTCTTTTGAATCGCTATGCATGGTGTCACACTCGCTTTTTATAGGTAATGCAGGCTAGAACTGGTCCATCTGCACCACGTCCGCTTCGGCGGGTATGGTGAAACGGAACAAATCGTCGGCCGGGTCGATGTCGAAGCTGAAGTCACTGAACACGATACGGGTCTCGTCGCCATAAGCGTTGTGCGTAATCACCTGGTCGATCTGATACGTTTTTTTGGTCACCGAAAGAATGATATCGGCCAACTCCTGGGTGGGTTCGCGGGGGAGAAGCTTCAAACGGTAGTAATCCTCGTTTTCGGCCGGCTGTTGCTCTATGGTGAAGCTTTTGCGAATCAGCCGGATGTCGGACAAAAATCCGGCCCCCTTGCCGTGGCCGAAATAGGCCGGCGCCTTGCCGACCATGACCTGATTGTCGGCCGGCCGGTAAATCCACATGGTTTTGCCGTCGGTGATGATGCTCTGCTGTTCGGGGATGGTATATTCCCATCGCATGTTGCCCGGTCGCTTGACCGTGAGGTGTCCTTCGGCCGTGTCGGTGATCTGCATGGCCTTGAGCATGGACTCCTGAAAAAAGGAGGCCGAAAACCCTTTGCCGGCGTATCGTTTTTCGATGCCTTTGAGAATCTGATCCAACGAGGGGGAACCGGCATCGGCCGGTGATGCGACGAGCGGAAGAGCGCCCAAGGATAGCAACGCCGCCAAGATGATTAACCTGCTTATAAATCGACCCATCCAATTGCCTCCGTTTGGACCGTAGCGGGGTAGACGATCAAAAAAACTATTTTTAAGAAACTCAACGGGATTTGTAAATAGCTAGCTTAACCAGCGGACCAGATCGGCCATCTGTCGGTCATCGGTCTGCCCCGGGGCATGCAGGGACTGTTCGCCGGGCTCATGAAAAAAACGGGTCTGTCCGTAAAGTGATTCACAGATGCGATCGATTCGGCGCATCTTCTCGCGCCACTCGTCCATACTGCCGTGGACGGCCCGGGCGCCTTGGAGCATGAGCGTCTCCATGTTGCTGGTCTGTCGCAGGCGTTCGAAACGTTCGGCTTTACAAAGGGCTTGAAAAAAGGCAAATTTTTGGGCCACAAGGAAGGCGAACGGCTCCTGGTCCGGACCGATCTCCGCCAACAGGGCCGACAGAAAATCAAACGAGGCGTCAACATCGGGGGCATCCCCAGGGAACCGTGTCAGGAAGTGTTCGAGCAGTTCAATCTGGGAAGGGTGCCAGATCAGGCGAAGGTGGCGCAGCCGGCAGCGGACCGCGGACAGCTGCTCGCCGGTGAGGGTGCGCCCCAGCATTTCACCCAAGCCTGTCAACGGTTGCCAGGTGATGTTCAATCTCTCAACGAAAGCAGTCACTGCGGACTCGGGGAGCTGCAAGGTGAAGGGTTCGGAATCGAGGGTCGTATGAATAGCGACCGTTACGGGCCGCTCGATTGTGGCATGCAACAGGGCGTCGAGATCTTGTGCCGTATAGCGGTTACCGCCCCATCGGCGTTCGAATTCGAGGCGCGTTCGGGCATCCGGAAATAGAAGCAGTTCCAGGAAAGAGGCCGCTTCGCTGCCGGTGGGATCGGATAGAACGGCGGCGACGTCGGTGGTCCCGAAGGTGGCCTCCAGATGGTCCAAGAGCGACGGATCCATGCGGATACCGTCTTGCAGCCGATCACGAATCCAACGGGCCAGTCCCGCCAGTGATGCGTTGGTGTTCATGGGGCCAGCATACCAGAAGCGGTTGCGTTTGGCCAGGTGGGCGCTTATCCCCTGACAAAGGCCTGGATGGCGTCGAATTGGCTTTTGAGCTTCTCGACGGCTTGACCCACCTGGTCCAACTGATGATTCATGGCACAGACCTCGATGGCAGAGGCCACGTCGCTGACCTCCATCAAGCCCAGATTCCCCGAGGCCCCCTTGATCGTATGGGCGCTGCTCCGCACCAGGTCGGCATCACCGCTTGCCAGACCATCCAGAACCTTCTGATAATCGCTACCGCCGGAATCGATGAACAGGTCGATCAACTCCCGATACTCGTCCTCGTCCAGGCCCAACTGTTCTCCCAACACCTTAAAGTCCATGAGCGCATCCCTCGAACACATATTTGGAAATAACCTCGAACACCTTTTCCCGATTGATCGGCTTGGTGATGTAATCGTTCATACCGGCTTCGATGCACATCTCCCGGTCCCCTTTCATGGCATGGGCGGTCATGGCCACGATGGGCACCTGTGCGTACCCCATCTGCCGCAGGACCTGGGTGGCTTCCTTGCCGTCCATGTCGGGCATCTGCACGTCCATGAAAATCATGTCGAACCGATCGGGCGCTTGGTGAAATTTCTCCACCGCCTCTTTGCCATTGCCGGCCACTTCCACATGGTAACCGGCCTTGCCCAGCATCATCACCGCCAACTTCTGGTTGACGGGATTGTCTTCGGCCAGAAGTATGCTGACCGAATGCTTCATGGCTTCGCGTACCGAATACTGGGTGTGCATCCTGCGCTGAACCTGGGGCGCCGTTCTGTCTTTGGCACCCTCGCCCACGAGGCGACCCACCATCTGCAGCAATCGCTCCCGGCGAACCGGTTTGGCCTGAAATCCGTCGAAGCCGGCCGCCTCGCACCTGGCCGCATCGCGCTCCAGGGCGGATGAAAGGGCGATCAGGGTCAGCGGCAAACCTGCGCCGCGCACCTGTTCGGCCACGGCATAACCGTTGAGATCCGGCATGTCCAGATCGATCAGCCCCACATCAAAAGGCACGTCGGCCGCCGTCAAGACGGGCACCACCTGTTGCCCCCCATCCACGCTCATGACCCGCATCCCGGCCATGGTCAGCATCTGCTCGAGAATCTGACGGGTGGCAGGATGGTCATCGGCCACCAGCACCCGCTTGTCCTTCAACAGGGGCGGCATGACCCTGGCCGCCGGTTCGCGAACGACCTTATGTACCCATGCGGTGAAATGAAAGGTGCTGCCGACGCCCACCTCGCTTTGGGCCCAGGTATCGCCGCCCATCATGGTGGCCAGCTGTTTGCAGATCGACAAACCCAATCCGGTGCCGCCGTATTTACGCGTCGTGGAGCCGTCCGCCTGCTGAAAGGGTTCAAAAATGATGGCCAGCTTGTCTGCGGGGATCCCGATGCCCGTATCCCGGATCAGGGTGTGGAGAAAAACCTTGTCATCGGTCTCGGCATCGACCTGCAACGTGATACAGATTTCACCTCGTTCCGTGAATTTGGGGGCGTTTCCCAGCAAGTTGGTGATCACCTGGCGAAACCGCAGGGGATCCCCCTTGACCAGGGGTGGAATTGTATCGCCGATGTTGCAGATCAACTCCACCGGTCTGTTGCCGATTTTGGGTCGCACCAGGTCGCACACGTCGTAGATGAGCAGCTCGGGGTCGAATTCGATGGCTTCGAACTCCAGTTCGCCGGATTCGATCTTGGAAAAGTCGAGGATATCGTTGATCAATAGCAGCAGGGCTTCCCCACTGCGTTTGATGGTCTGGGTGTAATCGGCCTGCACCTCGCTGAGCCGCGTCTCCAGCAGCAGATCCGTGAATCCGATGATGCCGTTCATGGGTGTCCGAATCTCATGGCTCATATTGGCGAGAAACTGGCTCTTGGCCCGGCTGGCCATTTCGGCCGCCTCCTTGGCCTGCTCCAGCTCGTGCTCATTTTCCTTGCGCGCCGTGATATCTTCCACCGTGCCGGTGTAGCGCCCCCCTTCGTCGGAAAAAACCGGAGAGGCATGCACGTGAATCCACCGACGGGTTCCAATGGCATTGATGATGCGGCAATCGGCCGAAAAGGTACCCATTTTTTCCGATGCCGATTGCCAGTCCCGGATAATGTCCCTTTTGTCTTCGTCGGCCACGAAATCATGCCAGTGGGTGGTCAGACTCTGCACCAGGTTGAGCCCGAATATTTCCTGGTAACGGGTGTTGGTGTAGAGGCAGTTGCCACGCTCATCGATCTCGAAAACACCCACATGGATGGTTTCGGATATCAGGCGGAAGCGCTCCTCGCTCTCCTTGAGTGCTTCCTGCGCCCTGCGGGTCTTTTCCTGTTCGACCTCAAGCGCCTTGATGCGCTTGACCAGGTCGATGATGGTTGTTTGGTTCGCCGTTGGCATGCGATATATATCGGTCCGCTTTGCGGTGCACTTTAGATTTGTGCCCATCCACAAATGCCCAAATTGCCTGTTTGTGGACGGACACACTATTTGACAAGGTGGTGACCGTTGTCAGGCATATATATAGGAAGCCATCTTGAGGAGCAATTCGTGCCTGGGAACGGCGCCGGGCAGGTGCTGCTTTAATTCGCCGCCGTCGAAAATAAAAAAGGTGGGAACGCTCAGGATATTGAATTGACCGGCCAACTTGGGATTGGCATCGACATTGAGCTTGCCGATGCGGAATTTTCCTTTGACCTCGTCGGCCAATTGATCCACCATCGCATTGATGCCGCTGCAGACACTGCACCACGGCGCCCAGCTGTATAGCAGGACGGGCAACGGCGATCGCAGGACGAGGTGCTCGAAATTGGTGTCGCTCACCAGGACCGGCCGACCGGTCAAGACATCTCCATGGGGTAACAGCGCACCACAGCGACCACACTTGGCGCCTTCATGGAGTTTGTCCGCGGGGACCCGGTTCTTGGTCCGGCATTGACCACAGCGCAGCGTGATCTTAGGGCTCTCTGCGCCCTGTTGGGCCGATGATCCCAATAGCGGCTGGTGGCACCGGCCACACCTGGCATCCTCTGGCGGTTTGTCGGGGGGAATACGGTTTTTAGCGCCACAGTGACGGCAGGTGACAATCGACGAACTCATGCGGGCACCCCCTTCTTTAGGTTCCTACAAAACCCCGGCACTCGCGCGCCGGGGCTTTAAGGGTCCTATCATAATAATGATATCGGCTTTGTAAACGAGGGGTTGCCCCTATGCGTCCCGAACCCAAGACCTTTTTCGAAGCGGGCCTGTCGTTCGAATGCAAGCGCTGCGGCAAGTGCTGCACCGGTGCGCCCGGCACCATTTATGTGGCCCCCGGGGAGATCGGTCCCATAGCCGGTTTCCTGGGCCTGTCTGTCTCCGACCTGATCCAGGGCTATCTCTATCCTTATAAAAACAGCTTCAGCATCAAAGAGGACGACCGCGGCAACTGCCTGTTTTATCGCGAGGGCTGCACGATCTATTCGGTTCGTCCCCATCAGTGCCGCACGTTTCCCTTCTGGTTCAGAAACGTACGGTCCGAGTCCCTTTGGCGCGATGTGGCGCGCCAATGTCCGGGCATCGGCCACGGCAAACGATACAGCAAAGCGCAGATCATGGAAATCGCGCTGAGCACCATGGAGATCTAACAGGAGCGCTGTCGCCCGAGGTGGCCGTAGACCGGCCATCGCCGGATTTCCATCGCCAATTTTACATCAGAAAACTCTAAAGAAAATCCCGAAATTGCCGTTAATCACTATGAACGCTTTTGGGACAGGCATATGCCCGCCGGCCAGGCCGACTCACGGGCCAACGCGCGTCGATTTTCAAGATGGTGAATTTTTAGGAGGAAATGTATGGCCTACAAGATATTGACGGTTGATGATAGTAAAACCATCCGCATGATCGTTAAGAAAGCTTTCTCACCTTACAATTGCGAACTGTTCGAGGGTGAAAACGGCGTGGAAGGCCTGGCGATCGCCAACAAGGAAAAACCCGACCTGATCATCCTCGACATTACCATGCCCGTGATGACCGGCATCGAAATGCTGGCCAAACTCAAATCCGAAAAAGACCTCAAGGCCATTCCCGTCATCATGCTCACGGCGGAATCGGGCAAGGAAAACGTCATGAAAATCGTCAAAATGGGCGTTCGCGACTATGTGGTCAAACCCTTCAAAGGCGATCAATTGCTCGAACGCGCCATGGCCATTCTCAAGCTTAAACCCAAAGATTGATCAAACAGATCGGGCATTCTCAAAAGCCCGCCGAGCATCTCGTTATAGACTCAAATAAAAAGGGCAGGGAAATGCACCACTCCCTGCCCTTTTTTATCGCCCTTTAAAGACTCGATGGCGCTGCAAAAAGCCGTTGTCGGACGGCACCGCAAGAAGTTCAAGATCAAGGCGCGCGAAATTCCGTGTCCTGAGGCGTACTTGTCGTACGCCGCAAGGACCACGGGATGAGCGCAACGCAGATATTGGGCTTCTTACGGCGCCGTCAAGACTTACAATGCCGCGGCCAGCTCCGTCGATCCGATAAGCTGCTGGAAGCGGACCGGCTCGGAGAGATAGAGGTCGATGGCCGGTCGCACGCCGAGGTCGGTCACCACCCGGATCCCCTGCTGCAGATAGCGGTATTGTTCATGGGCATCCCGTTCCGCCAGAGAGTCGGCCATCTCCTTTTCCATGGCACTGGACAGCAGGCGCGCAAAGATTTCAGGCATCAGCCGGGACACCAGGCCCCCCACAATCGCCTCTTCCACGGCCATCCACTCTTGCACCACGGCCTCCACATCCTGGATGTTTTCCGGCTTTTTTTGTTCCAGGCGGGTTCGAATCGCCGTTTCGGTGGCCGGGCGCAGGGCGATGTGCAAGGTCTCTTCGATAGGGACAACCAGGACGTTGATGGGGTTTTTGGCGCTGTTTTGCCACAACGTGTATGGATCCCGCACGAACTCGATGCGGCTGTCCTGACCGATGGTCAGCCTCGAGGTATAGGAGCCGATCCGCCCGGTAAAAACACGATTGCTCAGTTTGATCTTGATTTTGGTTCGGCGGTCTTCCTGCTTATAAAAGAGGTACTCCTCGATATATTCGTCGGCAATGTTGTGAACCAGATAGGCGGTGATTCCCCGGCCCGCATCTTCGTTTTCCAGCGCAACCGGCGCCTGCAATGTGGCGATCTGAAGATAGGGATTGGCCAACTGCGTGCGATTCAGGGTGTAATCGACGGCGCGCCGGCAGTATCCCTCAAACAGGCGGGCATACTCCGGACGATGCTCGGGCACCACGAGCAGCCGCTTGCTTGATCCGGAAAGCTCCCATTTCATGGAGTCGGCATTCAGCCGACCCTGGATGCGTTCCAGCAACCCCTTGTTTTGATTCAGGTAATCCATATTTTCGCGATTCAGACGCTGATCGAACTCACCCTGGCTGTCGGCCAGGAGCAGCAAGGGCGCTTCAAGATGATCCCCGTTGATAAAGTGCAGCAGGCGTGAATAGTCATCTACGACGATATCCGATGAAGTGACCTGGGCATACAACACCCCCATTGAAGACAATTGGATCAAGAACCCGATGGTAATGTAGACAATGACCGTTTTCATGACCGGGTACATGGCAACCTCCGGACACCAGGGCTCGATTTAGCCGCACATCGGAATGTCGGACGCCCTGGCCTGAAAACAGCAAAAAGCAGGCCAACCCGCAACCAGCGGGAAAACCACTCAATACAAAATCATCTAATTGTTATTATTAAAATTCCTCAATTTTACGGTGGGACCGATGGGGCCGGATCCTCCTGTCGGTGACCCGGCGCCCGGACGCTTTTCCGCTGAACCTTGACGGAAAGCGGCAATTCCGCCTTTTGTGGATGCCTATCAGTGTCCGTCCACAAATAGGCAAATTGGGTCGAGATCAAGGCGCACGAAAAATTTAACCGCAGGCATATGGTTGATATTCCGAGGATTAAATTTTCCGTGCAACGCCGATATCGGGCCAATTGGCCATTTGTGGAGGGGCACTATTTACAACCCGTACCGAAACAGGTAATAACCCGTGCTTGCGGCCGCGCCGTGGGTTGCGGCCCGCATGAACACAGATAGGTATTCTGATGAGCGAACCCTTTATAACGGCCAAACATCGCGTGCTGCGCCGAAGCGTCCGGGCGTTCTGCATAGATGAACTGGGCCCCATTGCCGCCGAAATCGATCAGGAAGCACGGTTTCCCTGGGAGGTGGTGGAAAAAATGGGCCCGCTGGGCTATTTTGGCATACAGGCCCCCCAAAAACTGGGAGGGGCCGGCCTGGACGCATTGAGCTATGCGATCATTATCGAAGAGGTATCACGCGTCAGCGCGGCCATCGGATTGTGCCTGAGTGTTCACAACAGCGTGGCCCTCTACCCGATCCTGGCCTTCGGCAGCCCAGAACAGCATGCCCGCTGGGTCCCGGAATTGGCCAGCGGCCGCAGAATCGGCGCCTTTTGCCTCACCGAACCCAATGTGGGGTCCGACGCCAGCGCCATCAGCGCCACCGCCCTGCCTGTCGAAGATTATTGGCTGGTCAACGCCAACAAGGTCTTTGTCACCAATGGCGGCATTGCCGATGTCTGCCTGATTTTTGCCCGCACCGATCCCCAGGCGGGCCGCAAAGGCATCAGCGTTATCGTGGTGGAACGGGGCATCAAGGGGTTTGTGGTCGGTGATCTGGAAGATCTGTGCGGCATGCGCGCCAACCCGGTCTCCTCGATCCGTCTCTACGATTGTCAGGTGCCCAGAGAAAACCTGCTCGGACGATCAGGCCAGGGGCTGGCCATCGGACTGGCGGCCCTGGATACCGGCCGCATCGGTATCGCAGCCCAGGCCCTGGGCATTGCCCAGGCCGCCTTGGACGAAGCGGTACGGTATGCCAATCAGCGCCAGCAATTCGGCGTTCCGCTGGCACGCCACCAGGCCATCCAGATGATGATCGCCGATATGGCGACCGATGTGGATGCGGCCCGCATGATGGTTTATCGAGCGGCCCTGCTCAAGGATCAAGGCGCGCCGGTGAGTCGGGCGGCGGCCCAGGCCAAGCTGTTCGCATCGGAGGCCGCCTGTCGGGTCACCGATCTGGCCGTGCAGATCCATGGCGGCTATGGGTACTCCAAGGCCTATGCCGTGGAGCGTTACTACCGCGACGCACGGGTGACGCGCATCTACGAAGGCACCTCAGAGGTGCACCGCATGGTCATCGCCCGGGAGGTATTGGGATAAAAGATCGTTTGAAGTGTTAAGTGTAAAGTTTAAAGTGAAGGTATGCTGTCGCATTTAACTTGGGGTTTGCCATTCGAAAATCCAAGAAAACGGTTCAGGTCCAGTAATGTCGGTACACATGATTGTCTGCATCAAGTCGGTGGTTCGCGAGGCGCCCCAGGGTGTCGGCCGGCGCACGCCGGAAAACAGCGAACTCAATCCCTATGACCGACCGGCATTGGAGGCGGCCCTGCGCCTGAAGGATCAAACGGGTGGGCGGATCACGGCGCTCTCCATGGGACCACCGGTGGGCATCGAAGCATTGGCCGAAGCCCGTGCCATGGGCGTGGATCAGGCGGTCCTGGTCAGCGATGCGGCCCTGGCCGGCTCGGACACCCTGGCCACCGCCAGGGTGCTGGGGGCTGCCATACGACAGCTGGCACCGTTCGACCTGGTGATGTTCGGCATCCGAACCTCGGACAGCGACACCGGGCAGGTCGGCCCCCAGACCGCCACCGTGATCGGACTGCCCTTCCTGGGCGGCGTGAAAGCGATCGAACCCGAAACGGATCGGTGGAAGATGAAACGCCAGATGGATGACTGGGAGGAAACATGGCAGGTGACCCTTCCGGCCGCCGTCACCATTCATCCGCGCGCCTTCTTACCTCGGCCGATCCCGCTAGTCGGCATTGCCCAGGCGCACGATCGGATCGACGTGCAGACCTGGCGCCTCACCGATATCGGTTTGAAGACCGATGATGTGGGACTGGCCGGTTCGCCCACACGGGTGGCCAAACTGGAAAAGATCAAGCACCAGCGCACCTGCCGGATGCTCGCAGGCGAGCCCCGTGAACAGGTCGAGGCCTTGATCGCGGAATTGACGACCATGGGTAAAATACCGTCATGACAAAGCGATCCATCTGGGTATACGGCGATCTGCGCACCGCCCGCCATTGGCAGGATTGCCAGAAAGTGCTGGCCAAAGCGTTGCCGCTGGCGCGCACGGCAAGCGCCGATATCCACTTACTGCTGCTCGGCACCAGCGCCGGCGATATTGCTGCCGAGCGCTCGACTTTGGATCTTTCGGCCTGCGTACCCATCGAAGAAGCCGCCGAATATGCCGCCACTTTGGGGGTCACGACGGTCATCTGCCTGGAACACCCGTACCTGCGTGTGCCCCGCGCCGATCTGTACGCCCAGGTGTTGGCCGAATTCATTCAAACCCGACAGCCCTGGCTGGTCTTGATGCCGCTCAACGATTTTGGGCGGGAAACGGCCGCCATCTGCGCCCAACGCTGCCAGGCCGGCCTGATCGCCGACTGTACCGAACTGACCTGCGAAAATGACCGATTCGTCGGCCGCTGCCCGGCTTGGGGCGGTCAGATCCTGGCGCATATCACCATGGCCGACGGGTGGCCCATGGCCTTCGTGACCGTCCAACCCCATGGCGTCGCCGTTGCGCAACCCCAACCTAACCGGGCCGCCATCGAACGAATCGCACTGGAAAACGTTGAGTTGCCGGCGGGCCTGCAGATCGTCCGGCGGGCCATGGAATCCGGCGATACCCGACGCCTGGAAGATGCCGAAACCGTGGTGGTGGGCGGTGCTGGGTTGGGTGACATACGCGGCTTCGGGCTAATCCGGGAGCTTGCCGCCGCCCTGGGCGGCGAAGTCGGCGCCACCCGGCCGCCGGTGCTCTACCACTGGGTGGAAGAAGCGCGCCTGATCGGCCAGACCGGAAAAACCGTCCGGCCCAAACTGCTCATATCGGCAGGAGCGTCGGGCGCCATTCAATATACGGCGGGCATCATGGACGCGGAAACCATCGTGGCCATCAACCGTGACCCGTCGGCGCCCATTTTTCAAATTGCCGACATCGGCATCGTAGCAGACGCCACCGTTTTTCTGCCGCTGCTGAATCAGCGCGCCCAGCAGGCCGCCATGCGGCAACTGGCCGACGCCACCTGCGGCATCGGCGCAGACGAACCGGCCACCGAAGCCAAGGCTGGGTTCGGCGCCCTGGTCCGCCAACTGCGGGAGGCGCGCGAATGGCGACAGGAAGACCTGGCCCATGCCACCGGCCAGAGTCCCGAATTCATCGAACAGGTCGAATCCGGTCAGCTCTCGCCTCCCGTCGGCTTTATCCTTCGCATGGCCCAAGCCATGAAGATCGACCCCTCCACTTTTTTGAACAAAGAGACCCAGGCCGCCATCCGCGACCGTCGCGCCCAGGCCTACTATCAACGTACACAGGCCTACAGTTACACCACCCTGACCCCGGAAGCGGCCAACAGCCACCTGCGTGCTTTCATGGTCACCATCGAAGCCCACCACGACCATAAGCCGGTAGCCTACAAGCATGAAGGCGAAGAGTTTATCTACGTGATGGAGGGCGACCTGGAACTTACCCTGGACGCCAAACAGCACGTCCTCAAACCCGGGGAGTCGATTCATTTCAATTCCGACGTGCCCCACAAGCTCAAAAGCCTCTCCAGCCTTCCCACCCGCTGCCTGGTCGTCCTCTATACCGTCTAGCGCCCTTGCCAATTCCCGGATCAAGCCTATGGTAAGAGTCGATGTTCGATGACGACACGCCAATGCAAGGTTCGTGTGCCCATGCCAAATCACCAACAGATAACGACGGGAAGCGCTTATGAACAAAATCAGACCGCCGCACGACAGTGGGCTTCGCCGGCTCATCCGGCAAGGCCGGGAACTGTTCCGCATACGGGAAAACACCCAATATTACTCGGTCGAAGATTACCGGGAAGCCGAAAAAAAATTCATCAAAGTCTGCATCCTGGAAGGCCGGTGCGGCAGTTTCTCAAGTTGAGGCCGATAAAATGCTATTGTTAAAACAGCTGCATACCTTCACTTAAAACTTAAGACTATCTCATTAAATTCATATTGGGGCGCCTGAGCAGGCGAGGCTCGGATTCGAAAAAAGCGATCAACGCCCGGCGGGCAGCCTCCATGTCGACGGCGTTGCGAATCGCGTTGTACAGTGTGTTGCCGAATGCAAAATTGGCAGCCAGATAGGCGCCATAGCGTTTGAAGCGCCGCAAGGCGCGCAAGGTGTCGAAATGATCTTCGAGCAGCGCGCTCAATCGCAGGGCCGCATCGATCGGAGTGCGATTCAGCGGCGGCTCGGCACCGGTCCACTGGGCAAAGACCCAGGGCCGGGCGATGGCCAGGCGGCCCAGGGCCACCCCGTCGCACCCGGTGGTCTGGAGCATACGCAGGCAATCGTCGGCGTCAAACACATCGCCGTTGCCGAACACCGGAATGCGGACGGCCTGTTTGACCCGGCCGATGTAGTCCCATTTGGCCGGGCGGTTTCGAACGTCGGGGGCCACGCGGGGGTGAAAGGTGAGGGCGTCGGCGCCGGCATCCTCCAGCCGCCGGGCAAGATCCACAGGGATGCGCGGATCGTCCTGCCAGCCGGTGCGAAACTTCACCCATAGGGGACACGTCACCTCCCGCCGGATCTGTGCCACCAGGGCGGCCGCGGCACGCGGGTCCTTGAGCAGGGCCGCCCCCTGGTTGTACTTGCAGATCTCGCTCACCGCGCAACCCAGGTTGACATCCACGCCGAAAAGCCCCTCGGCATCGATCCTGCGAGCCGCAGCGGTCATGCGCGCCGGATCCGATCCCAGGATCTGGACCACCAGCCGATCGGCCTCTTGGCCCCGCCAACGGAAGTAGGACGACGTATGCCGATTTTCCTGGGGAATGCGCGCCGCGCTGCACATCTCGGAAAAAAAGAGGCCGCAACCGCCCATCTCGTCCAAAAGTTGACGGAAGGCCACATGTCCCAGGCAGGTCATGGGGGCCAGCACCAACCGGTTGGAGAGGGTGCGCCCGCCCACGACGAGGGGCCGGCCGAGCCTATCTGAAAGCAGTGCATTCATTGGGGGCGGCTATCGGCATCATCCACGAACCGGTGGGTGTTGCAGTAGAGGTAAAGACCTTCTGGCCGGCGGGCACCGGCCAATGACATCCCCAGCCGAGCCCCCAATGCTACGGCCAGGGTGGTGGGGCGCGACATGGCGAGCAATATGGGGATGCGCGCCCGAACGGCCTTCTGAACCAGTTCATAACTGATGCGGGAGGAGAGAACCGCAACCTTGGCCAAGTGCAGGCGCCGGTCGAGGAAAAGCCGGCCGATGGCTTTATCCAGGGCATTGTGGCGGCCGACGTCCTCCATGGCCACGAGGGGTTGCAACTGCGCATCGAACAGGGCCACCGCATGGCTGGCCCGGGTGCGGCGCCGCAACGGTTGGAATTCATCGAGACGACGAATGCACGCCTCGGCTTCCGGCAAAGAGATGGTGGTCCTGTCGTCCAGAGGGCGCAACTGCTGAAACAGTTCGGCGATAATGGTCTTTCCGCACAACCCGCAGCCGGTCTGGCTGATATAGCCGCGCCGATCCAGGTGACCGGCCATTTGGGAGCTGCGTCGAGGTGTCAGGGTGACGGTCACCACGTTGGTGTCGTCCGTATCGCAAGAGGCCAGGTTGACGATGTCGTCCGGTTCGTCCACCAGGCCTTCGGTCAGGCAGAACCCGGCCGCCTGGGCCAGTTCGTCGCCCGGTGTACGCATGACCACGGCATAAGGATTGCCCTGGACGCGAATCGAAAGGGGCTCTTCTTCGATGAATTCGGTTTCGAGCGGCCGCCGCTCGCCGTTGTGCCATTGGGTGATGGTTGATCGCGTGTCGTTCACGATGGGTCGCTTTCATGGTTTGGGATTGCCAATCGCCAGGGGCCCGATCTATAGTCACACACGTGTAGCTACTATATTAAGGATGTCCTGGCGCATGTAAAATCCGATACCCGAATATCGGAATTCGGCCCGAATGCCAACGCGGAAAATCGAAAAGTCAAAACACATTTTTCTTGACAAAAAAATTCAATAGCTTAATATTCCGCATTTTTCAGGACAGGCATTTGATTTCAGGGAGGTTGACACATGTACGCAGTCGTTGCCACTGGCGGCAAACAATATAGAGTCGAGACCGGGGAGATCCTGCGCGTCGAAAAGTTAACCGGAGATGTCGGCGTCGAGGTCGCTTTCGATCATGTACTGATGCTCGGTGACGGTGAAGCGGTTCGTATCGGCCAACCGGTGGTGGAAGGCGCTTCGGTCAAGGGCCACATCGTCGAACAGGGCAAAAGCAAGAAAGTCCTCGTTTTCAAGTACAAACGGCGCAAACGCTATCGTCGCAAACAGGGGCATCGCCAACTCTATACGGCCGTCAAAATCGATAGCATCGATGCCTAGCCGCATCCGATTCGTTTGATTTGTAAGGAGAATTTACCATGGCACATAAAAAAGCGGGCGGAAGCTCGAAAAACGGGCGCGATAGTCAGGGCCAGCGCAGAGGCACCAAGCGCTACGGCGGAGAAACGGTCAAAGCCGGCAACATCATCGTACGCCAACTGGGCACGAGAATCCATCCGGGCAACAACGTCGGCATGGGTCGGGATTATACACTTTTTGCCAAGATCGACGGCATCGTCACCTTTGAACGCAAGGGCCGCACCGGCAAAAAGGTCAGTGTTTATGCCGCGTGAAATTCATCGACGAAACCACCATCATCGTTCAATCCGGCGACGGTGGACGCGGATGCGTCAGCTTCCGGCGTGAACGCTTCGTTCCCAAGGGAGGGCCGGACGGCGGTGATGGTGGCAAAGGCGGTGATGTCCTCCTGAAAGCCGCTCCCAACAAGCGCACCCTCTATCATCTTCAATTCAAAAAAGAGTATAAAGCCCCGTCCGGCGGACATGGGCAAGGCAGCCAGCGCAGCGGCCGGGGCGGCGAAGACTTGATCATCCCGGTGCCGGTAGGCACCGCTATCTTCGATGCCGAAAACGGCGACCTGCTATTCGATCTGGTCGATCCCGACCAGACCGTCGTGGTGGCCCGGGGCGGACGCGGCGGCCAGGGCAATGCCAAATTCAAATCGGCCACCCACCGTACACCGCGTTTTGCCCAACCGGGAGAGCCCGGCCAGCGCCTGACATTGAAGCTGGAGCTCAAATCCATCGCCGATGTGGGCATCATCGGGCTGCCCAATGCCGGCAAATCCACGTTAATCAGCGCCATCTCTTCGGCGCGTCCCAAAATCGCCGATTACCCGTTTACCACCTTGACCCCCAATCTGGGGGTGGTCGCATCCCATCAGGGCGAACCTTTCGTGGTGGCCGATATTCCGGGATTGATCGAAGGGGCGCATGAAGGCGCCGGCCTGGGTATCCGCTTCTTGCGCCATGTGGAACGCACCAGCATACTGGTGCACATGATCGACGCCAGCACCCTGACCTCGGACGACCCGCTGAAATCGTATCGTATGGTCAACCACGAACTGGCCATGTACAGCGACGCCCTTGCGACAAAGCCTCAGTTGGTGGTACTGAATAAAATCGATCTGGCCGGAACCGACCAGCTGGCCGATCTTTTCTGCCAAGCCCTGCAGAGCTCCACGATTCTCAGGATCAGCGCGGCGACCCACAAGGGACTTGACGCATTGAAACAACACATTCGCCGGCAGTTAGACGCTCTGGATGAAACCCAATGAACGGCAGCAGGACCGCGCCCAACGCGTCGGTCTTTTCGGCGGGACCTTCAATCCCATCCATCGCGGACACCTTCAAGTCGCCCTGGATGTCCGGCGGCAACTCGACCTGGACGTCGTCTATTTCATCCCCAGTGCCTTGCCGCCCCACAAAAGCACCGGCAAGCTGGCGAAAGCCGAGCATCGGCTGGAGATGGTCCGCTTAACCCTCAATCAACAGCCCGGACTCGACGTCTGTTCTCTGGAACTCGAACGTACGGGACCTTCGTTCAGCATCGATACGGTGCGCCTGGTCAAAAGCAAATTGTCCCGAACGCAACTGCTTGTTTTCCTTCTGGGCCTGGACGCCTTTATGGAAATCCATACATGGAAAGCGTATGATCGTCTCTTCGAGGAAACGGCGATGGCCGTCATGTCCCGACCAGGATCCGGGCTCTGGTCGCCAACCACCCGCCAGGAGGTCCTGGACTATGTTCAAACACACATCTCCCGGGCCTATGCATTCGAATCGGATGGAACCGTCTTGACGCATCCGCAAAAGCAGCGCATCTATCTGGTATCGGTTACGCCTGTGGACATGTCGTCATCTCAAATCCGCGCCCGCATCCAGGCGGGGGCATCAATCGATGAGTGGGTTGCGGCTCCGGTCGCAGGCTACATTCACCAAAAGGGTCTTTATTCATGAAAGATAAGCGCGAGGCCGACCTGGATCTCTTCGTTCAGGCCGTACTGGGTAAACAGGCGCAGGGCGTGGTCGTACTGGACGTGCGAAAATTGACGTCCATCGCCAACACCTTCATCATCTGCAGCGGACGCTCCAACCGGCAGGTCAGCGCCATTGCCGATCATATTCAGCGCTTTTTGAGAAAAAAGTCCATCAAGCCCTTGAGTGTCGAAGGCAAAACCGAAGGATTGTGGGTCTTGATGGATTACGGCCACGTGATCATTCACGTCTTTTACGAAACCACCCGCGCCTTCTATGACCTCGAAGGCTTGTGGAGCGATGCCAAACGCATCACCACCAAGAGCATGGCCGAGCAACGGGAGGCCGATGCAAAGGGGTTCGAAGGCGAAGAGGTCTTTATCGAATAGGGAGAAAATCATGCAACGACCCAAACCCGTCATGCTGGTCATCCTGGACGGCTGGGGCATCGATGCGCCGGGTGCCGGAAACGCTGTCACCTTGGCCAACACCCCCAACCTGGACCAACTCCTGGCCGAATATCCCCACACTAAATTGACAACCTGCGGCCGATCGGTGGGACTGCCCGATGGCATCATGGGCAACTCCGAGGTGGGCCATTTGAATATCGGCGCCGGCCGGGTGGTCTATCAGGACCTGCTGCGCATCGACACCGCCATCAAGGACGGTTCCTTTTTCAAAAACGACGCGATCAACCGATGCATGCAGCGTGTCATCGAAAAAGACAGCCACCTGCATTTGATCGGCCTGATATCGAACGGCGGCGTCCACAGCCAGTTGACCCACCTCCTGGCCCTGCTGGATCTCGCCAAGCAAAAGGGTCTGGCCAAGGTTTATGTGCATGCCATTCTGGATGGCCGTGATACATCCCCGGATGCGGGTCTCGGCTATGTCGAACAGGTCCAACGACACATCGAAACCATCGGCAACGGGGCCATCGCTTCCATCTGCGGCCGATATTACGCCATGGATCGTGATACCCGCTGGGAACGTACCGAAAAAGCCTATCGTCTCCTCACCCTGGGCGAAGGGCTGCACGAACGCGATCCTCTGGAAGCCATACGCCAAGCATATGCCCGCGGTGAGACTGATGAATTTGTCAAGCCCATCGCGATCGTCGGACCGGACGATCAGCCGCTCTCTTCCGTGCGCGATGAGGATGCCATTCTCTTTTTCAATTTCAGGGCCGATCGCGCCCGCCAGCTCACGCGGGCCTTCATCGACGACGGGTTCAAGGGATTCGAGCGAGAAATCCGTCCCCGACTGAGCGACTATGTCTGCATGACCCTGTACGACGAAAGCTTCGATCTGCCGATTGCCTTTCCCCCCGAGCATCTCGAGGGCATCCTCGGGGAGGTGGTCAGCAAGGCCGGCCTGCGCCAGCTGCGTATTGCCGAAACCGAAAAATACGCCCATGTCACCTACTTTTTCAATGGCGGTGAAGAGAAGCCGTTTGAGAATGAGGATCGCTGCCTGATCCCCTCGCCCAGGGACGTACCAACCTACGA
The DNA here is from genome assembly GCA_002402905.1 of Desulfatitalea sp. UBA4791. Lineage (GTDB taxonomy): Bacteria > Desulfobacterota > Desulfobacteria > Desulfobacterales > Desulfosarcinaceae > Desulfatitalea. The sequence goes on along the minus strand of DHGT01000019.1, from coordinate 67,092 downwards.
TCACAAACCGGAGATGAGCGCCGAAGCGGTCACCGCCGAGGTGCTCGACCGCATCGCTTCCGATCGATACGATTTGATCGTGCTCAACTTCGCCAACATGGACATGGTCGGTCACACCGGCAACATCCCGGCGGCGATCAAGGCCTGTGAAACGGTGGATCGATGTGTGGGACGCATTGTGGCGGCGGTGCAATCCAAAGGGGGGGCCATGCTGATCACCGCCGACCATGGCAATGCGGAAACCATGCTCAACAGCAAAGGCAAGATGCACACGGCCCACACGACCAACTTCGTACACATCATCTATATGAACGATCGGCACAAACAGGCACAACTCCGGGAAGGGGTTTTGGGAGACATCGCGCCTACGATTCTGAAGCTGCTCAATATCCCGCAGCCGGCCCAAATGACGGGCAAGCCGTTGATTACCGATACACTTTGATGGAAAGGCATCCGAGTATCATGGACAGGACGGAAGAGACCCTCACGAAAGAGACCCTGATCGATCATATCACCGGCCGTGAAATTCCCGATTCGGGCGCGGAGGCCAATCGTCAGGCGGTGGAACGCGTTCTCTTGGAATCAAAGGGGTATACCAGGGAAGATATCGAAGTGGATGCACCCATCGTTCTGAATATGGGCAACGAAGAGTACCGCTCGTTCGTCGACCTGGTGGTCCACATCGACGGGTGGCGTTACATGGTCATCAAATGCGCACCCGGTTCGCTGGCTTCACGTGAACGGGAAGTGATCGCAGCGGCCAGGCTGTTGTGTGATTACCAGATTCCGCAGGCCGCCGCATCGGATGGTCGGACGGCCGTCGTATGGGATACGGTCAGCGGAAATAAGATTGGCGACGGTCTGGCGGCCATTCCATCTAAACAGCAGGCACGGCAGTCATTCGATCCCCAGCGCTTACTGCCTTTGGCCGAGATCCGCCGTGCGAGACAGCAACTGATCTTTCGATCATACGACACCATGAACGTCAACAAGCGCGTGCTTACATCCGGCCAGTAGGGCACGCGCACATTTACGATAAGCTTACTGGCGCGTGCCCTTACGCTATTAAAGTCCGGCGACTTCTCTGCCGCAGTTTTTACATATCTTGGCGCGCTTTTTGATAATCTCCGCGCAAAACGGGCATTCGCGGGTGAAAAAGCGTTCATGAATATGCATCACGGCGGCGTCGATGGCCTCCTGGAGTTTCTGATTGGCCGCCTTCATGAAACGCAACGGCTCGATGGCTTCCAATTCACCGATATCCCCGATCATCTCCGCGGCCTTGATGCGGACACGCATCGGCTCACAGGCATCACTCAACAACCGGATGATGGTCAAATTGTCTTTGTTCACATAACAATCCGCAAGGATGGAGAAGCCTTTTTTGGTCTGCTCTTTGAGCATCTCCTCCTGGGCGAGGGCTTCATCGTCGATAATCTGCCCCTGCCCCCCCATGGGACTGAAGACCGGCATGCACTCGAACTGCTCCGTTCCGGGATAGTTGAAACAGCGCATGGAGGCATGCTGGGCGTAATTCTCTTCCATATCCTTCCACCCCTGGCTGTAAAGGGGACACTCATCGTTAAAACAGAGGAACAGGTAGGGGACCCCCCATCCCAGCCCATCCGAAAAGGTGATCGGTGGCACCTCCCACAGTTTCATCTCTTCATTGCAGTAGGGACAGCGAGGTTTGGGCATCGCCATCACCCGTTCCATGTATTCCTGCCTTGTTTCTATGGCCATACGTCTCTCCAATGTGCTTTATGTTGGATCATTTTGCCGGTGCCGCACACGATGGATCCGGCAGATCCATTCTCAAATTAGCCCGGTACCAGCATACCCCCCGGGCCTGCAAACACCAAGGGCTAATTTAAGTCTTGATGAAGCCGTGTCAAATCCGCATCCTCGCCCTGTGCGCCGACCGGATACAAGCCCTTCCACCTTGAGGCGCACCATCGTCAATGTTATAAACAACGAAAATAGGAGAACCCATGACACTTGATCTGATCGTTGTCTGTTTGCCCGGCCCAAGAAGGAACCGATCCCCATATGAATCGGCAAACGGATAAAAGCTGCCTCACGGCCGCATTGCGATTGCTGAGCCGTCGCGACCACAGCTGCTTCGAGCTTTCACAGAAACTCAGGCAGCGGGGTTTTTCAGGCAATATGATCTCACCGGTGATCGCCAGGTGCATCGAGATGGAATACCTCGATGATAGGCGCTTTTGTGAAGGCTACGCGGACCGGTTGCGTCGCAAAGGTTATGGTGTGTTGCGCATCTTACAGAAGTTGAAGGCAGCACGGATCGATGCGGCTTATATCCAGAAGACCATCGAACGCCAATGCCCGGAGGAATCTCAAATCGAAGATTGCCGGAAGGCTTTTCAAAAGAAGCGAATAGCACAGAGGGAGGCCGGCCATCCAGAGCTCCTTTGCGAGCGCGACAGATTTCGTCTCTTTCGTTTTCTCCAGCAACGCGGTTTTGCCAGTGAAGTGATCGTCAAAGTCATGAACGACGCGGGAGGATTCGATCTCGATGGGGTCTGAATATCGGTTGCTCAAAAATTACTTGCGATATCTTCGGAAAACCGGTCGACACCAGCGCCGTTGCGGTCATCACATGTTCGAGGACCGGTTTACTTCGGCAGCAGGTTGAGGATAGGATCCCAACAGAACGAAAAAAGGCAGCCCGTCCCGATAGAGGGCTGCCTTTCGAAAAGACTTCTTGAAGCGTAACACCTGAAACGTAAAACCTGAAACGTAAAACTAGATCGACTCTTTGAGCTTTTTGCCGGGTTTGAACTTAACAACATTGGAGGCCTTGATCTTGATTACTTCACCTGTCTGCGGATTTCTACCCTTTCGGGCTTTGCGGCGCGCCTTCTGAAAAGTGCCGAATCCCACCAAGGTAACCTTGCCGTCTTTTTTCTTCAGTGCTTTGGTCACACTGTCCACAAAAGACTCCAAGGCGGTCTGGGCCGCTGCTTTTGTGACGCCGGCATCCTTGGCCATTTTCTCAACGATTTCCGCTTTAGTCATCTGAATTCCTCCTTTTAAAGAATGATATAACCCGCCAACGCTACTATTATAAGGCATGTACAGCCTGATACCGTCTTTGTCAACACCTAAGTGCCGATCATTAGTGGATTTTTTCATCTATCTCCCTTGGCAACCAAAGCGGGGCAAGGATCTCCAAATTTGATCCGGCACAACGTCATATACCCACGGCACGTCAGGCTCTCAAAGGCGTGGCCAAAGGCGACGCCAGAGGCATCCAACTCCGGCCGGCCACAGACGCGGTTCTACGGGCTTTACGCGCGAAATGCGACTATCTATCAGCGAGTGATCGATCCAGGGCGCGGTATTGTATCGCCTCTGCAATGTGCTCGTTGACAATTGCTTCCTGCTCTGCCAGGTCGGCAATGGTGCGGCCGATTTTTAGAATCCGGTTCAAGGCGCGCGCCGACAGCCCCATCTTGTCGATGGCCCTCTCCAGCAGCGCGGAGGCGTCTGGATCGATGGCGCACCACTTTTTCAGGTGGCGATTCTGCATTTGGGCATTGCAGAAAATCCGCGAGCGCCTGAATCTGTGCTGCTGAATCGTGCGGGCCGCCACGACGCGTTTGCGGATCTCTTCGGAAGGCTCCGCGCCCGTTTCTCCCATCAGGTCCTTGTAGGACACGGCCGGGACCTCAATATGAATGTCGATGCGATCGAGCAAGGGGCCGGATAATTTGGAGCGATACCGATGAATCTGCTGGGCAGTGCACCGGCAGGTGTGTTGCGGGTCCGAATAATACCCGCAAGGGCAGGGATTCAGGGCCGCCACAAGCATGACCCGAGCGGGATAGGTAATCGTCGAACTGGCGCGAGACAAAGTCACTTCACCATCTTCGAGCGGTTGCCGCAGTACTTCGAGCACATGCTTTTTGTATTCAGGCAATTCATCCAGGAAAAGAACCCCGTGATGCGCCAGGCTGACTTCTCCTGGCCTGGGGATCACCCCCCCGCCAATCAGACCGGCATCGGAAATGGTGTGGTGCGGCGATCGAAAGCAACGCCGGCTGATCAAGGCCTGGTCGCGCCCGAGCAAGCCGGCCACACTGTAGATTTTGGTGGTCTCGATGGCTTCCTCAAAGGTTGGGGGGGGCAGTATGGAAGGAATCCTCCGGGCCAACATGGTCTTGCCTGCTCCGGGCGGACCGACCATCAAAAGATTGTGCCCGCCAGCCGCTGCGATTTCCAAGGCACGTTTGGCATGTTCCTGCCCTCTCACCTCTGCAAAATCCTCACTGGGCGTGCTGTCTCTGACCATCCAATCAATAGAACCGGGGGGCTCGACATCAATATTCCCTTGCCCCTTTAAGAATTCTATGACCTGGGATAGGTGCCTGGCGGGATAGACATCGATACCTTTTACAACAGCTGCTTCCTTGCGGTTGTCAAATGGCACCACGATGCCCTTGAAGCCTTTCTGCCTGGCCGTCAAGGCCATGGAAAGAGATCCAAAAACAGCTTTGATGCGGCCATCCAGACTCAGCTCTCCGAGCAACAGGAAAGCATTTGTCGCGTCCTGGGAAACGACGCCGGTGGCTGTCAAAATGCCGACGGCGATCGGCAGATCGAAACCGGTTCCCTCCTTTTTTCGGTGGGCCGGGGCCAGATTGACGGTGATGCGATCATCCGGGAAGCTGTACCCCGAATTTTTAATGGCGGCTTTTACCCTCTCCTTGCTCTCTTTCACGGCGGTTTCCGGCAGTCCCACGGTGATAAACGAAGGCAGCCCATTGGAAATGTCGATTTCTACTTCCACCGGGTAAGCATCCACACCGTGTACGGCACTGCTCATCACTTTTGCCAGCACAGCGTCTCCTTGTTGAAATGGCGGTTCATATCTGCTGACGAGCGCAGATGTCACAAGAACCCGGCGTCTTGCCCGCAGCTGGCGATGCCGCCATTATTTTGTTGTATAAATGACCCATCCTGGGATAATAAGTGTGTCGGTTTGAACACATTGCCGCTGGGGTATGGGCCGATAGCCCCGCCCTCAAGCAAATGAGCCCCTTGAAATAAACAAAAATTCAAGGGTTGAACATATAACGATAAGTAGGCATAAACCTTGCTTAAATCACCCCGATCGCCAAAGCGACCAAATTCGGAAACAGCTGGAAATGATGCCGCTATGCCGATGGACCGCTGACGGGAATTGACATTCGCGCAAGCAGCGGCCAGAAATGCTTAAACAAGAAAGCGATCCGGTTGGACCGAGCCCCGTAGATGGGGAAAAAAGAATATTACCCATAAGCCGCTTTAAGATATCGGCGTACATAGCAGTATCCGCGCAAGGCGGCAAGGAAATAGACCATCATGGATCATCGATATTTGCAAACCACCATTGCTAAAGAGGTGCATTGTTCGGGCATCGGCGTACATTCGGGCAAGCAGGTCAACCTGCATGTCCGACCGGCGCCCGTCAACCACGGCATCAAGTTCGCCCGACTGGATTTGCCCAACTGCCCCAGCGTCCCGGCACGCTTTAACAAGGTGGTGGACACCAGCCTGGCGACCGTTATCGGCACGGATGGCTTTATCGTCTCCACCATCGAACATATGATGGCCGCCCTGGCCGGGTTGGGCATCGACAATGCGCTCGTACTGGTGGACAACTACGAGCTGCCCATCATGGACGGCAGTGCGGGTCCGTTTGCCCGCATGCTTCAATCCGCCGGGCGCCAGGTTCAATCCGCCCCACGTATTTTTTTGGTCGTCCAGGAGCCCATCGAGTTGGAAGAAAAAGGAAAATTCGTAGGCGCCTACCCGGCGCCCTATTTCCGCTTGACGTGCACCATTGCATTCGATCACCCGCTCATACAAACTCAAACCTATGATGCGATCATCCAAGACGGCTGTTTTGCAGAAGAAATTGCCGATGCGCGAACATTCGGCTTTCGCCATGAAGTAGAATACATGAAAAAATACGGTCTGGGCCAGGGCGGCTCCCTCGACACCGCCATTGTCGTCGACCATGACAAGATCCTGAACCCCGGCGGGCTGCGCTATCCGGATGAGTTCGTGCGCCACAAGCTCCTTGATTGTATCGGCGACTTTTCACTGCTGGGCCTGCCCATCATGGCGCACATCGTCACCCAAAGATCCGGGCATGCTTTCAACCATGCCTTCCTCGAACGATTCTTCCAACAAAAAGGGGCTTGGCAAACACGCACCTTCGATACTGCCGCGACCTGCACCGCAAAACCTGTTAAACAGCTTGCCAATTAACCGGGGTTCCTCTATGATGCCGATTCGGCACAGCGCCAACGATGCCCCTAACAGGTAAACGAATAAACACAATGAAAACAAAAGCCTGCGCTTTACTGATATGGTTTTTGAGCGGTGTCATATGCATGCTGCCGCCCTTGAGCCATGCCCAGGATGCCAGTCTGACCAACATCATCGTGACCAACACCCGTGATGATTTGCTGTTCTATCTGACGGTCAGAAACGCTTTTCCACCGGAGATCGAGGAGACGATCCACAGCGGCGTGCCGGCCACCTTCAGCTTTCTGATCAATCTACAACTCGTGCGTGGGTTTTGGGTGGACAAAGAACTCAACGAAATCACCGTAACGCACACCATCAAGTATGACAGCCTCAAGAAAGAGTACATGGTCACGCGGTCATGGGACGGCGATCGACCGCACGTGGTGAAATCTTTTGATGAGGCCAAAAAATTGATGTCGGAAATCGACAGCCTTTCCATCGTTTCTCTGAGCGAACTTGAAAAGGGCCGGCAATACCAGATTCGGGCCAAAGCCAAGCTGAGCAAGCTGACCCTTCCGTTTTATTTGCATTATATTTTGTTTTTTATGTCCCTGTGGGATTTTGAAACCGATTGGTATACGATCGACTTTATTTATTGATCCATCTCAAACCCCATCCAATCGTACCGATTTGCCGCCATGAACCGTTCCGAGCAAATATTGAAAACCAAGCTCCCGGACGAAGAAAAACGGCGCCGTAAACGCGAACTCATCCTGATTTTCGCGATTATCCCCATTGTTGGACTGCTGGCGTTCCTTCTCAATCGCAACATTTACTTTCGGACCGATTTTCCGGTATCCAATCAGATTTTGATGTTCATCCTGATCAACATCAACCTGTTGTTGTTGTTGCTCCTCATATTTCTCGTATTCCGAAATCTGGTCAAACTGCTTTATGATCGCAAACGCAAAGTCATGGGTGCAAAATTGCGTACCCGCCTGGTCATGGCCTTCATGACCCTGACATTGCTGCCGTCCACGGTTTTGTTTCTTTTTTCAATCACTTTCATCACCAGCAGTATCGAGTTTTGGTTTAATGTGCCGGTGGAACAGGCCCTGGCAAACTCACTGCGCGTCGGGCACATGATGTATGAGCGCGCCGAGCAAGAAAGCCGATTTCTGCTTGAACGTGTCGCCTATCAAATCGAAAGGAAAAATCTATTTGCCGCCGACAAACAGGAAGCGTTGGCCAACTACATCCAGATTGTACAACGCGAGTTTAACTTAGACGCCATCGAAACATACGACCTGAAAGCCGAACGGTTGACCTATGCGGTGGCCCCCACGCTCGAGCAAGAACCCTTCGGGCGTGTCGGGGCCAGTGATCTGCTTAAGCCTGCCGCAAACGACGGCGTACAAACCGTTTCAACCCAAATCACGCAAGGGGAATTGCTGCGAACGATCGGCACCGTTCCATTCGGCGCGCCGGCCGAAAAAATCTCAGGCTTCGTGGTGATCTCCGTCTATGTCTCGAGCGACATTTCCGAGAGCATGGCATCCATTCAGCGCGGATTTGAAGAATATCAGCAGATCAGCCTCTTGAAACGCCCGATCCAGACCTTCTACTACATCACGCTGTCCGTGGTGGCGCTGCTCGTCGTGTTTTGCGCGGTCTGGCTGGGATTCTATATGGCCAAAACCATCACCATCCCCATTCTGCGCCTTGCAGACGGCACCCGCCGGGTGGCCGAAGGGGACTTGGGTTTTACTCTCGAAGTTCAAGCCGATGATGAAATCGGAAGTCTGGTGACGGCCTTCAATAAAATGACCCGCGATCTGCGCACCGGACGGGAGCAGCTCGAGCTTTCCGCTCAAATGCTTCGCGAGCAAAATATCGAGATCGAAGCCCGTCGGCGCTACATGGAGATCGTGCTGAAAAATGTTTCCGCCGGTGTCATCACTCTGGACGCCAAGGGAGCGATCATCACCTTCAACACCTCGGCCGAACGCATGCTCGACTTGAAAGCCGGCGAAATACTCAATAAAAATTTCAAGACGCTCCTCAAGGGGCCGCACCTCAAGCTGGCCGAAGAAATTATGGAGAACCTTCCCCAAAGCCAGAAAGAGACCATGGAGATTCCACTCCGCGTGGCCATTGCCGGACGCCCGAGGAGTTTTTTGGTCTACATTAATGCGCTGAAGGATGAAAGCAACCAGCACGTCGGTATCGTCATGGTGATCGACGATCTCACCGAACTGGAAAAGGCACAACGCATGGCCGCCTGGCGGGAGGTGGCCAGGCGAATTGCCCACGAAGTCAAAAACCCGCTCACGCCGATCAGCCTCTCGGCACAGCGGCTGAAAAGAAAATACTCCGAACGGATCAATGAACCGGTCTTCGATGAGTGCACCCAGATGATCATCAACCACGTGGAACTGATCCGCAATCTGGTTAATGAATTTTCAGCCTTCGCCCGTTTTCCGACAGCTGACCCCAAACCGTGCGACCTGGCACCCCTCATCGAAGAAACGGTCGCGCTCTACCGCGAGGGGCATCCCAACATCGATTTTCAAATCGAGATACAAGATGCCTTGCCGCCGATGAATCTCGACCGGCAGCAAATCAAACAGGCAATGATCAATCTGGTCGACAACGCCGTTTCGGCCATTCGCATCAAGGGGGTCGTGCGCATCATGGTGACCCACGACCCGATACTTAACATGGTGCGCATGGAGGTTACCGATGACGGCATGGGCATATCGGACGATGACAAAATCCGGCTCTTCGAACCCAATTTCTCGACCAAAAAGACTGGTATGGGATTGGGCCTGACCATCGTTAACAGCATCATCACCGACCATGGCGGCAGGATCAGCGTCCAGGATAATTTTCCAAGGGGAGCCAAATTCGTTGTTGAAATGCCCGTCTGATGACAAAAAACAGCTCGGATGCATAGAGCGTAAAAGGAAAGTGTATTATGTACCCAACCATACTCGTTGTCGATGACGAGCCCTCCATCCTCCAGTCCCTGCAGGGGATCTTGGCGGACGAGGGTTTTGAGGTGACCACTGCTTCCAACGGATACGAAGCGCTGCAGCAGATCGAAGCCGACGCGCCGGACCTGGTGCTGCTCGACATATGGATGCCCGGTATCGATGGCCTCGAGACGCTCAAAGAGATCAAAAAGAACCACCCCTATATTCAAGCGATCATGATCACCGGGCATGGCACCATCGAGACGGCGGTTCAGGCCACCAAGCTGGGTGCCTTTGATTTCATCGAAAAACCGTTGTCCATCGAAAAAGTGATCGTGGCCATCAACAACGCCCTTAACTTCCGACGCCTGGAAGAAGAAAATCGATACCTGCGCAAAAAGACTATCGACAAGCATGCCATCACCGGAAACAGCGGACCGATTCAAGCGCTGAAGGCCGCCATCGCCAGGGTTGCACCCAGCGATAGCTGGGTCCTCATCAAGGGTGAGAACGGCACGGGGAAGGAACTCGTGGCCAGAAACATTCATCATATGAGCCAGCGCGCCGCCCAACCCCTCATTGCGGTCAATTGCGCCGCCATACCCGAGGAGTTGATCGAAAGCGAATTGTTCGGGCATGAAAAGGGAGCCTTCACGGGCGCCAACAGTAAAAAAGTCGGAAAATTTCAACTCGCGGACAAAGGCACGCTCTTCCTGGACGAAATCGCCGACATGAGCCTGAAAACCCAAGCCAAAATTTTGCGCGTGCTTCAGGAAAAGCAGTTTCAACGGGTGGGCGGCAGCAGGACCCTGAATGTGGACGTACGCGTCATCGCCGCCACCAACAAAAGCCTGGAGGAAGAAATCCGGCAAGGCACTTTTCGCGAAGATCTCTACTATCGGCTCAATGTCGTGCCCATCGAGGTGCCGAGCCTTCGGGATCGGGCCGAGGACATCTCCACTTTGGTCGACGTCTTTCTGGCCGAGGCGGCGCAGCAAAGCCGGGAGCTGAAAAAAAGCATGTCTGTGGAAGCGGTAGACCTGCTGAAGCAATACAGTTGGCCGGGAAATGTGAGGGAATTGAAAAACCTCATCGAACGCCTGGTGATCATGAGTACGGATCAACACATTGGCGTGAAGGATCTGCCCAAGCCCTACAATCCCGGGACCATTTCTCCGGGTTCCGAAAAAATCGAATCCCTCTTCAGCATCCAGGAGTTAAAAGCGGCCAAGCAGCAATTCGAACAGCATTTCATCCAGCGCAAACTGGTGGAGAACGAAAACAACATCACCCATACGGCCAAGTCCATCGGCGTGGAACGCAGCTATTTGCATCGCAGAATCAAAAAGCTGTCCGAAGAGAACGACTAACTGCATGCGCGTCATCGGCGGCACATTGCGAGGACGAAAACTCGTATCCTTGAGCGGCAGATCCATCCGCCCCACCTCCGACCGTGTCCGGGAAGCGCTGTTCAACATCCTGGGGTCAAAACCCGTCGGCGCCACCGTACTGGACCTTTTTGCCGGTAGCGGCGCTCTGGGCATCGAAGCCTTGAGCCGCGGCGCGAGGCAGGCCGTCTTCATCGACAAGGCATCCGCAACGATTCATGTCTTGCGCAAAAATACCGCCCTTTGCGGTCTTGAAACCCGCAGCCGGATCATTCAATGGGACATTGTGAAAAACCTGTCTTGCCTGCGCCCCTATCGCCAGGCGTTTGATCTGGTCTTTTTGGATCCGCCGTATCATCAAAACATGGTCCAGCCGGCACTCGTGCATCTGATGCGTGAAGAGGCGTTGGCCGCTGATGCCCGAATCGTTGTCGAGCAGGCCGCCAAAGGGGACGTCCTGCCCGTTGTCCCGGGATTGACCTGCGAAGATCAGCGACGATATGGCGAGACCATGCTCACCTTTTGGACGCTTACCGGTGAGATTATTGCATCTTGAAACTTTCCATGCTAGAAGGTGCCCATCCACAGCCGACATCTGCGGCGATCTATCGCCCTGGTTTTTGTATCCGACATGATGGAAGGATAATATGAAAAAAATCGCGATCTACCCCGGCTCATTCGACCCCGTGACCTTCGGCCATATGGATATCGTTCAAAGAGGAAGAAAAATCTTTGACCACATCATCGTCGCCATCCTTAACAATCCCCAAAAAAAAGCCCTTTTTTCGATTGACGAACGGTTGGAAATGCTGCGGGAGTGCATGAAAGATATCCCCGGCCTGTCGTTTGACAGTTTTGGTGGCCTGCTGGTCGATTATGCGAAAACGCACGGTGCCTGTGCGATACTCAGAGGCATGCGCGCCGTATCCGACTTTGAAAAGGAGTTTCAGCTCGCCTTGATGAACCGCAAACTCAACCGGGAAATCGAGACCGTTTTTTTAATGACCGGCATGCGCTGGTTTTTCACCAGTTCGTCGATCATCAAAGAGGCCGCCATTTTCGGCGGAGACATCACCGACATGGTACCACCGCTGGTCAACGAGCGTGTCAAAGCCAAATACACCAAGACCCGATAGCCGACGATGGCAACCCAATGGATCTATGGCAGCTTAAGATATTCTGCAAAGTACTCGAGCTGAAAAGCTTCTCCAAAGCCGGAGAAGCGGTTCACCTGTCGCAGCCGACGGTCAGCAGCCACATCAAGGACCTGGAGACCCATTTCGGCACCCAGCTCATCGACCGGCTGGCCCGCAATGCTTCTCCGACCAAAGCCGGGGAACTGCTCTACGATTATGCCCAACGGCTGCTCGCCCTTCAACAGGAAACCGAAACCGCCCTGGCCGAATTCTTAGGAAAAATTAAAGGGCGACTGACCATTGGGGGCAGTACCATACCCGGCGGTTATCTCCTGCCTCAACTGATCGGCGAGTTTTCCCGCACCTACCCCGACGTCCACATCGCCCTTGTCGTGGGCGACACGTCGGAGATTCTGGAAAAAATCAGCTCCGGAAGCATCGAACTTGGCGTGGTCGGCGCCCGGTATGACGACAGCCAGTTGGAGCAAACACCGCTGACGGAAGATGTATTGTGCGTGGTGGTGCCGAGCGACCACAAATGGGCCGGTCGCTCCAGCGTGACCATGGCCGAACTGATCCAAGAGCCGTTTATCATCCGCGAAAGCGGATCGGGGACCCTGCACGCCATCGAACGACATCTCCAAAAAACCGGCCACCAGTTGGATGGATTCCATGTCGTGGCGGAAATGGGCAGCACCGAGGCCGTCCGCCAGAGCATCAAGAGCCATATCGGCATCTCGATTCTTTCGGCCATTGCCGTTGCCGACGATGTGACCGCCGGCACGCTGAAGACCCTCACGGTTGAAGGACTCGACTTCAAACGCCATTTCTACCTCACCCGTCACAAGCACCGCACCCCTTCCCCCCTGTGCCGCACCTTCATGGCGTTTATCAAAACCCTCCATACACAACCGTGAAACGGCGATTGGTTTCCGCGTTCATTCCGTTGATCATTCGAGCCGGGGCACACCTGTTTACTTAAGGCCGGAAAATGGTTATGTTTTTATTTAAAAAATGGCTGTAATGGATTCTTTTCTGTCGCGCAGAGCCGACCGGAAGAGAAACAAGCTGCTCTTCGAACGCTGGAGCAGCATAGACTGTCGAGCAGGTACAGATGATGAAGATTGCCTTTTCACCCAATGCCAGACTCGTTTTGGAAAAGCGCTATCTGGACAAAGACCCTTCGGGAAAAATCATTGAAACGCCGGAAGAGATGATGCGCCGCGTTGCCCGCCATGTGGCCGAGGGAGACCGGGCCTTCGAATCTTCCAAGGCGGTAACCCAGTCCGAAGCGTCCTTTTTCGACCTGCTTTCCAAATTATGGTTCGTACCCAACTCGCCCACCTTGATGAATGCCGGCCGCCGATTGGGGCAATTGGCAGCCTGTTTCGTATTGCCGGTGGGCGACAGCATCGAGAGTATTTTCGATGCCGTGAAACACACGGCCATCATCCACAAATCCGGCGGCGGAACCGGCTTTTCCTTTTCACACATCCGGCCGGCCAACGATACCGTATCGAGCACTGCTGGGGTTTCCAGCGGACCGTTGTCGTTTATCAACATTTTCGATACCGCCACCGAAGCGGTGAAACAGGGCGGCACGCGACGCGGCGCCAACATGGGAGTCCTGCGCGTGGATCATCCGGACATCGAATCCTTCATCGCCGCCAAGGACCAGCCCGGACAGCTGACCAATTTCAACTTGTCGGTGGCCATCACCCAAACTTTTCTGGATGCACTGGCCCGCGGCCAGGGGTACCAACTCCTCAATCCGCGCACCGGCCAAACCGTGCGCAGCGTTTCGGCCCAAAAAATATTCGAACGCATCGTGCAATCGGCGTGGGGTAGCGGTGAACCCGGGGTCATCTTCATCGACCGCATCAACCAGGACAATGTCACTCCCCACCTCGGCGCCATCGACGCGACCAATCCGTGTGGCGAACAGCCTTTGCTGCCCTATGAATCGTGCACCCTGGGTGCCATCAATCTTTCCAAAATGGTGTCATCCAAAGGGGTGATGTTCAACCGGCTGAAACGGGCCGTGCAGTTGGCCGTGCACTTTTTGGACAATGTGGTCGAAGTCAACCAATACCCCCTGCCTGAAATCGAAAAGGCCAGCCGGTTGACGCGCAAAATCGGACTGGGCGTCATGGGATTCGCCGATCTGCTGATCAAACTCTCCATCCCCTATGATTCAGACGAGGCCGTGGAACAGGCCGAAACCATCATGGCCTTTATCCATCGGGAGGCACGCTGTGCCTCTGAAGATCTGGGGCGGCGCCGGGGCAATTTTCCGGCTTTCAAAGGAAGTATATTAGAGGGACGCTATGCATCCATGAGAAATGCCACGGTAACCACCATCGCACCGACTGGCACCATCAGCTTGATCGCCGGCGCTTCGAGCGGCATCGAGCCGCTGTTTGCCGTGGCCCATGCGCGCCATGTGCTCGAAGATCAAGTCTTGTCGGAGATGCATCCCTTGTTCGTCCAGATCGTAAAAAAAGAGGGGTTTTTCTCTGAAGACCTGGTCCAATCGGTAGCGGCCAGCGGTTCCGTGCAGGGCAACCCCTCCGTGCCCGAAAAGGTCCAGCGCATCTTTCGAACGGCCTACGATATTGCCCCCCAATGGCATGTCAACATTCAAGCCGCTTTTCAAAAGCATACTGACAATGCGGTTTCCAAAACCGTTAACTTCCCGGCCCATGCCACACCGGACGAGGTGGCCCAGGTCTTTCTCAGTGCCGCCAAAATGGGTTGCAAAGGCATCACCATCTATCGCGACGGCAGCCGTCAGCATCAAGTACTCAGCGCCGGTCACTCCCGCGCGGAAAACGATCGCATCGCACCGCGGCCCAGACCCCAACGCACCTTCGGACTCACCGAACGGATCAGCACGGGGTGCGGCAAGCTGTATGTGACGATCAATTCCGATGACCTGGGGATGTGTGAAGTGTTTGCCCAGATGGGCAAAACCGGGGGATGCGCATCTTCTCAGATCGAAGCGGCCGGTCGGCTGATTTCTCTGGCGTTGCGTTCGGGAGTCAAGCCGGAGGCCATTATCAAACAGCTCAGCGGGATCCGGTGCCCCTCGCCCATCTGGCAAAACGGGAAAATGGTACTCTCCTGCCCCGATGCCATGGCGCAGGTGCTCCAACACGTGACCGCCAGTGAACCGACCGAATCTCACCAGCCGGCCGGCATGTGCCCGGATTGCAGTTCACCTCTGGTTCATGGCGAGGGATGCCTGAACTGCCCGGTTTGCGGCTATTCCAAGTGCGCCTGATGGCCCGTGTCCGTCCACTTTCCGCAAGGACATGGGTTTACGGATCGGCGAACCTACCGCGATTTCTTCTTGCCGCTTTTCAAGCGTCCCATCACCGCGCCGACCACGGCCTCCACGGCAGCATCCACATTCATGTTGCCGGTGTTGAGGATCATGTCATAGTGCACCGGATCCACGATGTCCGCATTGAAAGATTGGCGGACGAAAGCGCGGCGTCTGTTCTCACGGATCAACACGCGCTGTTTGGCGATATCGGTGGGAACCCGAAATCGTTTGGATACATTTTCGATACGAATCTCGAGAGGCGCCACGACGCGCACCGCAAAACGATCTTTGGGCGGAATGATGAAGTTGGCGCCCCGGCCCACGATCACGGCGTGCCCGTGCTTTCCGATGGTGCCGACCACTTTCATCAAATGCTCCAAATAGATACTGGGATGGATATATTGTTCCTTGATCACCGAAGCGATGAAATCCTGGACGCCCGACAGACGCTCTTTTTCGAGGGAATCCACCACAGTGGTGCTGATGCGGGCGCTTTCGGCGATCCTGTGCATCATGTCGCGATGAAAAAAATCAAATCCCAGCCGATTGGCAATCTGTTCACCTATGAGACAGCCACCGGCGCCCGGCTCCATGCACACCGTGATGACCGGGATCTTGGCGGTCTTTTTCTTCTCGTCCGCCGTATAGAGTTTCTGCCACTTCTTGATCTGCTGATTGACGAACTGCTCAACGGATTGTTCGTCCTGTTGTTCCACCGTTGCCATAATCGAACCTCTTTGCTGTTTAATCTTTTTCTTAAGCCCAAATCGGTTGGCAGGCCAAAAAACAAAATAAAACCAAAAGGGTTCATTTAGCCGGAGTCGGAGAACAAGTCAATCCATTAAATCGGGGGAACAGATAGGGTTTTCACAAGGCCGGACGAGGATCGTTCAACGCTGGGCAGCTTCCATCCATCTTTGAACCCATCGATCATGATCCTGAACGGTGACCCGTCGAGGCAGCTCTTCGAGGGCGATTTGGGCGGCCATATCGATAAGCTCACCGCGAATACGAGCGCTGGTGTCTCTGAACATGGCTTCGATTTTATGCTGGGTGCTTTCCATCAAAACCGCACTCTCGCTTCTGGCGTCGGCGATCAGCTCGTCCTTTCGCCGCTGACCCTCGGCGATGATCCTGTCCTTGACCAACTCCAGGCGCTCCTGGCCCGTGGCCAACTCCTTTTGGGTCTCCTCGATCTGCTTTTCGATGCCGCGCTTTTTTTCTTCCAAATCATCGATCATCCCCCGGACCTCGGCTCGTTTGTCCTTGAGAAAACTGATAATCGGTCTGCGCGCATACTTGATGAAAAATCCGGCCAGGATTGCGAAATTGACATAGCGCATGATCAGATCGTAGGTATGCCGTGTAAACTCAAAGGAATCGGATGCCCAGGCGTTGCCGGCGACGGCGCACCACCCAATGACGATTGTCGACACGATGCCGATGTAATGCATGTTGCGCCCCATTATCGCAGCTCTCCGTTGGATTCCAGCAAACGGGCGATCATCTTTTCCGCAACCGACACCGCCTCGTTTTGCGCCGCGGCCATGGCCGTCTTCAATTTGGCCGCCGTCTCCTGTTGGGCTTTTGATTTCATGGCATTGATCTCGTCTCTGGTGCGGGCGATCAATTCGGCGGCGCTTTTCTGTCCGGCCGCCTCGATATCATCCTTGATTTTCAGCGCGGCATCCCGCGCCTGGTTTTCCTGGCGCTGGATCTGTTTTAACAGCTGTTTGTATTCATCTCCCGCTTCCGTGATCTCCTCGTTCAATTGATCCAGGAAAAAGTTTCTCTCCTGCATGACCCGATCGAGCGGCCGGATCATGATCCGGTGGATGATGAACAGAAAAAGCAAAAACGACAACAGCTGAAAGACCAGTGTCGCGTTGATCGTGATCAAAGCGGTGGTTTCAATGACTTCCATAAGTAAGGACCCGTATGAAGTTGGTTAGACGACAAACAGGAGCAACAGCGCGATGACCAGCGAGTAAATACCCGTCGACTCGGAAACCGCCTGGCCCACCAACATCGTACGTGTCAACAAGCCGGCCTCCTTGGGGTTTTTACCTATGGCTTCACACGCTTTGGCCGCCGCCATCCCTTCGCCCACGCCGGGCCCGATGGCGCCCAGCCCCATGGACAAACCCGCGCCCAAAAACGCCGCCGCTTTGACAATATCCACGCCTTCGATTGCCATAGAGTCCTCCCACGTTGTTACGTTGATCCTTACGGATGTTTGCCTTGATTAAACCACGAATATCAGCACCAAAGAAATAACCATCGCATAGATAGCCGTGGATTCGGCCACGGCCATACCCACTAGCATCGTGCGAACGATGACGCCCATCTCTTCCGGATTGCGGGCGATCCAGGTAACGCCGCCGCTGGAGGCAATTCCCTCGCCAATACCGGGGCCGATCCCGCCGATGCCCATGCATATGCCTGCCGCCAGCAGGGCCATGGCCGGCGCCAGCGCATCGCTGGCCGCGCCACCCTTGAAGATAAGGATAAAACCGATCAACAGGCCGAGAATTGCCGGTGTCTGGCTGATGGCCTGACCCAGCAGCATGATATTGGTCACCGGACCGGCGGCCTTGGGATTGCGGGCGATTCCCTCGCAGCTGGCTCGGGCCACAAAACCGCCGCCAATGCCGGATCCGATGGCACTGAGCCCGGTCGACAGCCCGGCCCCCATGACCGCCGCCCAGGTCGGGGACAACGGCTTGGTGGCATAATCGGTAAAAATCAGGATGAATCCGATGACCAGGGCGAAGATGGAGGGGGTCTGGCACACCGCCGACCCCACCAGCATATTGGTGGTCAAACGGCCGCTCATGGCCGGCTGGCGCCCCATGCCGAGGCAGGCCGCACCGGCCGGAAAGCCGGCCCCTACGCCTGATCCGATGGCGCCCAGCCCCATGGCCAGCCCGGCCGAAAATACGGCCCAGACCATCACAAAAGAGGTGGCGGGAAAGGAAGAAAACAGCAGAATCATGGCGATCACGAGGGCAAAAATCGAGGCCGACTCGGCGATGGCCTGGCCCACCAGCATGGACTTGAGAATATCACCCGAAATGGCTGGATTTCTTGAGATCGCCGCATTGGCCTGGGCCGCGGTGTGCCCCTCGCCGATGGCGGCCCCGATCGCACCCAAACCCATGGCCAATCCGCCGCCGGCATAGGCGCCCACTTTTACCCAAACTGCAATGTCGTCTATCATGGTTATCGGCTACTACTTCGCTTGGGTTGAAATATAAACCACGGTCAGCATCGTAAACACGAACGCTTGAATCGCCCCGACAAACAAACCGAAAAACGCATTGAGGAACGGCGGTAAAATAATGTTGTAGGTCAAATAGGAGACGACCAGGATGATGATCGAGCCGCCCATGATGTTACCGAAGAGACGAAAGGAAATGGATACGATCTTGGCCAGCTCGCCGATCAGATTCAGCGGCATCATGAAAAACATGGGTTCGAAATACTCTTTGATGTAGGCCTTGAAACCTTTGGTTTTGATGCCCACGTAGTGCGCGATGACAAACCCCATGATACCCAGGCTCAGGGGTGTGTTCAGGTCTTTGGTCGGCTCCTCCATGTGGGGAATGATGCCGATCCAGTTGCAGAGCACCAGGAACATGAACAAGGCGACGATCATGGGGGCATAGGTTCTGGCCAATGTTTTTCCCATGGCATCCTCGGTCAGTTCGTAAAGCTTGGACACCAGCAACTCTCCCACGATTTGAAAACGATTGGGTACAATGGCGCGGCGTGATGCGCAGAGCCAACCAAAAACGATCAGCAGGCCAATGACGATCCACGTCATCAACATGACCTCTAAATTCAATGTCAGCTTGTATCCGGCGATCGTAAAAATCAGCTGGTGAATTTTGCCGAGCTCTTGCATGGCCCCCGTCCTATGACTCTTTATTGAAAATTATCCTGGTGAAATGATCGCCCATCAGCACGCCTTGAACCATGAAAAGGCCTGCCGCGGTGCTGTAGAAATTGATGGCGTCAAGCTTTACTGAAATCAGCAACGGCACCGCCAACAGCAGGTATCTGAACCCGATGCCACCCAGGCCGACCAGGAACGTCTGCCGCCGACCTTTATCGAGGCGCATCGGCAACAGGGTGGCTATCATGATAAAATTAAAAATGCTGAACAGGGTTCCCAAGATCAGACCCTTGGCCATGGGCTTGGCATCCAGCGCCAGTAAAAGCAAGGCACCGACGATGGCCAGTGCCATGGCTATCGAACAATATCTTTTTTGAAGGCCTTGTAGGTCACCGGTCATTGGACCTGTCTTTATTTTGCTTTTCCTCTTTCAGCACGTCCTGGATCTGGCGGTAGGCGACATTTGCGCCGCCGATCACGCCCAACAGCGTGAAA
This sequence comes from Desulfatitalea sp. UBA4791, assembly GCA_002402905.1. GTDB lineage: Bacteria > Desulfobacterota > Desulfobacteria > Desulfobacterales > Desulfosarcinaceae > Desulfatitalea. The sequence goes on along the minus strand of DHGT01000019.1, from coordinate 47,611 downwards.
ATCGTCAGAAAAACCCCACGGGTGCCCAACCAGCGGTCGATATATCGGCCCACAAAGAAGCAGAACACAACACAGCCGGCAAGGGTAAGGCCCAGCTGCATGACAATGTATACCTGCCCCATCCATTCGCTATGCTTCATGGATCCAGTGTCCAACCGAATCTCCGGATTACAATAGTGGGTCGGGCACCCATTTAAGGCATTTTGTCGGCCACCGTTGCCGGCCGGTTCGCTTTATTATGTAAAAAAACCGCACGTATCAGCAGGACAACCATCGGTCATCCAAAAAAACAGCCGTTAAAACAACGCCATCTCAATCTGCAAGTTGAGGAATAGGAGCAGGACATGAAGCAAGGCACACCATTTCCGGCTTAAAGGTTGGAACCGAGTGATAGAATATAAGTTTTTTCATTCCACACGAGCACTCAATCAGTATCAAAAATATTTGATGGCTGTCAAGCTGTTGGGATGATCATGGCAAATGAATTTTATACATCCGATGAATCCTGAATTAATATTGACGCCTGCTCAATTTTTCACTACGTTCAAAACGACAACACCTGTTTCATCATTCATTCGGCAACCCAACTAGCGGGCCTGGTGAGTATTTTTGAATTTGGCGGTGGGACCCACACAGCCGGTTGCGAACGCACAGGAGGCACCCATGGCAGTGTTAACCATTTCCAGACAATTTGGAGCGGGTGGGACGACATTGGGAAAAAAATTGGCCGAACAGCTCGGATATATCTTTGTCAACGACGAGATCATCTCCAAGGTGGCTCAGAAGGCCAAGGTCTCTCCCGATTGGGTCAAGTCGGTGGAAAGGGAGGCCGGCGGCAAACTGCAAAAATTCATCGGCGCGATTGTCCCCAGGAGATTGGTGGATCGCATTCTGGACGATCGCCAGGGCTATATCGACGAAGAAATCTATGTCGATTTGCTGTCCGAGATCATCAATAAAATCGCAGACGAAGGCAACTGCGTCATCCTCGGTCGGGGCGGACAATACATCCTCAAAGACCGGAAGGACACGTATCACGCGCTGCTCATTGCCAGCGAAGCGTATCGTGTCCAATTCATGGAAAAACAGTACAACCTGTCCCACAACGAGGCGATCCGCGCCATTGCGGTGGAAGACAAAAGACGCACCAATTTATATCGCAAAATCGGCCGAGCGGACTATGACCGGCCCGAACATTATCACCTCACTCTCAACATGAGCCGGGTGAATCTGGATACTGCCACGGGGATCGTTCAAAGCCTGATCCTTGGCAGCCGCTCACTCGCCAAAGCCAACCCCTAAGATTATGACGGACGCTATGTATCTTATCCGCCAACTTGTCCGCCGATGTGCCGGACTGGTCATTTTGGTCGCCGTCGTCTGCTGCCTAATGTCTGAAGCCGCATACGGCAAGTCCCAGACAGAAACGACGTCACCTGCTGCCACCGACATCGAACCGACCGCGACGCCCCCCGCCGCACCTCACCATGAGGGACAGGACTCGGCTGCAGAGACCCCTTCTGCCCATGGCCACGAGGATCTCGGGCGGCATCTCCCCTTATGGAGTTGCCTGCCGTTCGCCGGCATGCTGCTCTCCATTGCCTTCTGGCCCTTGGCGGCACCGAATTTCTGGCACCATCACTTCGGCAAAATCGCCGGCTTCTGGGCCCTGAGCCTGGCCCTGCCCTTCATTGTGATGTATAAAGGTACGGCCATCTATGAAATCCTGCACATCATGCTGGCCGACTACGTGCCCTTTATCATTCTCATCTGGTCGCTGTATACGGTTTCCGGAGGCATCCTGCTGCGCGGCACGCTGCGCGGCACACCGCTGCTCAATGTAGCCCTCTTGGCCATCGGCGTCCTGCTGGCCTCCTGGATGGGTACCACCGGTGCCGCCATGCTGATGATTCGACCCTTTCTACGCGCCAACAAACATCGCAAAAACCGCACCTTCATGGTGGTCTTTTTTATCTTCCTGGTAGCCAATATCGGCGGCTCCCTCACGCCCCTCGGCGACCCGCCGCTGTTTTTAGGCTTTTTGCATGGCGTGAGTTTTTTCTGGACCTTTAAAATCCTGCCGCACATGTTGACTATGACCATTTTGCTTCTCGGACTCTACTTGGCCATGGACTTTTACTTTTACAGGAAAGAACTAGGCCAGACAGATATGAAACAGCCCCTCCGCGCGTCCATCGCCGCAAATCCGGGGGATCGTGTCCCCTTGTCGTTGGAAGGCAAGCTCAATTTTGTCTTCCTGCTGGGCATCATCGGCGCGGTGCTGTTCAGCGGTATCGCCGATTTGGGCACCATCAACACCTTTGGCGTCCACCGCGAGATCCAAAGCTGGCTGCGCGACCTGCTGCTCGTTGCCCTTGGGCTGCTGTCTCTGGTGACCACCTCGACGACAATCCGGCAGGACAACGCATTTACCTGGTTTCCCATCATAGAGGTGGCCTATCTGTTCGTCGGTATTTTCGTCACCATGATCCCATGCCTGCTGATTCTCAAGGCCGGCGCCCAGGGCGCCCTGGGCTTTATCATCAACCGGGTCTCCGAGCCGGCGCATTACTTCTGGGTCAGCGGCATGCTGTCGGCATTCCTGGACAATGCCCCCACCTACCTGACGTTTTTCAATACGGCCCTGGGAAGCTTCTTTGCAGGATTGAGCGAACCCCAGGCCGTCCCCCTGCTCATGACCGAAAAGAGCATTTTTCTGGAGGCCATATCGGCCGGGGCCGTCTTCTTCGGTGCGTGCAGTTACATCGGAAACGCACCCAATTTCATGGTGCGCGCCATTTCCGAAGAGGCCGGCACGCCCATGCCCAGTTTTTTCGGTTACATTCTGGGCTACACCTTGGTATTTCTGGTCCCTTGTCTTATTGTGGTGACATGGATCTTTTTCTAACAAGCTGGGCAAAACGGCAATGAGCGCTTTGGGAACGTTTAAAAATTGCAGCAATGGCAACGCCGTGATCAACCGCCTGCGGGGGGCCAAGGTCGGCATTGTCGGTGGTGGCCGATTCTGCAACAAATTGCTGCGCTTCTTAAAGGAAGAGGATCGCCATCCGATCAAACCCCACATCCTGTGCGTCGTGGATATCGATCCTGAAGCCGAAGGGTACGGCTATGCCCGGCAGTGCGGCATTGCCACAGGCTCCCATTACGACGCCTTGTACACCTTCCCCGATTTGCAGGTGATTCTGGAGATCACCAACGATCCCGACCTGGCCGCCGCCATCCAGAAGACCAAACCGTCCCATGTGGACCTGATCGATCACTCCGTAGCGCGCTACCTGTGGGATACGATCCAGGTGGAAAACCTGCAGCTGCAAATTCTCGATGAATTTAACACCCATCTGAACGATCCGGCTGCGCTGGAGGAATTGTTCCTCCAGGTCTTCAACTGCTTCAATGAGATTATCAAGAGCCGCAACGAACGCTACCGCGAAAAGGAACTGGCGCTGCTGGAGATTCAAAAGACACAGTCCCAGATCATCCAGGGTAGCACCATACCCACTTTTGTCATCAATCGAGATCATATCGTCACCCACTGGAATCGCGCGCTGGAAAAAATGTCCGGCGCTCCGGCCGATGAAGTCGTCGGCACCAATCGTCAGTGGGCCCCGTTTTGGCGTCGGGAGCGTCCGACCATGGCCGATGTCATCATCGATCAAATCGATGAAGGCGAAATTGAAAAACTCTACGGCGGCCAATGGCGCAAATCCGCCATGATCGAAGGCGCCTACGAAGCAGAAGTCTTTTTCCCACAGGTGGGTGACGGCGGCAAATGGCTGTGGTTCACGGCAGCCCCCATCAAGGCACCGGATGGCACCATCGTCGGCGCCATCGAAACATTATGGGATAAAACCGAAGACAAACGCGCCGAACAGGAAAGAGAGCGGCACGCCTCTGAATTGAGTGCCTTGTGTGCCATTTATACGGCGCTGAGCGCACCCTGGATCGTCGATTTTCGTATCGAAGCCGCGTTAAAAGAGATCCAGCACTTTTTAATGGTGGACGACATCTCCATTTTCCTGCGTAACAACGGAGAGGGGTTTCATCTCAAATATCATTATGGACTTCCCCGATCAAACCACCCCGTGATTCAACCGCATGACCGGCTCATCCGTCAAGTGGCCCAGAGCGATACGCTGACCCTGATCGACAAAATCGATCCCCGGCAAGAACCGTTGCTCTCCGACCTGGCCGACAAGGGATTTCAATCTCTGGCCTACGTGCCCATCAGCGCCAAGCACAAGAAAACCCTGGGGGTCATGCAGATCGCCAGCCGTACGCCTAAAACGTATGACGAGGGAGAGCGCCATATCCTGGAGTTGATCGGCAACCGGATCGGCGTGGCGCTTGAAAATGCCGTGCTTCAAGAGCAGTACATCAAGTCCGAAGCCAAGTATCGCTCCCTGTTCAACAATGACCCCAATCCGATTTTTATCATCGATCGACAGTCGCTCAACATCCTGGATATCAACGAACGGGCCAAAGAGTGCTATGGGTATTCACGCGAAGAGTTCAACGGCATGCCCTTCATGCAGTTAGGAGACCCGGAAGACACCGAAGTGCGCTCGGGCTTGACGCATTTGGCCGTCGGTCAATCCGTTCTCTTTTCCAAGCGGCGCCACTTTCGCAGGGGGAGACGGCCGTTTTTTGTCAACATCAACGTCAGCCATGCCCAGAACGATGAAGGCGACGTGCTGATCGCCACGACCACCGATATATCGGAAACCGTGGACAAAGAGACCCAGCTGATACAGGCCAGCAAGATGACGACTCTGGGATTGATGGCCGCCGGGATGGCCCACGAAATCAATCAACCCCTGAATGTCATCCAGATTTGTGCCGACTATTTGTTGAAAATGATCCATAAGGAACAGCCGATCCCTTCCGAAGACCTGCGCAGCATGGCCAACGATATTACCGCCAATGTATCACGGGCCACGGGCATCATTCGGCACGTGCGGGAATTTGCGCGGCAGTCGGAAGTCGTGAAGAACAAGATCAAGATCAACGACCCCATACGGGATGTCTTCAAGGTCCTGGGGCATCAGATCAAGGTTCATGAGATAGCCCTTGACCTGAATTTGGACGACGATATACCTTTCATCATGGCCGACCACAACCGCCTCGAGCAGGTTTTCATCAACCTGGTCACCAATGCCATCGACGCCATAGACGAGAAGGCCGAGCAGCCGGAACACCAGGGCATGGCCAAGCGCCTCGCCATCCGCAGTCACGCAGAAAAGGATAGAGTCATTGTTACGGTCGAGGATAATGGCGTCGGCATGAGCCAGGAGGTGAAAGGCAAACTGTTCGAACCCTTTTTCACTACCAAAAAGGTGGGCAAGGGGACCGGATTGGGGGTGAGCATCAGCTATGGGATTGTCAAGGACTATGACGGCACCATCGATGTGCGAAGCCAGAAAGGCGAGGGAACGACCTTCATTTTAAGCTTTCCGATGTGTAGCGATGTCAACGAATCGTAAAATCCATAAGATTCTTCTCATCGATGATGAACAGGATATTTTGCGCGTGTTATCCATGAGCCTGCGCATCGATGGTTACGACGTGATGACCGCCAGGAGCGGAGAAGAGGGGTTGCGTCTATTTAAAGCACAGTCGCCCGATCTGGTTCTGACCGACGTTAAAATGCCCGGCATGGACGGCATCGAAGTGCTTCGCAACATCAAGGCCCTGGAAGCCGACGCAGAGGTCATCATCATCACCGGCCACGGTGACATCGACAATGCCATCGAAGCGTTGAAATTGGGGGCTTCGGATTTTATCAACAAGCCGGTACGCGATGAAGTCCTTGCTGTGGCCATTGGACGCGCCGATGAGAAGCTGGCCATCCGCAGTCAGCTCAAGGCCCACACCGAGGAGCTGGAAGAGAAAGTCGCACACGCCACCCAGGAACTGCGCCGCCAATCCAACTTTCTGTCACGGCTCATCGAAAGCTCCAACGATGCGATCATCGCCACCGATGACCAGCTGCGGATCGTGATTTACAATCCGGGCGCCCAGCGAATTTTCGGCCATACGTTTGAAGAGATTAAGGAACGGCACATCACAGAAATCCTTCCAGACGAGGTGGCCCGTTTTTTTTCTCATCTGCCCGCATCCAACGGCACAGCAACGCCAACCGAATGGGTGGAGACGATCGTCACGGCCAATGACGGGGAGCGAATTCCGGTCCGTTTTTATGGTGCCCCCTTGAAGGAAAAAGGCAAATTGATGGGGTCGGTCTCTTTTTATCAGGACCTGCGCGAAATCAAACGGCTGGAGGCCGAACTGCTGCACGCCGAGCGTCTGGCCGCTATCGGCCAGACGGTAGCCGGTGTTGCCCATGGCATCAAAAACCTGCTACATGGATTCAAAGGCGGCTCCTATCTGGTCAATCTGGGCATTGCCAAAAACGACGATGAGAAGTTGTTGAAGGGATGGGACATCATTCAGCGCAACATCAAGCGTACTTCGGACCTGGTCATGGACCTGCTCTCCTTCTCCAAAGAACGCGATCTGGACTATGTACCGTGTGAACCCAATGCCATCGTTCAGGAAGTGCGCCAGATGGTTCAAACGACCGCCGATGAGTATAACATTCGCATCGAAACCGATCTGGATCCCGCGGTCGGCACGGTCTGCATGGATCCTCATATTTTGCACCAATGCTTATCCAATCTGATTTCCAATGCCTTGGATGCCTGCCTCTTCGAGGTGGAATCCGACAAACAATGGCGAGTCACGATTCGAACGCACCGCATGGAAAACGATCGGATCTGCTTCGAAGTTATCGATAACGGCAGCGGGATGAGCCCGGAAGTCCAAAAAAAATTGTTTTCCCGGTTCTTCAGTACCAAGGGACATCGGGGCACGGGATTGGGGTTGTTGGTCACCCGTAAATTGGTTAAGGAACATCACGGCACCATCACGGTCCAATCGAAACCAGGGGCGGGCACCACCTTTACCTTTTGCCTGCCGTTCATGCGTCATTGCACAGCGGCCGCCGGATCCAGCACCTGACGCGCGCGGTGGCGAAAGCCCATCGAGAATCTTGCGAGCGGTTTCTTTTTGAATTTAAAAACGGGCTCTTAGATTGAGACCCGTGGCAACATCGAAACAACACCTTCAATCGGCGCCAAGGAGGAAAATCATATGGGTAAAAAAGTTCTCGTGGTGGACGACGATCCGGATGTCAGACTCTTCAGCGTCACCGTCCTGGAAGAACATGGGTACACACCGCTGGAAGCAACCGATGGAGAACAGGGGTTGGCCATCGTCAAAAGCGAACAACCCGACTTGGTCATTTTAGACGTGTTGATGCCCAAGGAGAGTGGCGTGAGGTTGTTTCGCCACATCAAGACGGACCCGAAACTGCAAAAAATTCCGGTGATCATCTTGTCTGGGATCACCCAGAAATCTTTTTTGCGTTCCCAGAAAGCCCTGACCGAATTCGGCGGGGCAGCGGTGCCGGAACCGGAAGCCTATCTGGAAAAGCCGGTGGAACCCGAGGAGCTCGCCACGGCCATCCGGAACCTATTGCACTAGCGGACCGCAAAACAGGAGAACGGCCTGCGCATGAATATCAAAAAACTTCTATTTGTCACCAAGTTTGACGACTTGAGCTTTGATGCACTGCAAAGCCTGCTCGTACTGCGCAAAGCGTCATTGAATCATGTTGTCTTCGTCAATGTCATCGAACGGGAAAAGGTTTCCATGCATCGCGGCCTTGGGTACCAGAAAATAGAAGAGATACGCCTGCGCGAGACCGCCAATATCCGATTCATCGATTGGGCCGAAACCCTTTTCGAACAGGGGATGGAGGTGGGCGTCTATATCGTGGTCGGAAACATGGTTCGCCAGGTTTTCGACGCCGCTCGCAAGGAGGAGGCCGACCTCATCGTGGTGGGCCGCTCGCGAAAGCGGTTCATCGACCAACTCTATTCCGGCTCCGACGTGACCGAGGTGCTGCGCCAGGCCTCCATACCCGTATTGGTCTACAAACCCATGCCCGACAAAATCGAGGTCCTTGACCGACCCTTTGAACGGATCCTTCTGGCTACGGACTGGTCCCCGGCCAGTCTCCGGGCGGAAGCCTATTTGAGGCCACTGAACGGCATCGTGGAGCAGGTCCATGTGGTACACGTGGCCCAGGAAAAAGACCTCAAGGGTGATAATTCCATGACGGTTCAAAAAGTCCGTAAAGCGGCACGCGAAAAGCTCGAAGAGATTTGCGACCGATTTGCGGGTGTCGGCATCGATGCGCGCGCCCACGTCTACGTGGGCGATCCGATCAAAGAGATCGAACGGGCCGCCAAGGATTGCCAGGCCACATTGATTGTGCTGGGGTCGTCCGCGAAACAGGAGTGGGTCGAACGCTTTTTGGGCAGTGTGCCTCAGAACATCGCCGAAAAATCCGATTACCCGACATTGATCGTTCCGCCGCCCAAACCAAGCTGAACGAGAGCACAACAGCTGCCATCGGGGCACAGGAGGAAGAAGAACATGGCCGTTATCACCATATCACGTCAATTTGGTGCCGGGGGGAAAACCCTGGGTGAGTGTGTGGCAAAACGATTGGGATACACCTTCGCGGACGAAGACATCGTTCAAAAGATCGCCGAACTGGCCAGGGTATCTTCCGGATGGGTGGAATCCGTGGAAAAAGAGGCCGGCGGTCGATTGTCTCGCATAATCAACAAAATGGTATCCAAACCGCTCGTGGATCGGATCCTTAAAGACGAGCGCGGTTATATTGATGAGCAGATTTACCTGGATTACCTGGTGGTGCTGATCTCCCATATGGCCGAAGAGGGTAATGTGGTGATTCTGGGACGGGGGAGCCAGTATATCCTGAGCGACATGCCCGAAGCCTATCATGTGCTGTTGATCAACAGCTTTGAAAACCGGGTCCGTTTTATCATGGCGCACTACAACATGACCGAACAGCGTGCCGCCCAATTGGTCAGGGTCAACGACAAACGAAGGGCCAACCTTTATCACAAGTTGAGCAAACAAGACTACGACCAGCCGGAGTTATACCATCTGGTCATCAACACGGCCCGCGTGCCGCTGGAAGATGCCGAGCGCCTTGTGGTCCAGATGGTCAATCCAGAGGCCTGATCCCCGGCGAAGAGACCCCCACCGTTCCCCTGGGGTAAAACAACGAGGGACCGGACGTCTTGGCGCAACCCTACTGCCACCGTTGAATCCCCGTTGACAGGCCATCACTCCTTGATATAGTCTGCCGCCGGTCGATTGGAGGCAAGGGACCTCTCGTACAGAATGGGGGCGATGAAACGCGTCATCATCATTCCGTACCCTGTTTGCCGATAGTGCGGCTCACCATAAGCCACGTCCAAATTGAACCCAAAGGCCTTTTTGAAATGGCTTGTAAGCAATCGATGCGGATCACTCCCCCTGCTTAAAAATCCTCATTATTATCAAGGAGCGGATCATAAATGAATAAAGAACGCTACTTCTTTACATCCGAATCGGTGACCGAGGGACACCCGGACAAGGTCGCCGATGCCATATCCGATGCGGTCCTGGACGCCATCATGGCCCAGGACACCGCCTGCCGGGTGGCATGCGAAACCCTGGTCACCACCGGGCTGGCATTTATCGCCGGTGAAATCACCACGTCCTGCTACGTCAATATCCCCGATATCGTAAGACATACCATCCGCAATATCGGATACGACTCTTCCCAGATGGGCTTCGACTGGCAGACCTGCTCGGTGATCACCAGCCTGGATCGCCAATCGTCGGACATTGCACAGGGAGTCAATGTGGGCGAAGGGCTTTACAAGGAGCAAGGCGCCGGCGACCAGGGCCTGATGTTCGGATTTGCCACCGATGATACCCCGGAACTGATGCCCATGCCGATCATGTATGCCCATAAACTGACCCAGCGGCTGGCGCAGGTTCGCAAAACCGGCAGCCTGGACTTTCTCAGACCGGACGGCAAATCCCAGGTGACCATAGAATATGAAAACGGCACCCCGTTGCGGGTCGACACCATCGTGGTCTCCTCCCAGCACATTCCCGAGGTCGGCTATGACCGGCTCAAAGAGGCGATCGTCGAAGAGGTCATCAAAAAGGTGATCCCGAGCGACATGATCGATGGCGACACCCGCTATTTCATCAACCCGACCGGCCGTTTTGTGATCGGGGGACCCATGGGTGACTGCGGCTTGACCGGACGTAAAATCATCGTCGACACCTATGGCGGGCAAGGCAGTCACGGCGGCGGTTGTTTTTCGGGCAAGGATCCATCGAAGGTCGACCGAAGCGCCAGTTACATGGGCCGCTACGTGGCCAAAAACCTGGTCGCCGCAGGGCTGGCCAAAAAATGCGAAGTCCAGGTGGCCTATGCCATCGGCGTGGCCCAACCCGTGTCGGTCATGGTCGATTTCATGGGAACCGGTAACATTGCCGAAAGCCGCGCCCGGCAAATTGTTGCGGAGGTGTTTGACTTAAGGCCGGCGGCCATTATCGAACAGTTGGATTTATTGCGACCCATCTATGGGAAGACCTCTGCCTATGGTCACTTCGGCCGCAGCGAACCCGAGTTTTCATGGGAAAAGACGGACAAGGTCGATATCCTGAGGGAAAAAGCGGGACTTTAGGAGATGACATTCTCCGTTTAGACCTTAACATCAAGTATATTTTTGCGAGCATATCAACCCGATCGACCGCATCACGGTGGGTCGATGCGGGATTACAGGAGGAATGTGGATGCCTTTAGCTTCGAAAACAAACCGCCCGGAAGGGCACCTCGAAGTGGACCCTTCGCTGCCATACAAGGTGGCCGATATCGGTCTTGCCCAACTGGGCCACCAGGAGATGGCGCTATCTGAAAGAGAGATGCCCGGCCTGATGGCCGTGCGCAAAAAATATGGCCAGGCCAAACCCCTTAAAGGCATGAAGGTCATGGGCAGCCT
>DHGT01000019.1:16360-36606 GCA_002402905.1 Desulfatitalea sp. UBA4791 | reverse complement strand
GATAAAGGTTCGGCCGCCGTGTTCGCCTGGAAAGGCGAAACCCTCCAGGAATACTGGTGGTGCACCGAACAGGCCCTGATCTGGCCCGATGGCAGTGGACCGGACCTTCTCGTCGACGACGGGGGTGACGCCACCCTCTATATCCATCATGGTGTCGCGGTGGAAAAAGACCCGAGCCTTTTGGGTAAAGCCTATGACAGTGAAGACATGCGGCTGCTCATCGAGCGACTGAAGGTGAGCCATGCGCGCGACCCACAATTCTGGACACGCATCGCGGCCAAGGTGCGCGGGGTATCTGAGGAGACCACCACGGGCGTGCACCGCCTCTATCAGCTGCAACGCGACGGGGAACTGCTTTTTCCGGCGTTCAATGTGAATGATTCGGTGACCAAATCCAAATTCGACAATCTATACGGATGCCGGGAGTCCTTGGCGGACGGCATCAAGCGTGCCACGGACGTAATGATGGCCGGTAAAGTGGTTGTGGTTTGCGGCTACGGGGATGTGGGCAAGGGTTGCGCCCAGTCCATGCGCGGTTATGGCGCCCGCGTCCTGATCACGGAGGTCGACCCCATCTGTGCGCTGCAGGCGGCCATGGAGGGGTATGAGGTGACCACCCTGGAAGAGGCGGTCACACAGGGTGATATCTTCGTCTCGGCTACCGGCTGCTGCGACGTCATTCGGGGCAGCCACATGGAACAGATGAAAGACGAAGCGATTATTTGCAACATCGGACACTTCGATAGTGAAATCGAGATGCGCTATCTGGAAAAGTCGGACCATTGCACCCGGGAAAGGATCAAACCCCAGGTCGACCGCTGGCGCCTCAAGTCCGGACGGTCGATCATCGTGCTGGCCGAAGGTCGTCTGGTCAACCTCGGTTGCGCCACCGGCCACCCCAGCTTTGTCATGAGCAACAGCTTCACCAACCAGTGCCTGGCACAAATCGCACTGGCCACTGAACCCCACGATAAAAAAGTGTATACCCTTTCTAAAAAGCTCGATGAAGAGGTGGCCCGACTGCATCTGGAGCGACTGGGCGTGAAACTGACCCAATTGACGAAAAAACAGGCCGACTACCTGGGTGTGCCACAAGAGGGGCCGTTCAAGCCGGATCATTATCGGTATTAGCGACGACTCGATTAGAAGCGAAAAAAGGCGGTGCCCACAGGGGCACCGCCTTTGTATTTTCTTGCACGGGCAATGAACCTGCCCAATGGACCCTATCGCATGGGCCCCTTCGCTCAGGCCACTTGGGCCTTGGGGTTTTCGACGACAAATCGCTGAACGATATCAAACAGATCCTGAAGCACAAACGGAAGCCCCAAAAATACATCCGCACCCAGATCGATGGCCGCGATTTCATCGGCGGGATTGGCGGAAAGGGCGATGAGGTAGATGTCTGGATGCGTTCGCTTCAGGTGGCGCAACAACTCAAAGCCGCTCTTGCCGGGCAGATGGAGCTGGACGAAAATCAGATGAACCCGGTGTCCCGATTTCAGATAGACATCCATGGCCGCTGCGCTCTCAAAGACGAGAATATCCCGGTTGACACTGTACATCATCACGTTGACGATGAATTCCCGCGTCAAGCGCTCGTGGTCAACAACTGCGATTTGGACATTGTCTATGATGGCGATCCTCACGCAACTTTGAGAATAGGCATATCCGCCAGTTCTGGACTCTCGGCGAGACGATCACAGATATGACCGATGTTGTCCTCCAGGGCTCGACGCCGGTACCCCTCCAGCCGATTGCCGGCCGCAAACGAGCGCGCCATGACGGCCAGCAACTGAATGCGTTGATAAAACAGATGGGTGTAAGCATCGTCGGTGCGTTCCGCTGTATCGGTAGGGATGGCGTCACATCGGTTGGCATGGTGGAGGGCTTGATAAAAAACCATTCGGGCGTTTTCACTCACAGCCGCTTTGCGTCGTTCGCCAAGAGGATAGCCATTCAGATAGGCTTTGGCCATAACGATCAGCAATTTCAACCGCAAGATGAAAATGTCTTCATCGGTCATGGAACGCATCTCTTGCGCTGGTGCCCCACATCGAATCCCACATCGACCCATCGATCACTCCTGTCCATTCGCTCAACGCAGCTCTGACCGCACCGCCGAGAAAGCTGGATCCCTTTTAAGCGATCCGGCTGTGTTTAGTCAAGAAAAAGCCAAATTGGGCTGCTTTCCCAGGAAAGAGATGGATTCCCTCAACAAAATATGTCATTAAAGGCGGGCGCTGTGTCCATTAACGCACATGACGCCTTCAGATGAAAATGCTTCGTGCGACCCGACCCGAATCGGATGATGAGCCGGCAAAGGAACGAATAGCGGATGCACCACCTTCGGTCTATGAAGGCCCCTCAGTGGGTTTTTCCATTCACCATCTGGATCGCGATGGTCGCACAGGCAGTTGCCGCGCCCCTATCTTCGTCCGAACCCACCGCCGGAGGCAAAAACAGCGAACTTCCCTTTAGTGAACGGCCGACCCTTTACCGCAGCATGTCTGACCACGTCGATGCCACCATCCAACTCAGTGCCGGTCTTCGATTTGATGAGCTGGATTGGTCCATTGCGGGAAACGCCGACGGAACCCATCCGAACGTCCGTTCCGAACTGACATGGGATGACGTGCTGAGTCACCAGCTCACTCTCAGCGGCCGGCTTCTCGTCCATCGACATTTCTATTTTCGCGGCCACGCCGGCATGGCCTGGATCCGAAACGGCGAGGTGCGGGATTCGGATTATGACGGTGACAACCGTACCCAGGAGTATTCCCGTTCCATCAGCGATACCGATGACGATGAGCTATACGACTTGAGCGCTGGCGGCGGTTATGCCTTTCACTTCCTGGGAGAACGGCTTTTTTTCGCCCCCATGATCGGTATGTCCCTGCATTATCAGAACTTCCGAATTACCGACGGACGCCAGGTGATCAGTGAAAAACCGGGATTGACGCCGGACATCGGTCCCCTGGACAGCCGGCTGGACAGCACCTATTGCACCCGCTGGACGGGCTTGTGGATCGGATGCGACCTGCGCTATACGATGACCGAACGGCCTACCCAGGTGCCACCCATCGAATGGGAGCTGAACCTGGTCTATCACTTTTGGGGGGAATATGAGGCCGATGCCGATTGGAACCTGAGGCCGGATTTGGCGCATCCGAAGAGCTTCGAGCACGAGGCCGATGCCCGCGGGGGCAGCGTAACGGCCACCTGCCACATCCCCATCCATCCGCTGGTGAGAATCAACCTGTCCGCCAGCTTCACCCGCTGGACCACCGACCAAGGGGACGCCACCATGTACAAAGTCAACCTCCCGGCCCGGACCACACGGCTCAACAAAGTGACCTGGGAATCCCGCAGTATCATGATGGGATTCGATTGCCACTTCTTCTGATCGCCACCTCCCTCGCCATTCGAGACCGTTCAAAGCTTCAAACCATTTCTTGCTTTTTATCGGCGATGTTTTAGAATTAAAAGAGTTTAACCAATGGACTGCTACGATGAAGCTTCGACATACCGTCATATGCCTTGCCATTGTCATCAGCGGATGTGCCTGCGCCGTGATGCCGCCGGAGGTGACCGACGACGCCATCGCCGACCTGCCCTTTCGCACATTGATTCAAGAAGCCGATCAATATCGCGGGCAAACGGTCATCGTGGGCGGTTACGTCGTCGAGGTGTCCAATGAAGCGGATCAAAGCCGGATCGTCGCCGTCCAAACCGAGTTGGGCAGCGGCCAGGAGCCCAAAGCACGGGATCTGTCCCAGGGGCGCCTGATCATCACCTACAGGGGATTCATCGACCCGGAGGTGTACCAGAAAGACCGAAAAATTACGGTGGCGGGCAACATCATCGCCAGCTCACGGACGGAACCGGGCAAATTCCCGTTTCCCTACCTTCACATCGACATGACCCATATTCACCTGTGGCCCGAGCAAAAAGTGGTGCCGTATGATCCCTACTGGGATTATTGGGGCCCCCCCTACTATTACCGACCATGGGGGTGGGGCTATCCCTACCGGCCGTATTGGTGGTAGCGGTGGCATCCCGCTAGAATCCATTGACAAGAAGTACCTTGAGTGATGGATACAAAATGGGCATGTCGTCAGACCGGCCCCAACGAGCAGGACAAAGCGATGCGAAAAAACGTGATGTGGAAACTGCCCATGGTGATCCTGATGGGGTGGGTCGTGGGTTGTGCCGGGGGCATCTCAGAGCAGGCCCGATCCAAGGTGACCTACTCGGGAGCGTTTCAGGCGCTTCAACAAGCGCCGGACAAGGCGGCGGGTGAAATCGTGATGCTGGGCGGAAAAATCATCGACGTTCAACCCATGGGCGATCAAACCGAACTGACCGTGTTGCAGTTGCCCCTCAACGCCTCGGACCGGCCGACAGACAGCGATCAATCCGAGGGGCGATACATCGTCCGGTCGGAAGGTTTCCTCGACCCGGCCATTTACCCGGCCGGCACCTTGATCACGGTGGTCGGTCAAGTTCAGGGTGGAGAAGAGCGCACCATCGGTAAAATGCCGTATCGCTATCCGGTGATCGTTCCCCAGGAGATCAAAAAGTGGCCACCGCAGACGGACAGCGGGCCTCGTTTTCATTTCGGCATTGGGGTCGGCACCACCTTTTAGCCCATCAAGGAGCCCTACATGAAAATATCAAATGACATGACGGCGGTTTATGCCAAACAAGGGATTGCGCCGGGCCATGGCACCCAGAAAACCGGGAGCCCACCGCCGGCCGCTGCCACGGGAACGGACCGCGTGCAGTTGTCTGAAAGGGCAAGGGAGTTGCAGGCCGCACAGCAATTGGCACACCAGCTGCCCGACGTCGATATCGATAAAGTGAACCGGATCAAAGCCCAAATAAAGGAAGGCACCTACCAGGTGGACGCCAAGCATACGGCCGCCAACCTCCTGACAGAATCTCTTCTTAAACAGGCCGGCTGAGCCGAGGGTCAAAAAAACACCGCGCGTTGCCCGGCCGGGCAACGCGCGGTATATATTCATCCAGCCTAATGAGGTTATCTTGCGAGTATCTTCCTGGCGAATTCGTCGTTGACATCCGAACAATGGACAATCCCGGTCTCGCGAGCCGTTTCACGGTTGGCCGCAAAAATATCGGTGCGACGAATCTGGTTCAATGAGAATTTGCGTGCGCCGGCCATCAACTGCTGCAATCCGCAGGAGAGCTTGTCGGCCAGAGTCCAAAAGGCCATGGCGCCGTATGGAATCTTTTTCATTTCGTCCTTGCCGATCTTCTTCTGGATATCGAAGTAGCTGGCAAAAATCTCGTCCGGCGTGGCGCCGATGTCGGTCACGCTCTTGGGCAGTCGATCCCAATTGCCGCTCACCGCGGCCTTGCGTTCCGGATGGAGGGCGCCCTCGATATTGGCCCCCAGATATCCGGGAATCATCACGGCCCGGCCCATGCAGACCATCTTGGTGTAGGGCGCTCCCAGGGCCAGGGCCTTGAAGATGCTGTCCTCCAGGGCAAATCCGCCGGCAAAAGAAAGATCCACCACCCGCTGACCCTTGGCCGCCAGGATGCTGGCGTATTCATGGGCCTTGGCATGCAAAAGGATGGAGGGCACGCCCCAACTCTGCATCATGTTCCAGGGGCTCATACCCGTGCCACCGCCTGATCCGTCGATGGTCAGCAGGTCCATTTTGGCGTCGGAGGCGAACTTGATGGCCATGGCCAACTCCTCCATGCCGTAGGATCCGGTCTTCAAGGAGATCCGTTTGAATCCCAGGCTGCGCAGGTATTCCACCGTTTTCATGAAATCTTCGCGCACCAGATCCACGCTGTCCAGGTTGGTGCCGCCCAGGCGGCTGTGGCGCGCGAACGAGCGGATGGCGCCCTTTTCAAAGGCCTCTTGCACTTCGGGCAGTTCAGGGTTCGGATCGACTACGTAGCCGCGCTTTTTCAGGAAAAGGGCGTAGTCGATACTGGTGACCTGGATCTCGCCACCGATATCCTTGGCGCCTTGCCCCCATTTGAGTTCGATGATGCACTTGTCACCATATTTTTCGGCCACATACTCGGCCACGCCGTTTCGGGTGTCCTCCACGTTCATCTGAACGAATATGCCGCCAAAGCCATCGAAATAGCGTAGATAGATGTCGATGCGCCGGTCCAGCTCGGGCGCCTTGGAAATCTTTCCCTTCTTGATTTCCGAACCACGGTCCACACCGACGACGTTCTCTCCGATGACGATGGGCATTCCCACGAGCGCACCGCCCACGGCAAAGGAATCCCAATACTTGGCCGCGATGAAGGTGGAGCCCAGGGCACCGGTCATCAAGGGAATACGTGCCTTGGTCTTGATTTCGTTGCCGAATTCGGAGGTCAGATCGACATTGGGAAAAATGCAATCGTCGGGATCGTTGGACAGGGTCTGTTTGATTCCATGCGCACCGTAGGCATATCCCTGGATGCGCAGAGAATTATAAGAGACGCCCACATGGGTCGTGTTGTTGGCACCTGCCGTGACCATACCGAAATCCCGGGGGTAAAGCAGCTTGCGCCCCACCAGGCTGGAGAGCCAGGTTTCGCACTTGCCTTCGCAATCGGCACGGCACAAGGTACACAGGCCGGATTCGGCCACATTGCCCCGGTTCACGGTCCCGAGCACATCATTTCTTTTGTCAAATCGCATGGTCCATTCTCCTTCTCTCTGCAATTATAAATCGCTGATCCGTCAAAGCCTTCCGGCTCGAATAACAAGTGGATTGGAGGGTGCCGCCTATTTTCGGGCGCCCAACAGACAAAAAAAGGCACCTGCCTCTCGATGCGAGAGTACGCAGACGCCTTTGTCTTTGATTGCTGATTTTTAGCGCACGCCGATGTGCGGAATCGATCTACTGAAACTGCCGACCGGTCTCCATTGACCGGCCACTAAACAATTTGAGCCATATTTAGTTTCACTTAATCCGTTAGTCAAGCAAAAAGACCCTCGCGGGCCTCGATGGATTAAAATAAAAAATGGGCTGCAAGCTCTATCCGTGTCCGTCCACAAATAGGCAAATTGGGTCGAGATCAAGGCGCACGAAAAATTTAACCGCAGGCATATACTGGATATTCCGAGGATTAAGTTTTTCGCGCAACGCAGATATCGGGCCAATTGGCCATTTGTGGATGGGCACGGGTTAAGTATCGGTGTTCAGCTCTTCTGACAGCATGACCGCTTCGGCCACCCGACGCATGGATTTTCTCGAATCCATACTTTTTTTTCGCAACCAGCGATAGGCCTCGTCCCCCTGAATATTCATACGCTGCATGAGAATCTCTTTGGCGCGTTCCACCAGTTTGCGGGTTTCGAGCTCCTCCTGGATCACCTGGGTCTTGACCATCAGTTCGGTATTCAAAATGGCCACCGCAGCCTGGCTGGCCACCGCGGTCAGGAGATTGACCTCGGTCTTGGAAAAATCATATGCCTCCATGGTAAAGCAGTTGAGCACGCCGATGACCTTGTCATTTTTAAGCATCAAGGGGACCCCCACCATGGAGACCAAACCCATTTGCCGCGCCATCTCCTTTTCCTTGAATCGGCGGTTGCGCAAAACGTTTTTGATGATCAGCGGCTTGCGATGGGTGGCCACATGACCAACGACCCCCTCGTCCAGATTGAGACTGCGATCCTTGACATATTCGGGTGCAATGGCCTGGGTGGCTTTCAAGCGAATTTTGGGTGGCACCACCGTTTCATCGATCAGCCACAGGGAACAGATATCCACCCCGGTCACCTTGGCCGTCACCATCACGATGAGCTTGAGCAGGTCCTCGAGATAGAGGTCCGAGGTGATGGCATGGCTGATGTCGCTCAACGCCTGGATATAATCATCGTAGGTTTGGCTGAGGATTTTATCCATTTATATGAAAATCGCTTCCATGTCCGTTGCGGTTATGTCAAAAAGGGTTAAAATTATCGTATTGTTCAAATTTGTTTCAGAAATGCACTATATTCGGAAACAAACATAAAATTCAAGGGGCAAGCCATCATCTTGCCATCATTCGGCTTGCTTCCGTAAAATCGCTCGTCAACAAGAGGAAGCAACCATGGCCAGACGGGTTTTGATCATTATCGATATGCTCAACGACTTTATCCAGAGCGAAGGTGCTCTCTATTGTGGTGCATCGGCCCAGGCCATCGTTCCCTTCATCAAAGAACGGTTGGAAAATTATCGCCGCTCCGGTGATCCGGTGGTTTACCTTCAAGATGCCCATGCCCCGGACGACAAGGAATTCGAACGCTTTCCACGACACTGTGTGGCCGGCACCTGGGGTAGCCGCATTATCGATGAACTGGCCCCCCGAGAGGGTGAGGCAATCATTTCCAAAACCCGTTACAGCGGCTTTTATGGTACCGACCTGGATCGCATCCTGTCGGCGATCCAGCCCGAGCGGGTCGAGGTGGTGGGCGTGTGCACCTCCATATGTGTCATGGATACCGTCGGTGGACTCGCCAATCGAGACTATGCCGTGCGGGTTCCGGAGGCGGGTGTGGCCGATTTCGATGCAAACTTCCATGATTTCGCGCTCAAACGCATGAAACAGCTCTACGGAGCCGATATTTCATAAGAGACCCCCATGACACCATCCAACCCGATGCTCACCGATCTGTATGAGCTGACCATGGCGGCCGCCTATTTCGGCAGCGGCGTCAAGGGAAAGGGAACCTTTTCCCTGTTCACGCGCAAGGATTCTCACCGTGGTTTCTATGTGGCTGCGGGCATACACACTGCCTTGGATTTTCTTGAGAGTCTCCATTTCGAAGATCAGGATATCGCCTATCTGTCCGAGCTGAAGCTCTTTTCAGACGACTTTTTAAATTTCCTGGCCGGCCTGCGTTTCAGCGGAGAGGTGTGGGCGCTGGCGGAAGGCACACCTTTCTTTGCCGATGAGCCGATCATGGAGGTGACGGCGCCGATCATCGAGAGCCAACTGGTCGAAACCTATCTGATCAACGCCGTGGGGTTGGCCACCATGATCGCCACCAAGGGCGCCCGCTGCGTCCATGTGGCCCAGGGGAAAGGTCTCATCGATTTTTCCCTGCGCCGCACCCAGGGCGCGGATGCCGGCATGACCGTCGCACGCAGCACCTACCTTTCCGGATTTGATGCGACCAGCAACGTTCTCGCGGGTCAGCGATATGGAATTCCGGTGTCCGGCACCATGGCCCACTCTTTTGTCCAGGCGTTTCCTAACGAAATCGATGCCTTTCGCGCATATGCACGGCTGTTTCCCGAAAAAACGATACTGCTGATCGACACGTATGACACCCTTCAGGGGGCCCATCTCGCCGTCGAGGTAGCCCATGAAATGAAGGCAAAAGGGAGCCAACTCAAGGGGGTCCGGCTGGATAGCGGCGATATGATCGATTTGAGCCGCCGGGTGCGCCGCATTCTCGATGACGGCGGCTGCCGGGAGGTTCAAATTTTTGCCAGCGGTGGGTTCGACGAATTCGGTCTGGCCGAGGCCCTGGCCCAAGGGGCGCCCATAGACGCTTTCGGCGTGGGAACCAAGGTCGGTGTGTCGGCCGACTCCCCCTACATGGACCTGGTCTACAAACTGGTTCAAATCGATGGGCGCCCGGTACGCAAACTGTCCACAGGAAAGGTGACCCTGGCCGGTCAAAAACAGGTCTATCGTCGTTTTTCGACCGAGACGGGCCAAATGGTCGAGGACATTATCGCGGCACGGGGTGAAACCATCGAGGCTGCCGAACCCTTGCTGGCGCCCATGATGCGATCGGGTCGCCGTCTTGCGGCCCCACCGACCCTGTCCCAGATCCGTGACCGCTGCCGGCGCCAATTCAAGGCAATTCCAGATGCCTTCAAGGCCCTCGAGGCACCGGCAAGATTTCCCGTGCGCGTCAGCAAGCAGCTGGCCGCTTTGCAACAGCAGATCCACCACTAGCGAACAACAAAACGGCCACCCGGAAACCGGATGGCCGTCGAACGCCAGAAAGCTCTTAGGGCTACCACCCCAAGGTCAAATAGCTGTGCATCGAATTGGCGGACGCGCGACCCGCCCCCATGGCCAGGATGACGGTGGCCGCGCCGGTGACGATATCCCCACCGGCCCAAACCCCTCTTTTCGAGGTCTTGCCGGTTTCCGGCTCGGTGACAATATAGCCCCTTTTATTAAGGGCCAAATCGGAAGTGGATTGGGTCAGCAAGGGGTTGGCCCCGGAACCGACCGCCACGATCACCAGATCGGTCTCCATTTCAAATTCAGATCCCTTGATCGGTATGGGCCGGCGGCGTCCCGAGTCGTCAGGTTCACCCAGCTCCATTTTAAGACAGCGCATCCCCGTGAGACGCCCGCTGGCATCGCCCAGGTATTCGACGGGATTGGTGAGCAGGAAAAATTCGATGCCCTCTTCCTCGGCATGGTGGATTTCCGCTTTACGGGCCGGCATCTCTTCCCGGGAACGACGATAGACGATGCGAACCGTATCGGCGCCCAGGCGCATGGCCGTGCGGGCCGAGTCCATGGCCACATTGCCGGCACCCAGCACGACCACGTTTTTACCATGGGGAATCGGCGTGTCCACTTCTGGGAATTTATAGGCCTTCATGAGATTGGCCCGGGTAAGGTATTCGTTGGCCGAAAGGATGCCGATCAGGTTTTCACCGGGGATATTCATGAAACGCGGCAACCCCGCACCGACCCCCAGATAGATGGCGTCATAGCCCTGCTCGAACAATTCGTCCAGGGAAACGGTGCGACCGACGACGGTGTCGCACTGGACATTGACGCCCAATCGTTCGAGAAAATTGACCTCCTGGGCCACGATTGCCTTGGGCAGTCTGAATTCGGGAATGCCGTAAACCAGCACGCCCCCGGGTTTGTGAAAGGCCTCCATGACGGTGACGTCGTGCCCCTTGAGAATCAAATCACCGGCCACGGTCAATCCTGACGGGCCGGAGCCCACCACGGCGACGCGCTTGCCGGTGGAAGCCGCTTTCGGCGGCAATGCGCCCGTTCCGTGCTCCCGTTCGTAATCGGCGCAGAAGCGTTCCAGGTTGCCGATGGCGATCGGTTTTCCCTTCTTGGCCATGACGCAATTGCCTTCACATTGGGCCTCCTGGGGACATACCCGGCCACACACCGCCGGAAGGGCGTTGCGGGTCCAAATATGCCGGATGGCACCGGTCAGATCACCCTCGGTAATCAAATGGATGAAACCGGGGATGTCCACCCCTACGGGACAGCCGGTCACACAGCCCGGCTTTTTGCATTGAATACATCGGGCCGCCTCTTCCTGGGCCATCTTCACAGTGTAGCCGGTGGGGACTTCATCAAAATTGCGCTTGCGAATTTCAGGGGCCTGTTCGGGCATGGGTACGCGGCCGGCTTGCTCAGTTTTTTCCGCCATGATACCTCCTGTTCGGGAAACATCAGCCTGCAGCTGCAGTTATAAATCGTCTCAAGCGCCGCTTGAATGCCGGGCCGTCCGTATTGGCATCACAGCGACATCAGCGCTCGCCTGTTCAATCCGTGAGTTGGCAGTAATCCTCGTAGCAGTGCTTCTCTTCCTCGCAGTAAGCTTTCAGGCGCAGCATCAACTCATCGAAGTTGACCTGATGGCCGTCAAACTCAGGCCCATCCACGCAGGCAAACTTGGTCTTCTCACCCACTGTGACCCGGCATCCGCCGCACATGCCGGTGCCGTCGATCATGATCGGATTGAGGCTTACCAGGGTGGGCACATTAAAAGCCTTGGTGATGTTGCACACTGCCTTCATCATGGGAACGGGTCCGATGGCGACGGCCTGCTGGATAGTCTCCTTCTTGAGGACATCCTCGACCACTTGGGTGACAAATCCGTGATGTCCGTATGAACCGTCATCGGTGCAGACGTGCAGGATGGTAGAGGCGGCGCGCATCTCGTCTTCGAGGATCAACAGGTCTTTGTTTCGGGCACCGATCACGCATGTGACGTGATTACCCGCCTCCTTGAGAGCCCGCGTGATGGGATGGAGAACGGCCACCCCGGTCCCGCCGCCCACGCACAGGACATTGCCCACCTTTTCGATATGGGTAGGGCGTCCCAAGGGGCCGATGACGTCTTGATACCCCTCGCCCTCTTTGAGATCACGGAAAAGCGCCGTGGATTTCCCGACCACCATGTAAATCACCGTGATAGTACCCTTTTTGGGATCGCTATCGGCCATGGTCAATGGAATCCGCTCTCCGGTTTCATTGGCCTTGAGGATCACGAACTGTCCCGGCTTTGCCTTGTTTGCAATCAAAGGTGCTTCAATTTCATTGAGAACTACCGTACCTTGAGCCATCTCTTGGCGACGCAGGATCTTAAACATAATCCCTCCTTTGGTATTACCATCGATTCAAAAATTCCATAGCGCCTTTTAATCAAAAAGAAAAGCATAGATAAGGGTTTTGAAAGAATAACTGGTAGTACCAATTTAAGCGGAGTTGGAGAGCGTGCTTTCCAATTACCGGCACTTGACCGCTTGGCGTGTGGCATCGGCCACCTGTCCCACCCGGGCCGGATTTAATGAATGGTATTCAGTTAGAACCGCTCAGGCCTGACGGAGCGGGTTGATTCAAATCGTGTTCAATGGTATCCGATGGCGGGCTTGCAGAGAAAATGCTCAGATTTTTAATACCCGCAGAGAAACGATGAAGATATTCGACAGCCACTGCCATCTGGACGACAAGAGTTACGACAATGATCTGGACGAGGTGATCCGCCGGGCCCATGCGGCCGAGGTGTGTGCCATGATGCAGGTCGGTATCGACCTCTGCACGTCTCAAAAAGGGGTCTCAATCGCCCACCGGTTCGACCACGTGTATGCTTCGGTTGGTCTGCACCCCCATGATGCGAAAAGCGGCAGTGAAGAGAAGATCGCGGCGTTCGGCGCGCTCGCTGAAGACACGCGGGTCAAGGCCTGGGGGGAAATCGGACTGGACTTGAATCGCATGTATTCGCCTCAAAGTGACCAGGAGCACTGGTTTGTGCGCCAGCTCGAGGCGGCCGAAGCCGCCGGCCTGCCCATGATATTTCACGAACGAGACAGCGAGGGAAGGTTCCTGCAGCTGCTCAAACCCCATTGGGGACCCCATCGACAAGGGGTGGTCCATTGCTTCTCCGGCACGGATGACGAGCTCGATGCTTATCTCTCAATGGGGCTTTGCATCGGCATCACGGGCATATTGACCGTCAAGACCCGCGGTGAAACCCTCCGGCGCATGGTGCGGCGAATACCGGTCGAACAACTGCTGGTGGAAACCGATGCCCCCTATCTGACCCCCACCCCTGAACGCAACAAGTTTCGCCGTAACGAACCCGCGTTTGTGCGCACGGTGCTGTTCAAGCTGGCTGAAATCCGCCAGGTGTCCGCCGAAGAGATGGCATCGGCGACCTGGAACAACACTTGTCGCCTATTCCATATCACCGGGGAGTAATTCGGCGGCAACATCACCGATGCGCCTCGATATCAATTCGCCATCTTGAAATATCGCTATCTCGGCCGGGTCGGCACACAAGGGTTGCAAACGACGCCCCACGTCGGGCGTCGGCCCCAGGGAGAGCGCCGCCCACAACGCCATGCCGCGCAGGCGGGGATTGTTGGAAGTAAAATGGATGACGAGAAACTCGCGGGCGTCCTCCACCAGGTCGGGACGAACGCGGGCCAGACGCCCCACGGCCCAGAGCAGCCCCGCCTGTAGACCTTCATGCTCGAGATGATTGCCGCCCGGATCGAGGTAGGACACGAGAATCGAAGCATACTCCCGGGCCAGCCCGCCGTGGCGGGCCATGATTTCTCCCATGGCTTCCGGCGATCCCCAGCCGATGCCGCCCGACTCATCGTTGAGATTCCACATCAGGCGTCGCATGATCACACGGGCCGATTCCATGTCGCGATCGGCCAGCGCCGACACCACCTCGCCCATGGCCGCCACCGCGTACCAGCTCACCCTTGGATCGCCATGGTAAAGAAGTCCGAAAAGCGGATTGACCACCTGGCGCGCCGGCATCGCCGCGACCGCCTTCAGCGCCGTGGCCAGATCTTCGGTCTGAAACAGCCGAAGAACCTCTTTCTTTAATTGACGCAGGGCCATTGGAAAAATATTCGGGAAATAAAAAATTGAGGCCGAAGGCCCATACCTGGGGACACGGTTTCCGGACCGACCCTAAAATGTGACCAACTCATACCCCTCCTGGCGATAGCGGGCCATGCTCGGATGGCCGTTCATCTCGTCCAGCAGGGTCAACCCTTGATCCTGGGCGGCCTGCAGAGTTCCCATCTTCTGAGAGCAGGCCTTGCAGACCCCTTCCACCAGATTTGCCTGTTTGACCTTTTCCCAGAGGGCGTGCAGGGCGTGATCCGGCTTGGCCAATTCGCCGATCAAGCGTGTGGCCGCTCCCTCCACGACGATGCGGCCCTCATCACCGCGCGTTTGCATGTCCAGCGCGTTGAGCAGCACATGAATGAAACACATGGGATCGCCATTGAAGACGAACAGCACCATTTTCTTCATCATTTTCTCCAGGACCGGGATAATGGTTTAAAAAAGTTGCCTTACTCTTCTTCCCAGGAGATGGCATCTTCCGGACAATACTTGGCGGCCTCGTCCACGCAGGCCTGGGGATACACCGTCAGATCGGCCACGGCGATATAACCCGCATCGTTCAGGCTGAACACTTCCGGGCAGACCGCCACACACCCCATGCACAGGGTGCAGGCGGCCATATCCACGACCGGTCGTTTCATGCGGGAACCTGGGCGTTGATATTGCGCCCGATGGCCTGGCCGAAAGCAAAGCTCTCTTCCAGAGCTGCGTCAGAGGGCACATACTGCTGGCGCACCGGCTCGATGATATCGAACTTCATGGCCTCGAGTTCCTGGGTGATGAGTTTGGCGGCCTCACCACTCCATCCGTAGGAACCGAAGGCGGCGCCGATTTTTCCCACCGGCTTGAGTCCTTTCATGTAGGTCAGAAAATCGCTCACCGTGGGAAAAAGCCCGTTGTTCAGCGTAGGAGAGCCGACGACCACAGCCTTGGCATCCAACACTTCGGTCATGATGTCGCTGCGATGCCACTTGCGCAGATACATGGGACGCACCTGTATGCCTTCCGCGCTGAGCCCGGCGGCGATGGACTCGGCCATTCTTTCGGTACTGTGCCACATGGTGTCATACACCAGCACGGCCTTGCGTTTGGGCGTCTGTTTGCTCCACCCCACATACGCGTCGATGATCTTCTCCGGCGCCGTACGCCAGATCACGCCATGGTCGGGACAGATCATCTTGATCTCCAAACCCATCTGGACCACCTTTTCGATGAGCTTGAGAATCAATGGGCCATAAAGCAGCAAAATGTTGGCAAAGTACTTCTTGGCATGCGGCATGATCGTGTGGCCCACCACGTCGTCGAACTTTTCGAATCCGGCGTAGTGTTGGCCGAAACCATCGCTCGAGAAGAGGATCTTGTCCTCTTTCAAATAGGTGAACATGCTGTCGGGCCAGTGCACCATGCGGGTTTCCAGAAAAGAGAGGGTCCGGTGCCCCAGGCTCAGCTCCTGACCGTCTTTGACGGGCTGATAATTGAGTTTTGGCGCAAAATGCAGGGCCAGATTCTTGGCGCCCATCCTGGAGCAGTAAACCGGTTTATCTTCTCCGATGCGATGCATCACGCGGGTGAGACTGCCCGAGTGGTCCATTTCGGTGTGGTTGCTGATCACATAGTCGATCGTACGTGGGTCCACGATCTGCGCGATGTTGGCGATCAGCTGATCGGCAAATTCCTTTTTAACCGTATCGACCAGCGTCACCTTTTCGTCCAGGATCAAAAATGCATTGTAGCTGGTTCCCAAGGGTGTGGAATACCCGTGGAAGTCATCGATATTCCAGTCATTGACGCCGACGTCGTAAATACCTTTTGCAATCTCAATAGGTTTCATGGTGCTTTCCTCAAAAAACGGTGATGCCCTTTTCAGGCTGGCAAAAAAGGGCATCCCAAGGCAATCGTTTCGATTCTATTCCTCTTTTTCAAACTCATCTTTGGACGCACCGCAAACCGGGCAGACCCAATCACCAGGCACGTCCTTGAATGGGGTACCGGGATCGACGCCGTTGTCCGGATCACCCTGTTCTGGATCATACACATACCCGCAAATCGTGCATACATAACGGTCCATCGTGTTCAACCTCCTTGTCTTAGTCATCCTTGTCGTTGCCAATGCCCATCCTCTGCACGAACCAGCCGCCGCCCCCGGCCGCCTTTACGCGACTATGGAAGGGTATCTATAAATGTCTTCACCATCGATTCGATGTCATCTCTCGTCTGCCGCATCACCTCGATGGATTGCCCGGCCGGGTCGGCCAGATCCCAATCGCGACGCTCGGCGCCCGGTACGAACGGGCACTGTTCACCGCATCCCATGGTGATGATGATCTCTGGACGTTGGCCCGCAATGGCGGTTTCCAGCGATTGGGTGGTACAAAACCCCATATCCACGCCCTTTTCCTGCATCACCTCGACCATGAGCGGGTTGACCTGAGCGGCCGGTTCGCTTCCGGCGCAAGCCACGTCCAGTCGATGTCCACCATAAAGCCGCGCGAAAGCCGCCGCCATCTGGCTGCGACATGCATTTTCCCGACAGGCGAAGATCACCCGCCGCCGCCCGATCAGGTCTTTGGTCAACTCGCGGACCGCCCGAGCTACGTCCGCATGCAGGTCGGGCTGATCTTGGATCTGGCCACGGGCTTCGATTCGCCGGTAGGTGAGGCTGCCGGCAAATCGTGCGCTGATGCCGTCGAAGAAGTATTTGGCCGTGAGGTTCAAGCCGTCGAAAAGTTGTTTGCCGGAAGTAGCCCCCACGGAAAGCATGTAGCCACGCCGTATGGCGTGCCCGGGGTCCTTGAGCTTGAGCATATATTTTCGCGACCAGAGCGTCTGGCAACGATCGATCAGGGCCTTGAGCTGCGCCGTGACGTTGTAGAAAAAGATCGGCGATGCCGCCACGACGATATCGGCCTTGCGCAGCAAAGCGTAAATTTCACGGCTCATATCATCGTCGATGGGGCAAATGCCCTTTTTCTCGCAAACCGTAAGCTCCTTGCACGGCTCGATGTGCCGCCGGCATACATCGATGGTCTGGGTCTCGATGCCCAGCTGCGCCAGTTCCTGCATGAAGGTAGCCAACAGAATGTCGCTGTTACCCTTTTTTCGTGGGCTGCCTTGAAGACCGAGGGCCAGCATGAGGGTCTACTCCTTCACATGACACTTGTTGCACGTGAGCGGACCGGTCGGTTTGCCGGCCGTCTTCTCCGCTCTGTGACACTTGATGCACTGTTTGTTCATCACCTGTTTTTTTTGCAGCAAGCCCTCGCTTTTAAGCTTTTCGATGCTGCCCTTTTCCTGGGGAAACGCCTGGTGGCAGATCAAACAATCCGCCAATCGCGTTTGATGGTCCTGATGTGGAAACGGCACCGGTCCGCTGCTCCCCCCTTCCAGCATCATCTTCGGAGCCCCCTTGTTGATCTCCGCCTGCGCAGTTGGCAACAACGCTACTGCACCCCAAAGCACCACCAGGATTAAAGCGACACGTATCATGGATGTCTCTTTTTCGATGTCTCTTTGTCGATAGATTCCAATGGGTTCTTATGCGGTGATTTTTGCAATCAGCACCCCTCCATGCACCGGGCAGCACTGCACGCTCCGCCGCATATGGCCCAATAACGGTCGTGCGCTGCCGTGCAACTTCATAGAAAACACACGTCCAGAGTGACTCAGGATGCCACAGGGCTCCCCAGAGATCGCCAGGGCAACCCATAAGGGGCGACCCAAGACTCCAAACGCTCAGCTTGCGCCTTCCAGTTTGCACTGAGTGAAATCGATGGGTTCACCGCAACTGTCGCATTTGTGTGGCTTTTGAAACTCATCCGAAAAAATCTCTTTGGGTGCCCCGCACTTCGGACATTTGCACACAAACGACTTGAGGTTGCGGAAACTTTCAAATCCTGGACAATGTTGAGGTGTAGACATGACTTCCTCCTTCGTTGTGTGAAGATATGACAACCCCCTACTTGATACGAGGGTCTTTACCGCTCACCGCACAATCCGGCGTATAGCAGGTGTTGTCTAAAAACTCACAAGATTGTTTGCAAGACGGGCATTTTTCTGGTGGCCGTTCGGCTTCCAGCTCGTACCCGCAATTGCCGCATTTCCAGTTGGCCATGCAATCACCCCCTTCATTAAGTCAGACCCATCCGCAAATGGCCAAATGGCCATTTGCGGATGGACAACCCAAACACCGCATTTGATTCCGCCATCCGGGAGCCCCTGGCCGATGTCCGACCTGAGTAGTCTGGCCGGATAGCCTGGAGCTTCGAAGCCCGCCTAAGCCTTCCAGAGCCCATGAATATTGCAATATTCACGGGCCTTAATGTCGGACGCCGTGACCATGAAGGTGGCTTCGGGGGTCTGCCCCGGCTCGAGGAACTGCCGGTATGCCTTTCCGTCGGCGATAATTTCGATCCATTCGATGTAATGCTTCTCTTCCATGGGATGAGCCACACTGCCCACCTTTACCTTGACGCCGCCATCGATCTTCTCGATAACGGGAACATGCTTTTCCTTGGCCGCGTCCACGGTGTTTTCCTTCATGCAGACCATGGGCTGACCGCAGCACACGAGCTGGCCGGGACCAGCATGCAACACTTCTACAATATTGCCGCAAACGTTACATTTGTAAACTTCCAACCTTTCGGTCATTTCCTTTTTCTCCTCTCCTTCGTTGATGGGTGAATGGACGATTGCTGAATGGCTCGATGGAAAAAGCTTACCAGTTTTCGCCCAACAATTCAAAATGGGCTTGCGGATGGGCGCATGCCGGGCACATTTGGGGCGCCTCGTAACCCTCGTGCAGGTACCCGCAATTGCGACAGCGCCACACCACGGCCTGGCTGCGCTTGAAAACCTTGCCGGCCTGAATGTTGGCAGCCAGATCGCGATAACGCTTTTCATGCTGTTTTTCGGCCACGCTGACCGCCTCCCAAACCATGGCGATGGCATCGAAACCTTCTTGCCGGGCAATTTTGGCAAAACCGGGATACATCTCGGTATGTTCATGACGCTCGCCGTCGGCTGCTGCATTCAGGTTCTCCAGGGTGGAACCGATGATTCCGGCGGGAAAAGCCCCGACGATCTCAATCTCACCGCCCTCCAGAAACTTGAAAAACCGCTTGGCGTGTTCTTTCTCCTGATGGGCCGTCTCTTCGAAAATATCCGAAATCTGAACAAAGCCATCTTTACGGGCCTTGCTGGCAAAGTAGGTATAACGATTACGGGCCTGAGACTCGCCCGCGAATGAAATCAGCAGGTTTTTTTCGGTTTGGGATCCTTTTAGAATTGCCACTACTTGTCCTCCTTTTCGATGTCATTTACAGATTGAATGGGTGAACTGATGGATGGTACACCATGGTCGCTCGACACCGGGCAGTGCTCGTCCCACCACCCTTTGGCCTGGTGACGCTTTTTCTCTTCTTCCGCCATGCGCCATATCTTGTAGGCCGAATCGCGCAGCATCCCATAGAGAATGCCGCAGCCCGTATCCTCACGGTCAGCATCGCCACGATCGGCCAGACGCATCATTTCCTGGGTCAGTGCGATGGTCAGCTTAATGTTGTGATCGCAGGGTTTCACCGGACAGCTTTCGTTGACTGAAAAAATAGGATCTACACGACGTCCAGAGAGTATCAAAACTTATGCCAATGAAAGATCAAGTCCGTAGAAATCGAGCAATCACATGATTAGCAAGCGTCTATAGGACCAAGGAACATCTCGACCCGGCCCCAAAACTGCCTCGCCACCCCTTTCAATTGATACACCCGATGGTTGCGACGACCAATGCCCGCAGGTGTATACCATCTATCTTGTTTAAATAATTCACAAATAAATTTAGGCCGCTTCTCGATGCATATGACACACAAGTGTCTCAAAACGATTGCCGGGAGCAACATCACATGGGTCGGTAGCACCTGCGGTCTTTGAAAACGGGATCATCCATGAACAGGTCGGATACAAAATGAACTGCAAAAGGCAGGTGAGCGTCAACCCTGCAAGACGTATCGTGCGTCACTCGTAACATACGGACACCCTTTAAGCAAGGTGCCGCCTTGTGCCCCAACCATTCTAACTGAATGCCATTCATTAAGCCCGGCGAGTGTGGGACAGGTGGCCGATGCCAC
>DHGT01000019.1:0-16339 GCA_002402905.1 Desulfatitalea sp. UBA4791 | reverse complement strand
GCCGTTTGCATTCAACCGGCACTAAGACCGCAGGCTCACGTGGCCCTGGCCACCTGCCCCACACTCGCCTGTCATGTGCGTTGCAATGCGAATTGTTTTCTAAAAAACTTTTGGAAAGGAGGCCCGTCGGGGTGAATCACCTTCAGTTAGAATTGCTGCTTATGCCCCACAAGATTCCCCGGTCGGCAGATTGAAAACGGCATAACAATTGCTAACTTCTAAAAAGACAATTCAGATTAGTGATAAAAATATCCAACGGAAAGGAATACAAATGGAAAATATAGAGAGCCTCAGAAGAAACACCGAACTGCTCAATACCATTGATTGGGAGATGACACCCGAAGAAGCGGTCAGGCTCTATCTGGAGTGGGGCAACAACTGGGCCCGCGGAAATTATGTCATTCGCTCCAAAAACGACGAAACGTGCTATTTTACCGTGAGCACCTGGAAAGAGCCACCGACCATCTATCTGATCCGGCGCAACTCCGACGGGGCCAAAGAGTTGGCCCACATCAAGATGCCGGAACGGATCCGAAAAGCTTTCATGAAGGAGCACGGGGACCTCAAGGGTGTGTACGCGGTCGAGGGCATCGTCAAAACGTGGCTGCAGAAAGAACTGGGAGCGGCGTGAGGTGTTTTGGCCCCCCTCCCTTAACGGCCTTTTTAATAGTCCGTCGATACCGGATCAGTTCGGACCGTTTGGATGGGCGAGCAAGTGCTCTGCAAACCTGACGGCCTCCTCGTTTTGAGAGCATTCCGGGCAGAGACCCAAAAATTCGAGACGATGCCCCATAATGGTGTACACCGTTGTACCGTAGAGCTTATCTTCGAGGCGATTGAGCGGTGCAATGGGCGCGTCGTCGATGCGTCCGCAATAAACGCAGCGGACATGATAGTGCTGCTGCGCGACACCATCGTAACGCTTCTGGCTGCCGGCGATTTCGAGGGTTTGGATTTCACCGATGGTGGTGAGAAGCTCCAGATTGCGGTAGATGGTCCCCAGACTCACATGGGGCAGTCGTTTGCGCACCGTCTCGTAAAGTTGATCCGCAGTGGGATGCGTATTCTCCTTGCGCAACTCCTCCAGGATCACACGCCGCTGTTGCGTCATGCGCAGCTTGTCATTGCTTACCAGGTGGTTTTTTTTGTCCAGACAATGCATCGTCATTCACTCGGCAGGGACCATCCATGGAATCATCGACGAAACAGATCAGCGTTGATCCAATGGAATGAAACTGCACTCTTCCGGACCGCAGTATTCCCCCACATATTTGGATTCCGGTCTATAGAGCATGGGTTTCGGGGCAGCCTCGGCGTATTGCTCTTCGATCACATGGGCCGTCCATCCGGCCACCCTGGATATGGCAAACAGGGGCGAGTAAAGATCGACCGGAATGCCCATCGAGTAATAAAGCGAAGCGCTGTAGAAATCCACGTTCACGTAAATATCGGTTCCTTTGCGTTCCTTGAACGCCTTTTTGCCTTCGACCTCCAAAATTCTGGAGATCTCATACCATTTGGTGTCGCCGGCCAGTTCGCCGGCGCGCTTGGACATGGGGGCCAGGATGTGGGCGCGGGGATCGTCGGTCTGGTAGACCGCATGCCCCAAGCCCATGATCAGACGGCCTTCGTCCAGGACCTTGTTCACATAGGCGCTCACCTGGCCCGGGCTGCCGATATCCATCAGCATCTGCATCACCCGCACGTTTGCGCCGCCGTGTAACTCGCCGGATAACGACCCGATGGCGGCTGACACGGCTGCGTACATATGCGCCCGGGTAGAGGCCACCTCCCGTGCGGCAAAGGTTGACGCATTAAAGGAGTGCTCGGCATGCAGGACCAGAGCCACGTCGAAGAAATGGACCAGATCGGCATTGGGTTTTTGGCCGAAAAGCATGTAGAGAAAGTTTTCGGCGTGCCCCATGCCCGCATCCGGCGCGACCGGCGCTTTTCCATTGCGAATCCGCTCCCAAGCGGCCAGTATGGTGGGCAGCTTGGCGATCAGCCGGGTCGCCTTGCGCAGGGCGGCTTCCTTGTTGGCATCGGCCGCTTCGGCATCGTGATTGGCCAGCATCGATACGGCGGCCTGGAGAATGTCCATGGGCAGGGCATCGGCCGGCCGCGTCTCCAACGCCCGGATCAATGCGTCGGGGATCTGTCGCTCGGCCGCCAGGTTCTTTTTCAAAGCATCGAGTTCGTCTTTATTGGGAAGACGTTCGTAGAGCAGCAAATGAACAATCTCTTCGAAGGTCGCCCTGGCGGCCAGGTCCTGCACCAGGTAGCCCCTGTAGATCAGTTTGCCCTCTTTGCCGATCACGTCGCTGATTTTGGTGCTGGCGACGGTGACACCGCGAAGACCGGTATTGATCGTCGGTTTGCATTCCTCTTCCATCATCGCCTCCTTTGATCTTCGACGTCACGGTAAACCGGCTTTCGGCCGGATTAGGAATCGTTATCATGTGTGTATTGAAAATAAAACCTTAAAATGCTAATGGTCAAGAGGCATCCACTTCGAAATTCCGGTTATTCTTTAACTGCCGATGACACCAACGCATCGACCGGTTGTTCCAAGCGTCAAAGCGCATATGGCGCACCTTTACGGCCGGCCGACCGAAGAATACCATCAGGGCTGACGGGCTATGCAAAAGCTGACCATGAAAAAGGGATACCGGTTCCGCATGGCCGGAGCACCGGCCGATGAACTGGTCGTCCTACCGGCACCGGCCCGCGTGGCGGTGCTGCCCGAGCGCATTCCCCACATCAAACCTCGCCTCCTGGTCAAAAAGGGCGATCAGGTCCAAATCGGATCACCGTTGTTTGAAGACAAACGCAATCCACGGCTCCGGTTTCTATCTCCGGGCGGCGGGACGATCCACGATATCTCGTTCGGACCGCGCCGCGTGGTTCAAGCGATTGTCATCGATCGGAAGGAGAACCCTGAACCCGAAACCCGGTTTCAGGCGGTCACCGAAAGCCAACTGGCGCAAATCGATCGGCAAGCGCTGGTGGACCGCATTCTGGACGGCGGCATGTGGTGGGCTTTCCGCGAACTGCCTTTTCGGGACCTGCCGGCGCCGGATGGGGAACCTCCTTTCATTCTGGTCTCGCTCAACGCCAAGGAGCCGTTTCAGCCGTCGCCGGCCGTTTACCTGAAAGATCACGAGCAGCTGCTGGCCTACGGCCTGAAGGCCCTGAACGTATTGGCCCCGGGCAGGGTTCGGGTCTTTGCCGATGCCAGCGAAAGCAGCGTGATTGAGAAAGCCGGGCAGTGGCTCACACACGTCGTCAGCGGTAACTATCCGTGCGACGACCCGGCAACCGTACTATACCGCATCAAATCCGACGCCTCTCAAAACCGCGCCTGGTTTGTTGCCGGCCAGGACCTGCTCGCACTGGCCCACCTGCTGCGCGAAGGGCGCTATCCGATCCGCCGGGTGGTGGCCGTGGCCGGCAGTGCGGCGCCCGATCGTCGCCACTGCCAAATCCGGTTGGGCGCGCCTCTATCCCAATTGGTAGATGACGCACGGTTGCGCGGTGGCGAACGTTTCGTGGTCGGCGGCCTCTTCAGGGGATACAGCAGTGATTCCGATGGATACGTGGGGTTTTACGAGACCGCGGTCAACGTGGTGCCCGAGGGCGGCGACCCCGAATTCCTGGCATTGTTCAACCCGGGTGTCAGCCGCCCGAGCTATTCACGCACCTTTTTATCCCGGCTCAACCCCAAGGCCCTGGTATACAACTGCAATATGCACGGCGATCTGCGCGCCTGCATCGCCTGCATGCATTGTGCGGATGTCTGCCCTGTGGATCTACTGCCGCAAATGATCTACAAGTCCATCCTCGCCGAAGAGGTCGAGGAGTATCTCGAGTTGGGACTGCTCGATTGCGTCGAGTGCGGCTTGTGCAGCTATGTCTGCCCATCCAAAATCGAGCTCAGCAGAACATTTATCGCCACCAAGGCGGCCTATGCCAAGGAACAGGCCGTTAAGCCCGATTAACGCCCAGAACATCAGACCATCGGGAACAATTCAGCGACCCCGAACGTACGGTGCCATGCGACGATGAAAGCGATTCGCCAATTTTTCGAAAACCAACGCCGGCATTTTGAAGGAAACGCACCGCTGGCGCGCCTCGAACCCTTTTATGAAGCCATGGAACGCGTCTTTTTCGGCACCGGACAGGTGACCGGTCAAGCGCCCCACGCCCGTGACAGCCTCACGGTGCAACGCTACATGATGCTGGTCATCGTCATGCTGCTGCCGTGCCTATTTTTCGGCATGTATAACGTGGGGCTGCAGTCGTTCAAGGCCGCCGGCCAGCCCCTGGACTTCTGGCCCATGATGGTGTTCGGGGCCAAAATCGTTCTGCCGCTGGTGATCATCTCCTACCTGTTCGGCTTTGGCTGGGAAATCGTCTTTTCCGCCATCCGCAAGCATCCGATCAGCGAGGGCGTCTTTGTCACCGCCATGCTCTTTCCCCTCACCCTGCCGCCCTCGACGCCCTGGTGGCAAGCGGCTTTGGGCATCTCGTTCGGGGTCGTGCTTGGAAAAGAGGTGTTCGGCGGCACGGGCCGCAATTTTCTCAACCCGGCCCTGACCGGGCGCGCCTTTCTCTATTTTGCCTACCCCATCCAGATGTCCGGGGATGCAGTCTGGACGGCGGTCTATAACCATGGCGCCCAGGCCGTGGATGCGGTTACGGCCGCAACCCCCCTGGCGCTGGCCACCACGGCACCTGCCTCGCAAACGGTCGAACAGACCCTGGCCGCCGCCGGGTATGATTTCAGCACCCTGTTTCTCGGATTTTATCCAGACAGCATCGGCGCCTCGTCGGCCCTGCTGTGTCTGATCGGCGCCGTGGTCCTCATGATCATCGGTGTGGCCAGCTACCGCATCATATTGGGAGATATCATCGGTGTGCTCGCCCTCGGCTATGTGCTCAATCTGTTTGCCGGCGAAGGCTCGGCGCCCTATCTGGGCATGAACCCTTTCTACCACCTGATCATCGGCGGCACCGCCTTCGGCATCGCTTTCATGACCACCGACCCCGTATCGGCACCCGACACCCATGCCGCCAGGTGGATCTATGGCTTTTTTATCGGCGCCCTGACCGTGTTGATACGGGTCTTCAACCCAGCCTTTCCCGAAGGAATCATGCTCGCTATTTTATTTATGAATGTGTTCGCACCAGTGCTGGACCACCTGGTGATCCGGTTGAGAATTCGCAAAAGAATACCCAATATCTGATTGGACGCAAGGTCAGGTCCGCAGCGACCCGATGGGTGATCAAATGCCAAACGCCATAAAATCGCTACTGTTCGCAACGATACTCTGTGTGGTCTGCAGCGTGCTGCTCACAGCGGCCAGCACCGGCCTGCAGTCGTTTCAGCAAAAGAACGCCGAAGTGGACCGCCAGAAAAACATCCTGCTGGCCTTCGGCATCATCTCCGAGGGAGAGTCGGTCAACGCCGATCGAATCCAGGAGATGTATCGGAACTATGTCAAAAGCCTGGTGGTGGATGACAGCGGCCGCATCCTACCCGAGGAAAACCGAGGTCCCAACGATCTGCAACTGTATGCCTATATGAAGAATGATGAACTGCAGGCCTATGTCGTGCCTATCGACTCCAAGGGGCTGTGGGGAAAAATTCACGGTTATCTGGCCATCGAAAACGACGGCGCCACCATCCGGGGATTCACGGTCTACAAACACCAGGAAACCCCGGGGTTGGGCGGCGAGATCGAAAGCCGATGGTTTCGCAAAAATTTCGAGGGTAAAAAAATCGTGAACCAAAACGGCGAGTTCGTTTCCATTAAAATCGCCAAGGGCAGTGCCGAGGATCAGATCGCCCCCGAAAAGCGCATCAATTATGTGGACGGCATCAGCGGCGCGACCATGACCGGCAAGTTTCTGACCGAAGGCATGAAGGAGATTCTAAAAGAGTACGAACCGGTGGCCGTGCAATTTCGGCAGAAGAACAAGCGCTACCTGAGAACCGATTAACTCAAAAAGGCCGTGGGAAAATGCCCAAACTATCCAAGAGCCCGACCTATAAAGCCATCGCCGAGGCGTTGTGGCAGTCCAACCCCATCTCCAAACAGATACTGGGCATCTGCTCGGCGCTGGCCGTCACCGTACAGCTGAAAACCGCCTTGGTCATGGGGCTGGCACTCACTTTCGTGGTCGCTTTCTCCAACCTGGTCATCTCTCTGCTTCGCCGTCAAATCCCCAGAAATATTCGCATCATCGTAGAGGTGGCGGTCATCGCCACGCTGGTGATCCTGGCCGACGAATTTTTAAAGGCCTTCATGTATGACGTCAGCAAGCAGCTGTCGGTTTTCGTGGGACTGATCATCACCAATTGCATCGTCATGGGCCGGGCCGAGACCTTTGCCATGGGTAATCCGCCCTGGCGCAGCTTCGTGGACGGGCTGGCCAACGGCATCGGCTATGCTTCGATCCTGGTCGGCGTGGCCTTTTTCCGGGAGTTGCTCGGATCAGGCAAATTGTTTGGATTTCAAATCGTTCCGGAGAGCTTCTACGCAGCCGGATACCACGATATGGGGTTGATGCTCCTGGCGCCCGGCGCATTCATCATGATCGGCCTGTTCGTCTGGCTGGAGCATACCCTGTTGAAGGACAAATGATGGAAAACCTGATCAGCATATTCGTCAATTCGGTCTTTGTGGGCAACATCCTGCTGGCCTAT
Source organism: Desulfatitalea sp. UBA4791 (assembly GCA_002402905.1). GTDB lineage: Bacteria > Desulfobacterota > Desulfobacteria > Desulfobacterales > Desulfosarcinaceae > Desulfatitalea. The sequence goes on along the minus strand of DHGT01000019.1, from coordinate 9,630 downwards.
TTTCTGGGGATGTGCTCCTACCTCTCGGTCTCCAAGAATTTGCAGACCAGCCTGGGACTGGGGCTGGCGGTCACCTTCGTCATGACCATCACCACACCGGCCAACTGGTTGCTCTACCACTACCTGTTGGCGCCTGGAGCGCTGTCCTGGGCCGGCCTGCCCGATGTCAACCTGGGGTTCTTAAAGCTGGTGCTTTTTATTGCAACGATCGCCGGCATCGTGCAAATCGTCGAGATGGTCATCGATCGCTACTCCCAGGGGCTATACAATGCCCTGGGAGTATTTTTACCCCTGATTACGGTCAATTGTGCCATTCTGGGTGCCGCGCTCTTCATGGTCGAACGGCGTTACACCTTCGCCGAAACCATGGTCTACGGATTCGGTTCCGGACTGGGCTGGCTGCTGGCCATCGTGGCCATGGCCACGATCATGCAGAAGCTGCGTTATGCCGACATACCCGAAGGGCTGCAGGGCTTCGGCATCCGCATGATCGTCACCGGTCTGATGGCCATGGCGTTTATGCTATTCTCGGGGATTACCTTATAGAGCGCCCTGTAGGACGCCCTATGTAACGCCCTATGCAACAACGATAGATCGCGTTCATCGTCAAAAGGAAACGACGTCAATATGTCTGCAATCTATTTGATAAGCCTGGCGGTCTTTTTAGGCGTCATTCTCTTGCTGGTCGGCCTCCTGCTGGTGGTGGAATCGCAACTCACGGTCAAGGGTGATCGGCGTATCGTCATCAACGGCGACGAAAGCAAGAGCATCACCACCCCAGGCGGCAAAACCCTGCTCAGCGCCCTGATCGAAAACAAGATCTACCTGCCCAGCGCCTGCGGCGGCAAAGGCACCTGCGGTACCTGCAAGTGCAAGGTGCTCGAAGGTGGCGGTGATATCCTGCCCACCGAGTTGTCTCTGGTCAGCCGCAAGGAGCGCATCGATCACGTCCGTCTGGCCTGCCAGGTCAAGGTCAAGCAGGACATGTCCATCCAGATTCCCGATGAAATTTTCAACATCCAGAAATATACCGCAACGGTGGTTTCCAACGACAACGTGGCCACCTTCATCAAGGAGCTGGTGCTCAAACTGGACGAAGGACAGACGATCCAGTTCAAGGCCGGGGCCTACATGCAAATCGACATTCCGGAATACGAGGCCGAATTCAAAGACTTCAGCGTGGCCGAAAAATACAAGGCCGCCTGGAAACAATACAACCTGCTGACCCTCAAGGCCAAGTCCGACGAACCAGCCAACCGGGCCTATTCCCTGGCCAATCCGCCCGTCGAAACCGACCTGCTGAAGTTCACCATACGTATCGCCACCCCGCCGCCGGGCAAGGAGGATTTGCCGCCCGGCGTGGGCAGCTCTTACGTCTTCAACCTCAAGCCGGGCGATCGGGTGACGATCAGCGGCCCCTACGGCGACTTTTTCGCCAAGCAGACCGAACGCGAGATGTGTTTTATCGGCGGCGGCGCGGGTATGGCGCCGTTGCGCAGCCATATTCGCCAGCTGCTGCTGGGGGAAGAGTCCAAACGCCGTATCACCTTCTGGTATGGGGCGCGATCGCGGCAGGAGATGTTTTACGACGAGGAGTTCAAGGAACTGGAAGCGCGGTTTTCCAACTTCAGTTACCACGTGGCCCTTTCCGATCCGCAGCCCGAGGACAAGTGGGACGGACCCACCGGGTTCATCCACCAGGTGGCCCTGGAACGGTACCTGGGCGACCACCCCGACCCGACGGAAATAGAGTATTACCTGTGCGGTCCGCCGCCGATGGTGGCTGCCGTTGAAAAGATGTTATACGATTTGGGCGTTGAAAACGACATGGTCGCTTACGACAAATTCGGATAGTCACCATTCGCTCGCACCTCACCGGCTCGACGATCGACCTGCGCTTGGACACACCTCACGACCCCGCTACGGCTGTCTTGAATGCCTGAGACACAGGTGTCTCACAAACAGAAACAGACGAAACATTCTGGTGTTCAGTCACCACCGGAAGATCGATATCTCTATGATATTAAATCATTAATTTTTTAGCGAGGCGTTTTTTGAGCATGGCACAGTTCTTGATTAACCAACGGACGAACCCATAACGGCGACCGTCCACATGATGATCCATTCGTCAGGACAGTGACCAACACCTAAACCCATAACACGCAAGGGGGGTCCCATGAAAATCAAGGTAGATAAAAACATTGTCGAATTTGTGCCTGAAAACACACTCGAAACCGCCGATCTCGAAAAGCTGTGGAATACGATCGTCGACTGCGTCAAGTTCAATAAAAAGCTGGTTCCCATCGGTGAGTTTGTGCCCCAAAAATCCAATCTGGCACGATTCACCATCGAGGATAAATAGGTGTTCCCATTTTATCAACGCAGGGTTTTAACATGTAATCGTTTATAGGGAGGTGGCAGGCATGCACAAGGTATTGATCGCGTATATCAGCAGGACAGGAATGACCGAGAAAATGGCCAACTTTATCGCCGAGGGGGTGCGCATGGCCGGACAAGAGGCCGTGGTGCGCAAGGTCGCTGAAATATCGAGCGAAAAGGATCTGGAAGGCTACGCCGGATATATATTCGGCTGCCCGACCTATCATCGCGACATGACCAACGGGATGAAGACGTTTCTATTTCTGGCCCAGAAGGCCAACTTGACCGGTAAAATGGGAGGGGCATTCTGTTCGTACACCCACAGCGGCGAGTCGGGCCCCATGGTTTTTGATACCATGCAACATGTGTATAAAATGGATATGGTGGATTTGGGTGCGCTGAATCTGAAAGAGCACGTCATCGGGACCCAGGACGGCACGAAAGCCTGTCAGGATTATGGTCGAGCGGTTGCCGGCAAGCTGTCCTAAGGTCTGTTTGCGTCGATTCACCATCGTATGCGGCCCAGGGTGAGTCGACGCAACCTCCGATGGATGAACCTGCGGGGCTAAAATCCCATCTTCTCGGGCGGCCGCCGTTCAGGAACGTAGTCGTGGGGAATGGTTTCGTCGTTCCAGGCTTTGGAAACATACAGATTGCAGTAACAACTGCCAAACTCCTTGACATCCGGTTCACGGTAAATGCAGGGACAGACAATATCCTTGTCCGCTTCCCGATCGCCTGATGCCAGCCGGCAGGGACAGGCCATATAGCCGTACCGCTCCTTGTTCTTCAACAAGGCATCCAGCAGTTCCAAAACGCGTGCTTTATCCTTATTGAAATAATATCCCTTGGCCTCTTGAATCTTTTTCAGATTTTCGTAAAGTTGTTGGGTGTCCATCATATGCCCAATGCCTCCTTGATTTCGGCTTCCTTGTAACCGACGATCACCTTGTCACCGATAATGATGGTCGGAAACGAGCATTTGGGGTTGAATTTCTTGACGTCTTCCAAAATTGCCTTTCGCTCGTCTCCCTCCAGAAGATCCACATCCACGAACTCATATTTAACGGTGCAGTCATTCAGCAGCTTCTTGGTGGATTTGCAGTGGCTGCAGGTGCTCAAACTGAATATTTTGACAGGTTCTTGGGCCATGACATCTTTCCTTTCATTGTATCGACGAGGTTGGCATATGAAAAATCGAATGCACAGGGATATGATCGTTCTTTGCTCTACCGCCGGGCACCCGATACTTGGTTTTCCTTTAGTACAACTCCTGTCAGAATGCAAATGGCAGGCATCCTGAGAAATCAACGAAAATATGCATTTCCATTGAATCTGTGCTTGACATCCCATCCAAAACCAGTTTAGACAAATAGTAATCATTACTATTAAGTTCTTTAAAATACCCAAGGCTGATGGAATCGTAAAAAATCGGTACCGTCAAATATCATCGGAAGGCGCAATATCCGAGACCCCATGGAAAACCCGAAAGCATACCGCGGCAGGAACACTTGAAAAAAAACGTCGGAATAATGCCATCCAAACAAAATTTTTCCAAGAAGGGAGACAATATGGACATCAAGGAAAAAGTGGAAAAGGTCGCCAAAGAAGCCAAACAAGTACCCGTGAAGGATCTGACGATCTGTGATGCAACCCAGAAAATGATCACCAAGGGACGCATCGATGGTGTGGAGACCGCCTTCGACCGGGCGGCGAACATGAAGCCCTGCCCGATCGGTGCAGATTCGGCCTGCTGCAAACACTGCTTCATGGGCCCATGCCGCCTCAACGCCAAAGACCCTTACGGCAAAGTCGGCGTGTGCGGTGCCACCATCGACACCATCATGGCACGCAACTTCGCCCGAATGGTGGCCTCCGGCTGTGCCGCTCACACCGACCATGGCATGAGCATGGTGGATGTGTTCCGTGGCGTGGTCAACGGCAAAATCAAGGACTACGAAATCAAGGATGTTGAAAAACTGGAAGCCGTGGCCCAATCCATCGGTATTGAAACCGAGGGCCGCACCGTCAAGGAGATCGCCACCGATCTATACGAAGAGCTGGAAAGGACCTACACCCAGGTCGAAGGCGAAATCCCCTTTGCCAAACGGGTGCCGCCCAAGACCCTCGAGACCTGGCGCAAGCTCGGCATCGTGCCGCGTGGTGCCATGCGCGAAATCATGGAGATGATGCATCGCACCCATATCGGGGTGGACCAGCACTATGCCAATATCACCAAACAGTGCAGCCGTACCGCACTGGCCGATGGATGGGGCGGTTCTATGGTGGCGACGGAAATTTCGGACATCCTGTTCGGGACCCCCTCTCCGGTGAGTATCGAGGTGGATATGGGCGTGCTCAAGGAGGATCAGGTCAACATCATCATCCATGGTCACGAGCCCAATCTGTTCGAGTCGATGATCGCCTCGGTCAACGAACCCACCCTGGTCGAAGCAGCCAAGGCGGCCGGCGCCAAGGGCATCAACCTGGTCGGCATGTGCTGCTCGGGCGCAGAGGTGCTCGTGCGTCACGGCATTCCCCATGCCGGCAACTTCATGTCCACCGAAGCGGTTTTGATCACCGGCGCCGTGGATATGATGGCCGTGGACGTACAGTGCATCAAACAGGGATTGGTCAAGGTGGCCGAATGCTACAACACACCGCTGATTACCACCAATCCGCGCTGCCACATCGAAGGCGCCACCCATGTGGAATTCGACGACCACAACCCCAAAGAGACCACCGACGAACTGGTCATCAGGGCGATTACGCGGTTCAAAAATCGCACGGCCAAGATCGACATCCCGAGTAATGTAGGGATCGGCGTTCATGGCTTTTCCCATGAATATATCAACTACATGCTGGGCGGATCGTTCCGCGGCTCCTATACACCACTCAACGACAACATCATCAACGGCCGCATCCGGGGCGTGGCCGGCGTGGTCGGCTGCACCAACCCGAGGATCAAGCAGGACTGGGTGCATGTGGAGCTGGTCAAGGAGCTGATCAAGAACGACGTCCTGGTGCTGCAGACCGGCTGTTCCCAGATCGCTCTGGCCAAAGCCGGCCTGACCACTCCCGAAGCCGCGCATCTGGCCGGTCCGGGCTTGCAGGAGGTGTGCGAAACCGTGGGCATGCCGCCGGTGTTGGGCCTCGGCTCATGCGTGGACAACAGCCGCATTCTCATCGCCGCATCCGAAATGGTTCGAACCGGGGGGCTGGGTGACACCATCGCCGATCTGCCGGTGGCCGGCTGTGCACCGGAGTACATGAGTGAAAAGGCGATTTCCATCGGTCACTATTTCGTGGCCTCGGGTGTCTACACGGTTTTCGGAGTGACCTTCCCCATCGTCGAAGGCACCAAGTTCCACAAACACCTGTTCGAAGATCTTGAGACCATGGGACTCGGCAAGTGGGGTTTTGCCGTCGATCCCCATGATATCGCCCGCCTGATGATCGCCCACATCGACAAGAAACGCAGGGCGCTGGGTCTGGACAAGGCGCGCGAACGCGTCCTGATGGATATGTCCGATCGACGCTCGATCGATGCGGCCTAACGGCGCAATCTCGATTCAATCACGACACCAAACAAAAGGGCGCCCCATCCAGGGGCGCCCTTCTTTTATCGTTCCAGCATATCGGCATGATCGGATAGAAAACGATAGAGCGTGGCGCGGCCGACCCCCAAGGCACGGGCGGCGCCGGCCTTGTTGCCGCCGGTCTTGACCAGCGCTTCCCGGACGGCCCCGATCTCCAGGCGGCGGGTTCGGCCCCCGCTCGGCCGAGCCGGCGACGGCAGCGCGCGTGCCAATTCGCGCAGTTCCAGCGGCAGGTCATGGGGCATAATCACCTTGCCGTTGCACTTGACGATGGCGAACTGCACGGCATTTTGAAGCTCGCGCACGTTTCCCGGCCAGCCGTAATCCATCATGAGCGCCAGGGCGGCCTCTGAGATCGTTGGCACCGACCGTTCGTTGCGCTCGGCCACCTGACGCAGAAAATGCTCGGTCAACAGCGGTATGTCGGTTTTCCGCTCGCGCAAGGGGGGAATGTGGATGGGGATCACATTGAGGCGGTAAAAAAGATCTTCGCGGAAGGCATCGCGCCGCACCTCTGCCTTCAGGTCCTTGTTGGTCGCACTGATCACGCGCACATTGACGCTGACGGTGCGCTCGCCACCGACCTTTTCGAAGGTGCCCTCCTGTAAAAACCGCAGCAGTTTCACCTGCAGCGACCTGGGCAGCTCGGCCACCTCGTCGAGAAAGACCGTGCCGCCGTCGGCCAGCTCGAAGCGCCCCTTTTTATCTCGGATGGCTCCGGAAAAAGCACCTTTGACATGCCCGAACAGCTCGCTTTCGATCAATCCTTCGGGCAGCGCCCCGCAGTTGATGGGCACGAACGGTGCACCCCCCCGACGACTCTCGTTGTGCACGGCATTGGCCACCAGCTCCTTGCCGGTGCCGGTCTCGCCGAACAGGTGCACCGGAAAATCGTATTGGGCCACATCGACGATCTGCTGGTAGACCGCGCGCATCTTGCTGTCACCGCCGATGATGTTGGCGAATCGATTCAATTCGCCGCTCCGGCGCTGCAACTCGAGAAACTCGGTGACGTCGCTGAAGGCGGCCAGCACTCCTGAATATTCGCCATCATCCCCGCGCATCATGGTGGCCCGAAACTCGACCCGCCGCGTCTCGCCGCTCTTGGTGGTGATGGTCAGCGGATAGGCGACATGATCCTGCAGGATGGGGCCCCCGTCGCAAAACGAGCAGCGTTGACCGCAGAAGGGGCCTTCAAACACCGTGTGGCAGTCCCGGCCCAACACTTCCTCGCGGCGGTATCCAGTAATGCGTTCGGCTTCGGCATTGAAAAAAAAGATCCGCCGCTGCAAGTCGTGGGCAATGATGCCCTCTTTGAGGTTATCCAATATACGGACCAGGTTTTCTCGACTGGCAATGGTAGTGACGAATTTTCTATCCGGCATCATGGTCACATGGGGGTATCGAATTCCGGTCAACCCAGGGGCCGTTGCGCACAGGCCGCGTTTCATCCGAGATGCGAAGGGTATTTAAGGTATCGACCTTAAACGTCCAAGCGACCGAAAATCTATATGAGAGCCATGGCAATGTCAATTGATATGGGTCTGTTACCGCGTGCCCCGCCACAAATGGCCTATTTGTGGCGGGACGCTGACGAGACGCTGATCAGGAGAGCCGATGAGGCAAGTGCTGGTTCAGGGAGATGCCCTCGAGGTCGATGGAGACATCGTAGACAACGATCTCCACACCCGCCGAGACGACCTCCCGCAGGCGCCGTCCATATTCTGGATCGATCGCATCCGCCGGCTCGAAAACCTGTGCATCGCAGCGCTGCACCACGAAGAACATCATCGCCCGGGCGCCGCTGTTTTTGATGACGAGCAACTCGTCCAGATGCTTCTGGCCCCGCACCGTGCGGGCGTCCGGAAACCGCGCCACGCCCTGTTCCACCAGGGTGCAGTTTTTCACCTCGATATAGCAATCCGGACCGCCGCCGCCGCTGAGCTTGATGTCCAGGCGTGAATGGGCGCTCACCTTGACCTCGGTGGCCACCTGTTCATATCCGGCCAGTTCCGGCACGGCGCCGTGGGACGCGGCCAGCGCCACCAGCCGGTTGGGCACCAACGTATTGATGCCCACCAGGGAGGTGGACATCTCGATCAGTTCCCACGTATACTTCAACTTGCGTTTGGGATCGTCATGGAACGAGAGGTAGACCGGGCGCCCGGGTTCGCTGCAGGCCGCCATGCTGCCCGAGTTGGGGCAGTGCGCCGTGACCGCTCGGCCATCGTCCAGGACCACGTCGGCCAAAAAACGCTTGTAGCGCTTGACGAGGGTTCCGCGCACCAGGGGGGGCCAGAGCCTTCGGGCGGATGGAATGGCTTTTTTTCGTTTCACGAGGCGGCTCCGAAATCTCTCTTATCCGTTACGCCGCTGCACATACGCTTCCAGGCGGTCGAGCCCTTCGCGGATATTTTCCAGGGAGTTGGCGTAGGAAAAGCGTAAAAACCCTTCGCCGCCGGCACCGAAATCGATACCCGGCGTGACGCCCACATGCGCCTGTTCCAAAATGTCGAAAGCCAGGGCGTAAGAGTCCTGGGAAAGGTGCCCGGCATTGACGAAGACATAAAACGCACCGGTGGGTTCCACGGCGATATGAAAACCGATCTCCTTGAGTCGCCGCACCATGAAACGCCTGCGCTCGTCGTAGATGGCCACCATGCGGGCCACATCCGCTCCGGCGCGGGTCAGGGCGGCGATGCCGGCCATCTGTACGGCGGCATTGGCCGAGATGTAGAAATTCTGATGCAACTTCTGGATGGGCCGCACGAACGGTTTGGGCGCGATGAGATAGCCCAGGCGCAGGCCGGTCATGGCGTAGAGCTTGGAGAAGCCGTTGACCACGAAGGCGCGGTCGGTAAACTCGAGAATCGAATGGGCTTTGCCTTCGTAAACCAGGCCGTGATAGATCTCGTCGGAAAGCACGTAGGGCCCCATCTGAGCGATGGCCCGCATGCGGTCGGCCGAAAGCAGGGTGCCGGTGGGGTTGGCCGGTGAATTGATAAAAATGGCTCGGGTGCGGGAGCCGAGATGTTCCTGGATCGCCTCCGGCCGGTATTGAAAACCGTCGTTTTCGCTCACCGGCACGGTCACACAGCGCGCTTGCAGGAAATTGACGAAGTTGGGGTAGCAGGCATAGTGGGGATCGGACAGGATCACTTCGTCGCAGGCCTCGAGCAGGGCGGCGCAGGCCATGAAAATGGCCGGCGAGCTGCCCGCCGTGACCACGATCTGATCCGGGTCCACCGTCACGCCGTATTTTTCGTGATAGTCGGCGCAGATCGCCTCGCGCAGCGCCGGCAACCCCAGACTGTGCGTGTAGTGGGTGAACCCGTCGGCCATGGCCCGGCAGACGGCCTCGGTCACACACGCCGGTGTGTCGAAGTCCGGCTCGCCCACTTCGAGGTGGACGATGTCGATGCCCCGGGCCGCCATCTCCCCGGCCTTTTCCAGCACATCCATCACGATAAAGGGCGTCATCTCGTCGACGCGCTTGGCAACCATAACCTTTTGGGCCCCCTTACACGACCTTGTTCAACGGATATTCGATGATCCCTTCGGCGCCGGCCTTGAGCAATCTGGGAATCAGATCGCGCACCACTTGGGTATCGACCACGCTCTCCACGGCAAACCACTCAGACTGATAGAGCGG
>DHGT01000028.1 GCA_002402905.1 Desulfatitalea sp. UBA4791 | reverse complement strand
GATCGCTGCAAAGGCTGTGGGTATTGTATCGAGTTTTGCCCGCGCAACGTTCTGGCATTCTCCGAACGGTTCAATAAAAAGGGCTACCATCCACCGGAACTCCTGCAACCGGACGGGTGTGTCAATTGCCATTACTGTGAGATCATCTGTCCGGAATTCGCCATCTTTTCGGTGGCCGTCGAAACCGTCGACGGACGGACCGGATAGCCCTTTGCCGCACCAACATGAGCCGAGCATGAAACGGTGCTCCGCCTCCGAAACCGAGGCAGGCCTTTAACCGGGTCAATGCGGCGGCCAAGGCGGGGGCGAAGCGAAGCGCATCGGTTTTGGGCGGCTTTGAAAAAACTTTTTGTACGCACTGACGAGAGACCTATGAAACCAGCTGTACTTACCGGAGAGCATTACATGACGGGCGACGTGGCCTGTGCCGAGGGCGCCCTGGCGGCCGGTTGCCGATTTTTCGGCGGCTACCCGATCACACCGGCCACGGAGATCGCCGAACACATGTCCGGCCGGCTGCCCGATGTGGGCGGCACCTTCATCCAGATGGAGGACGAGATCGCGGCCATGGCATCGGTGCTCGGCGCGGCCTGGTCGGGATGCAAGAGCATGACCGCCACATCGGGGCCGGGTTTCAGCCTGATGATGGAAAACATCGGGTTGGGCGTCTGTACCGAAACGCCTTGCGTGGTGGTCAATGTGCAGCGCGGCGGGCCCTCCACCGGCCTTCCCACCATGGGGGCCCAGGCCGACATGATGCAGGCCCGCTGGGGTTCCCACGGCGATTACGAGATTATTGCCCTGGCCCCCTGTTCGGCCCAGGAAATTTTCTATCAGACCATCACCGCCTTCAACCTGAGCGAGCGTTACCGCACACCGGTGTTCATTATGACCGACGAGATGATCGGCCACATGAGCGAGAAGGTGGTCATTCCCCCGGCCGATCAGATTACGACCGAATGGCGGCCCAAGCCCAAGGGTCGCAAGGATCGCTTCCTGCTCTTCAAGCCCGACGAGAACGGCGTGGCGCCCATGCCGGCGGCGGGCGAGGGCTACAACGTCCACGTCACCGGATTGACCCACGACGAAAAGGGCTATCCCGTGATGTCGGTGGAGGCCCAGGAAGAGATGATGGCGCGCATCAAGCGCAAGATCCTGGGCAACCGCGACGACATCATCATGACCGAGGGGCATGGCCTGGATGACGCCGACATCGTGCTGGTCTCCTATGGCATTTCGGCCCGCACCAGCATGGCCGCCATGCAGCAGGCGCGGGCCCAAGGCCTCAAGGTCGGCCTGCTGCGGCTGATCACGGTGTGGCCCTTTGCCGAGGACCATATCCAGCGGTTGGCCGAAAGGGTCAAGGGATTCGTGACCGTCGAAGTGAACCTGGGGCAGATTCACCTGGAGGTGCTGCGCGCCGCCGCCGGCAGGGCGCCCTGTCACCTGGTGGGCCATTCGGGGGGTACCATCATCTCGCCGGACCAGGTGTTGGCCAAGATAAAGGAGGTGTTCTGATGTCCGCCACCGCACAAGCATCTGTCATGGCAGCTCCCGAGCATCCCCTCGAGGACCTGATTCGTTCGGACCGCATCCCCCACATCTGGTGCCCGGGGTGCGGCATCGGTACGGCGTTTGCGGCGTGTCTCACGGCCATGAAGGCCAGCGGCATCGATCTGCAGAAAACCTGCATGGTTTCGGGGATCGGCTGTTCGGGCCGGGCCGCCGGCTACGTGAAGCTCGATTCGTTTCACACCACCCACGGCCGGGCCATTCCATTTGCCACCGGACTGAAGCTCGGCAACCCAGAACTCAACGTGGTGGTCTTCAGCGGAGACGGCGATCTGTTCGCCATCGGCGGCAACCATTTCATCCATGCCGCCCGGCGCAACATGGACCTGACGGTCATCTGCCTCAACAACCTCAACTACGGCATGACCGGCGGCCAGGTGGCGGCCACCACTCCGCATCTGGCGCGTACCACCACCACGCCGGTGGGCAATCCCGAATCACCGTTCAATCTGCCTCTGCTGGCCTGGGCTTCGGGGGCGACCTACGTGGCCCGCTGGACCGTTTTGCACACGCGCGAGCTGACCGATTGCATCAAAAAGGCGATCACCAAGAGCGGCTTTTCCTTCATCGAGGTATTGGGGCCCTGCCCGGTCAACTATGGCCGGCGCAACCGGGAAAAGCCCCTCGAGACCCTCAGACTCTACCGGGATCAGACCATTATCCGGAATAACGCCGATCCCAGCGATCTGGAAGTGGATTTCACCAAAAAAGTGGTGCTGGGTGAATTCGTGGACAAGGAGCGGGCCACCTGTATCGAAAACTACGACCGAACCTGCCGCCCGGCGTTATGAGCTGGTTCGCCGCAGCGAGGAGTTGACGATGTACAAACAGATCACGATAACCGGTTTCGGCGGCCAGGGGGTGATCCTGGCCGGGCGCATCATGGGTGAGGCGGCCGCCATCCTGGACCACCTGGAGAGCACCCTGGTGCAATCCTATGGACCCGAGTCGCGCGGCGGCGCCTGCAGCGCCCAGGTGACCATTGCCGACGGACCGATCTATTTTCCCTACATTCAGAGCCCCGATATCCTGGTGTGCCTGTCCCAGTCCGGATACGACAAGCACGTGGCCACGCTCAAAAAGGATGGTGTGCTGATCGTCGAACAGGACCTGGTCAAACCCGAAGGCGGGCGGGACTATTTTGCCGTGCCATGCACCCGATTCGCCGAGGAGTTGGGCAACAAGATGATGGCCAATATCATCATGGTCGGCTTTTTCACGGCCATCACCGGTGCCATTTCATTGGAGGCCGCCCGCGCTACCGTGAAGAAATCGGTGCCCAAGGCAACCATCGAGAAGAACGTCAAGGCCTTTGAACGCGGCTGGGAATACGCACAGGCCACCCTCAAGGGGCGACGTGAAAAAGCGGCCGGGCGGATAGGAGTCGTGGCATGAAACATCCCAAGAACAGGTTGCACAGCGTGGTGATTCTCGGGGCCACCCCGGCCGGCGTGGCTGCGGCCAACAAGCTGGGCGAACTGGGCATTCCCATCACTCTGGTCGATTTGGAGGCCGATCTGGATCGGAAACTGGGCGCCGAGATCTATCGTCTCGAATCCGGGGTGCCGTTCAATTATGCCCATCGCCCCGGTCTGATCCGCATCCTGCGCAATGCCAATATCCGCTGCGCCATGCCGGCCCGCGTCCGTTCAGTCAAACACAGCCAGCAAGGCTTTCGGGTACAGATCGACCTGCAGCCGACTTACGTGGATGCCGAGCGCTGCACCCTCTGTGGGCGATGTGTCGAGCAATGCCCGGTATGCGGGCCCGACGGCCACCGCCCCATCCAGATGGAAAGCCGCACCGCCCTGCCGGGTCGGGTGGTCATCGACAAGCGACGGGAACCCTTGTGCCAGGCCAACTGCCCGCTGGGCGTCAATGTCCAGGGCTACATGGCCCTGACCGCGGCCGGGCGTTACCAGGAAGCCCTGGACCTGATCCGGCAGGACAACGTGCTGCCGGGCATTTGCGGCCGCATCTGCACCCATCCCTGCGAGGCGGCTTGCCGGCGCAGCGAAAAAGACGGTGCCTTGGCCATCCGCGACATCAAGCGTTTCGTGGCCGACCGGGCCGCCGACCGCAGCGAAACGCTTCCCGAAGCCAAATGGCACGGAGACGGCCCGCCCGTCGCCGTGATCGGATCGGGCCCTGCCGGTTTGGCCGCGGCCGCCGATCTGGCCCGTCGCGGATGCGCGGTGACGGTCTATGAGCGGGAAAAGGAGGCGGGCGGATTGCTGCGCTACGGCATCGGCCCCCACCGACTGCCGAGGGAAATACTGGACGCCGAGCTGGCCGCCATCGCCGCCGAAGGCGTGCGGTTCATCACCGGTCACGAGGTGACCTTGCCCGAGGGGCTGGTCGAGTTGAGCCAAAACCACCGGGCCGTGGTCGTCACCACCGGCTCGTGGCTCGACCGCCGCTTGGGTGTCGAGGGCGAGTCTCTCGAGGGGGTGCAGGGGTGCCTCTCCTTTTTAAATCGCTACTATCGCGGTGAGGCCGGCCATGTCGGCGGCCGGGTGGCCGTTATCGGCGACGGCAATGCCGCCTTTGATCTGGCCCGGGTGCTCAATCGCATCGGCGCCCGGGTGACCATCGTGTCGTGGTTCGGCCGGGAAGAGATTCCCGCCGACGGCGACGAGATCGAGGCCGCGCTTCAGGAAGGAATCGACATCCAGGATCGTTGCCAGGTGGTGGGTTTTGCGGGCCGCAACGGGCGCTTCGAAGCGCTGCGGATACGGGCCACGCGGCCGGGGACAGCCGATGCCAATGGCATCGTCTGGCCCGAAATCGTTCGGGAGAGTGCGGTGTTCGAACAAACCTTTGACCGGGCCTTTGTGGCCATCGGTCAAGGCGGTGCCTACCGCGTCAGTGGCGCCACTGCCGGCTGGCAAATCAGCGACCGGGGGCTGCTTGTGACCGATGTATCGGGGCAGAGCGGTCTGTCCGGCGTTTATGCGGCCGGCGATGCCGTAACCGGGGCCACCTCCGTCGTGCACGCCATGGCCGCCGGCCGCCGGGTGGCCCGGCAGGTGATCCAGGACCTGCACCTGAAATGCAATGGCACTGCCTGCAAACAGATCCATCCCATCCGGCCCGCGGAACGGGATTTCGATCCGATTCCCGACGATCTGCCGCTCCAGCCGCGAACCGTCATGCCGGAATTGCCCCCGGCCCGACGTCGGGCCAATTTCAGCGAGGTGGCCATGGGGTTCGACGAGCGGCTGGCCCAGGCCGAAGCCGGTCGTTGCCTGCAATGCGGCAGCTGCGCCCAGTGTTTGGCGTGCCTGTCGGTTTGCGAGGCCAACCAGGCCATCCGGCATGACGATCAGGTGGAAACCATCCTGGAGAATGCCGGCGTGTTGATCGTCGCGGACCCGGACCTGGCGCCCGGTATCCGCGGCGACGATGTGATTCGGGCCTACGGCCCGCCGGCGGCCAAAAGCGACGTCCACGCCATGATGCTGCGCGGGTTTTCCGCCGCGGCGCGGGCCATGGTGCTGCTCCAGCAAAATGGCATGCGCATGAAGGGACAGGGCATCACCTTCGCACCGCCCGATGCCGGTCTGGACCGCAATGTCCGTATCGGCGTCTTCGCCTGCCGATGCAACGATTCCCTCGGCTGGCTTCCCGAGATGGACGCTTATCTGAAAAAGTTGGGTGACCAACCGGACGTCGTTCACACCGAAGTGCTGGTCTCGGCCTGCACGCCCGAGGGCATCCAGCGCGTGGTCGACAGCGTCCGGGACCGGGGCCTCACTCGACTGGTGGTGGCCTCCTGCGTCTGCTGCCCGCTCAATTTTGTCTGCAGCGCCTGTACCGATCAGCGCAGCCGTCTCAAACGGGGGCTCTTCGAAGGGACGGGGATCAGCCGTTCCATGGTGCAGACCTTGAACCTGCGTGGCGAAGTCCTGCGGCACGTGGCGAGCGACGCCGGGCTGGCGGTGCGTCTGTTTGAAGGCATCATGGCGCGCAGCGTCGGCCGGGCGCGCAAGCTGCTGCCCTTTCCGGCCCCGGCACGCAGTTACAATTTCACCACCGCGGTCATCGGGCAGACCGAGGCGGCCCACTATGCGGCGCTGACCCTGGCCCAGGCCGGCTTCGAGGTGCTGATGTTCGGATCGGCGCGTCATCCTCTTGGCGAGTCACCGGACCATCCGCACGTTTTCGCTTTTGAAGGATCGACGGTCCATGCGGTGAGCGGCACCATCGGGAATTTTCAGATCCATGCCATGTTCGGCGATGCCCCGCGCAACTTTACCGTGGGCGGCGTCATATTGGGAGAAAAATCCCGCAGCATCGCCATTTATCGTCCCCATGCCGACCTTCCCGGCATGAAGGTGCAGGCCGGCATGCAAAAAGCCGGTTTGCCGGGTATCCCTTACATGTACCCCTGCGGCACCTCCATATCGGGGCTTTTTCTCGCCGATCCGCCCGGGATCCAGATTTCCAAACGGACCAAGGGCGAAGCGGCGGCGGTCCTCACAGCGGCGGCCATGCCCCGGGGACCGCGTCAGAGCCGGGGCTTTTCGGTGGTGATCGATGCCGCCCTCTGCCGCGGCTGCGGCCGATGTCTGAAGGCATGTCCCTATCAGGCGGTCAGCCTCAAGCCCAACGGCGATATCGGATTCACCGCAGTGGTGGACGAGGCCCTGTGCAAGGGCTGCGGTAACTGCATATCGGTCTGCCCATCCAATGCGGCCGATAGTCCTTTTCGCGATCAGGTCTACCTGGAGCAGACCCTGGAAGAGTTGCTGGTCTCCAGCAGCAGGAGTTGATGCATGCCGACCGAGTTTAAAATCGTTTTGTTTTTGTGCAGCTGGGGGCCCCACGCAGCCTTTCAACGCCTGCAGGACCAACGGGCGGACATCCCCCCGGAAATCAAAATGGTGCGTATTCCTTGCAGCGGCCGAATCAGCAAGGCATTGCTGTTCAAGCCGTTTGAAATGGGGGCCGACGGTGTCATCCTGGTGGGCTGCGCGCCCGGTGCCTGCCGGTACGGCACGGGAACCGAGACGGCCGCCGAGAACACCGAAGATACCCGCCAGATCCTGGATCTGATCGGGTTGGACGGCGAACGGGTGCAGCTGGGCAATTTTCAGCCCGATGCCGCGGATGACCTTCTGGCCTTTCTCAAGGCGTTTGCGGCCCGCATACGCGAACTGGGCAAGAGTCCGGTTCGGGCTCAGGCGGGCCGGGATCGGTTTGCAGGCGAACCGGAGACGGTCGAAGCCATCGTGGCCCGGCACGATGTATTCGCCTGTCAGGACTGCGGTAAATGCACCTCGGCCTGCTCTCTGGCCCTGGCCGGGAAGCCCTTTTCTCCGCGTTATGTGGCCGCCGAGATCATCGCCGGGCATGCCGACCGACCCGACGTGCGGACGTCGGTGAACGCCTGTTTAACCTGCGGCGTCTGTTACGAGCGCTGTCCTTCGGCCGTCAATTTCCCGGAATTCATCAAGGACATGCGCGCCTATTATCACGACCGCGCCGTATCGGCCGTTCCGGCCCACGGCGGCTTTTTTCAGAGCATGATGCGCGCCATGACCTCCGAATCACTGGTGCCGAGGCGCTGGACGCACCTGCCGGAGAGCATTCGCACCAACCCGCAGAGCCGGGTGCTGTTCTTCGGCGGCTGCGCGTCCTACTTCGACATCTTCTTTCATAAATTTCTCGGCGTACAGACCGAACGCATCGTCGAAGACAGCCTCAGGCTCCTCAACTTCTTCGATGTGGAACCGGCCCTGATGAGCGACGAGCGGTGCTGCGGGCACGATCTGCTCTGGTCCGGCGACCGGGAGAATTTTCTTCGCCTGGCCCGGATCAATGCCGACGCCATCGCCGCAACCGGCGCCGAAGAGATCATCACGGCTTGTCCCGAATGCTGTCACACCCTCTGCACCGAATATGCGCGGTACGGCATCGAATTGCCGGTGAAGGTGACCCACATGCACGCCTTCCTGGAACGGGAGATCGGCAAGGGAGCCGTGGCGTTCAAGGCGCCCCAAGGCCGTATGGCCTTTCAGGATGCCTGCCGCCAGAGCCGCTTCGATGGCCAGGCCGATCTGCCGCGAAAATTGCTCAAACACCTGTGCGCGGATGCACCCGAAGCGCTGGACGACGACGGGGCGCCCACGCCGTGCTGCGGCAACAGCGCCTGGATCGGTTGTGATGCCTTCAGTAAACACTTCCAGGTCCAGCGCCTGCAACGGGTACGTCAAAGCGGCAGCACCACCCTGATCACGGCCTGCCCGAAATGCCAGATCCACCTGCGCTGTGCTATGGAGGACGTGCTGCGCGGCGGCGACCTGAAATTGGAGACGATGGATCTGGTCAGCGCCATCGCCCGGTCGATTTATTGGGCATGAAAAAAAGTAGGAAAGTATGAAAGTACGAAAGTATGAAAGTAGGGATGTGGCAGAGTAGCAAGGCAGAACGGTATGAATGAGGGAAGGTTCAGGTATTCTGCCGAATATATCGATAGTGACCATCCAGAAATAGGCAAATTGGGTCGAGATCAAGGCGTGCGAAAAATTATACCGCAGGCATATGTGGAATATTCCGAGGATAAAATTTTGAGCAGAACGTAGATATCGGGCCAATTGGCCATTTGTGGATGGGCACTAAATAGGAAGAGATCATGACAACACCGACTGTTTTATCTATGCCAGGAGTGTCGCCAGGAGTGCTGCCGTCCGCCGACGGTGAGGTACGCATCGGGGTGTATGTCTGCCACTGCGGCATGAACATCGCCCAGACCGTGGATTGCGACGGGGTGGCCGCGGCCATGGCCAAGTTGCCCGATGTGGCGGTGGCCAAGGGCATCGGGTATGCCTGCAGCGAGCCGGGGCAGCGTGAAATTCGCGAGGACATCGCCACCCACGGATTGAACCGCATCGTGGTGGGCTCCTGTTCGCCCCGGCTGCACGAACCCACCTTCCGCCAGATGTTGATCGCCGCCGGCCTCAATCCTTATCTCCTGGAGATGGCCAATCTGCGCGAGCAGTGCAGCTGGGTGCACATGAAGACCCCCGAGGCCGCCACGGCCAAGGCCTATGATCTGGTCAAGATGGCAGTGGCACGCGCCCGACGGCTTCAATCGTTGACCGAACCCATGCTGCCCATGACCCAGAGGGCCCTGGTGATCGGCGGCGGCGTGGCCGGCATCCAGGCGGCCCTGGACATGGCCGACAATGGATACGAAGTGGTGATGGTCGAACGCCAACCGTCCATCGGAGGTGTGATGGCCCAACTGGACAAGACCTTCCCCACAATGGACTGCTCGATCTGAATTCTCGGTCCCAAGATGACGGATGCCGGTCGGCATCCCCGGATCACGATTCACACCCTGAGCGAAGTGGTGGACGTCAAAGGCAACGTGGGCAGTTTCGACGTGAAAATCGTCAAGAAGGCCCGTTACGTGGACGAGAAGGCGTGTACCGCCTGCGGTGAATGCGCCAAGGTGTGCCCGGTGGTGCGCCCGGACGAGTTCAACATGGGCCTGTCGTCGCGCCATGCCATCTACTCGCCGTTTCCCCAGGCCGTACCGTCGGCCTATGTCCTCAATTCCGGCGAGTGCCTGGGCAACAACCCGGTGGTGTGCAGCAAATGCCAAGACGCCTGCGAGAAGAAGTGCATCGATTTTCACATGTCCGACGAGACCATCTCCGAGCGCGTGGGGACCATCGTGGTGGCTACCGGTTTGACGCCCCATGACCCGCGCGCGCTGGATGAATACGGCTACACGCGATTTGAAAACGTATTGACCAGCCTGGAATTCGAACGCCTGGTCAACGCCGGCGGCCCGACCCAGGGCCACCTGGTGCGGCCCTCCGACCGCAAGCGACCCCGTTCGGTGGGGTTCGTCCAGTGCGTGGGGTCGCGGTCGGCCCGCCGCGGCAAATCCTACTGTTCCAACATCTGCTGCATGAATACGATCAAGAGCACCCTGGTCCTCAAGGAACACTACCCGGACATGGACATCAAGGTGTTCTACATCGATATCCGCGCCTTTGGCAAAGGCTTCGAGGACCTGTACACCCGCAGCCGCCGAACGGGGGTGCACTATGTGCGCGGATTGCCCGGACAAGTGGAACAACTCGCCGACGGGCGGCTGCGCGTGGCCGTTGAAAACACGGCCGGACAGTCGCTGGACTTTTACGACCTGGATATGCTGGTGCTGGCCGTGGGCATTGAACCGGCCGCCGGAACCCACAAGCTCCAGGAGATGATGGGGCTTCAACTCTCCTCGGATGGCTTTTTCCTAGAAGCACACCCCAAGCTGCAGCCGGTGGATGCCGCCACGCGTGGCGTGTTCTACGCCGGATGCGCCGAAGGGCCCAAGGACATCAAGGAGAGTGTCACCCAGGCTTCGGCGGCTGCGGTGCGCGCCATCCGCCTCATGCAGTCCAGCCAGATCCGCGCCGAGGCCATTACTTCGGAAGTGATCACCGAGCAGTGCAAGGCATGCGGCAAGTGTGCCGAAGTGTGCCCGTACAACGCCATCACCGTGGATCCCAAAAAGAAAATCCCGGCCAAAATTATTACCGCCGCCTGTACCGGTTGCGGGACCTGTGCGGCCGAGTGCCCCTTCGGGGCCATCGTCATGAATCACTTTACCGATCGCCAGATCTACGACCAGATCGACGCCCTGCTCGACGAGCGGCCGTCGGATAAAATCCTCACCTTTGCCTGCAACTGGTGCTCTTACGCCGGGGCCGATTACGCCGGCGTGTCCAGGTTGCAGTATCCGCCCAACGCGCGCCTGATCCGCACCATGTGCTCGGGGCGCGTCGACGAGGATTTCATCTGGTACGCCTTCAAGAAAGGGGTGCCGATCGTTTTGGTGAGCGGCTGCCACATCGGGGATTGTCATTATATCGATGCCAACCACTGGACGGCCAAGCGGGTCGATCGGGTGCGCAAGAAGATGGAAAAGCGCGGCCTGCGGCCTGAACGCCTGCAGCTGGAGTGGATCAGCGCCGCCGAAGGTATCCTTTTCGCGGAAGTCATGACGCGCATGGAGCAGTTGCGGCAATCGGTATCTGAAAAAGAGATCGCCGAAACCATAGCCCTATTGAGTTGAATTCATCCCGGTCAGGCCGGGACCGATGCGGAAGACCCGGATCGGCCGGTCCAGACCTTTGACAGCGGTATCGGGCAGTGCCTCGATGTCGTTGTTTCCATCCAGTTGCGCGGCCGTGGCGGCGTCCACCAGGATTTCGCCGCCACGGGCCAGCCCCTGCAGACGGGCGGCGATGTTGACGGCCATGCCCACGCAGGTGAACTCCTTTTTGCGCATGGACCCCATGATGCCCGAAAAGACTTTTCCGCTGGCGATGCCGATCCCGGTCTGCAGGCGCAGATGGGGATGGCCGATATACTTCCCATCGATTTCGGCGGCCTTGCGCTGCATCTCGATGGCCGCACGCACGGCCCGACAGGCGTCGTCCGGCCGGGCCACCGGCGCACCGAAAACGACCATCATACTGTCGCCGATATGTTTGTCCAACGTGCCTTGATGCTGGTAGGCGATGTCGCCCAGGGGAGTGAAGTAGTCGCCGTTGAGAAATTCGACCAGCGCCTCCGGCGACACGTGCTGGGACATGGCCGTGAAGTTCCGGACATCCGAGAATAAAATGGTGACATCCTGGAGACGCGGGGTCAGCGAATGAGGGGACCTGTTGATCTCTTCGTAAATCTGCTCGGAGACGAACTGGCGCAGGTGCTTGCGCACCCAGATGTCGCGGATTTTGGCGCGCAGTTCCACGTTGTCGAAGGGTTTGGTCAGGAAGCCGTCGATGCCGCAGTTGGTCGCTTCGATGGCCGCCTCCATGGTGGCATAGCCGGTCAGGATGATGCGGGTGATCTCAGGGTTGATTCCCCCGATGATTTTCAGGGTCTCCAGGCCGTCGATGCCCGGCATCTTGAAATCCGAGACCACCGTCACGATCTCTTCCACATGATTCTCGACCACCCCGATGCCCTCCCGTCCGTCGCCGGCCGTGTAGATGTGGTAGGGTTCGCGTTTCAGGGCGCGCTGCACCGAGCGGCGCACGCCTTCTTCGTCATCGATGAATAGAATACTCTGAGTCGAATTCTGGATGTCCATTTTCATTCCTCGAGTGTTGGATACTCAACGTCAGACCGGATGATGTGTCTGAAGTACTTTAGAACGGCGTGATGCCGTCAGCGACCGGAACGAGCACCTGCGCGGGTGTCGATTTGTCTTCGGCGTGCTGAATTCTACAAGGCACAATATGAGGCAGAATCAAGCGTAAGAGATGAACAGCGTGCGATTCTATTGTGCGAGATGTGTGCCAGCCTGATACCATATCTGTTCATGCCTGGCAATATTTCTTTTGTAAAAACGTTGATCTTATCTGAATGCTGCTCATTAAACCCGGCGAGGATAGAACAGGCGGCCGATGCCACACGCCAAGCGGTCNNTGCGCTCAAACAGTCTGGACCGCTTATCCGCCGTTTGCATTCAACCGGCACTAAACCGCATGGCTCACGTGGCCCTGGCCACCTGCTCTATCCTCGCCTGCCAGGGCTGTTGCCATGAGAATTTTTTATCCAACAAACTCTGGAAAGCATGCCCTTCAGGGCAACTCACATTCAGATAGAATAGTGACCCCTCACGCCTGCTGGCGTGACAAGACTTCGTTCTGAAAATCGGCGATGATCTGCATGGCCTGTCCCCGGCTTTCGATTCGGCGGATGGCATGGCGAAACTCCCTGGCGCCGGGCAATCCTCTGGCGAACCAGCCGAGTTGGCTGCGAAGCATGAAGCAGGCCCGGGCTTCGCCGAAGCACGCCACCGTGGATTCCACGTAGCGGGTCATCACTTCGAAGCGTTCCCACAGGGCAGGGGGGGCAGGCGGTCGACCGGCGAGCAGGTCCCGGGTCTGGGTGAAGATGAACGGATGGCCGATGGCGGCGCGGCCGATCATCACGGCATCGCATCCGGTTTCGTCGATCATCCGGGCCGCGTCTTCGGCGCTCGCGATGTCGCCGTTGCCGATGACCGGAATGGTGGACGCCGCCTTGATCCTGGCGATCAAAGACCAGTCGGCCCGGCCGGAAAACCCCTGGCGGGCGGTTCGGGGGTGTACGGTGATGGCGTCCACGCCGGAATCCCGGGCGATCTGCGCCAACAGCAGGGCCTGATCCCCGGAAGCATCCCAACCGCTGCGGATTTTGATGGTCAGGGGCACATCGATGGCGGCGCGCACGGCCTGCAGGAGTCTTGCGGTGGCGTGCGGATCGCGCATCAATGCCACGCCCGATCCGCTCTTGAGGATTTTTTTGACTGCACAGCCGCAGTTGATGTCCACCAGGTCGGCCCCGGCCGCCTGCAGCTGCCGGGCGGCTTCGGCCATGATGGCCGCATCGCTGCCGAAAATCTGGACCGAGAGCGGCTTTTCTTCCGGCCGACTGGCGAGCATGCGCTTCGTTTTTTCAGAACCTTGCACCAGCCCCATGGCACTGATCATTTCCGAGCAGACCAGGGCGCATCCGGCCGCCTTGGCCATCAGGCGCATGGGCAGGTGGGAGATTCCGGCCAAAGGTGCGAAAATCGTGGGGTTGTCCAGGACGATGCCGCTGATGCGGGGACGGAGGGGATGGGTCATGTCCACGGTCGCCTCTCTGGTTCGGTCATCCATTGGCATTGTCCGGTTCCAGCGCTGTCTTATGCCGGCCGCCGGCCGTGTCGCTGACCGGATTGGCATAGCAGAACAGACAATCGTGATAACAGGGGTGCAATCGGTAGCTGCCGATATCCCGGGAATGGCGGCAACCGCACCCGGCTGCCACCCGCTGGCCGGTGTCGTGTTTCAGGGTCACGTCCGGACCATACAGGTCGGCCAGGCGGTGGTTGGGGATGCACGCCGCACCCGCCACGTTGACACCGGTCGGCATGGCGGCCAGCACCTCTTTTTCACAGCAGAGCGTCAACTGGATCTCCAGCTTTTCCAGGCGCCGCGCCATGGATACGATCTGATCGACCTTGCGATCCAACGGCGGGTCGCACAGGCTCAGGCCTGATCTCGAGGTGCGCCGGACGACCTTGCGATACAAATCGACGAAGCTGGTGATGCAGATGCTTACACCGGCCCTGGCGGCACGCTCGGCGATGTCCGAAAACCGGTCCAGGTTATCGCCCTCCCGGCCGTCGTCGGTTTTGAAATAGCAGATGGGATCGAACCGCCACTGGATGGTCCGGGCTCCGAACAGATCTGCCAGACGTTTCATCTGGGCCAACCGGTCGCTCAATGGCGGCAACCCGGGCTCCAGGATCGGGTGGGGGGAGTTGATCGTGAAATTGAAAAAAAGATGGTACCCTTTTTGGATTAACGCCTGTCCATACTCACCGTCGAGAAAGGGACCGAAGTTTTTGGACCAGAAGACGATGGTGTGCACCTGGTCCGCTGCGGCCGGTACCCGTACCGGTGCGGCGCCGTAGGGATGGGGGACTTCGAACATCCCTTTTTCGATCTGGGCCATGAACCAGGGCATATAAAAGGCGGGAATATCGGTGCGGCGCGAAGCGGATAAAACGACCCGGTGCATCTATTTCTTTTTGAGGTCGGCCAGGGAGATCACCTTGCCTTTTTCACCTCCGGCCTCCTTTTCTGATTTTCCCACGGGTTTTTCCCTCGATTCCGGACTTTTTACCCGTTCCAGGCGCATGGGCTTGCCCTCCATGGTAAAGGTGTCGCCTCCGATATAGACGTCTCTGAGGATCCAGGTGACCACCATCAGCGGAATTTGGAGCAGCAGCAATTTGACATGGTACCAGCCCCGTTTGACATCCGGTTCGATGGCTTCGACACGGGCGAACGCCTGGGGTTTATCTTCAATATAAATCAATACGATATCGTTTACATCCGTCATGGTTGAACGCCTTTGCGATGGTCGGTACGGGATGATCCCCTAAATGATCGGCATGATGTCATAAAGCCTTTTTATTGTAAAGACACAGCCGTGGGGCGGCATTTATCCCTTGACATGGATTTGCCTGTTCTGCTAACTGAATGAACGTTCATTCATATTTGCTGTCCATCCATACATGATAGCTTGTGTGGATGGACATCACTTGGTTTTTGATGTGCATAACCTACGACGCCGGGGCATCAAAGGCATCTTACCGGCGAACAAACCGCATTTGGGTATTAGGAGGGATCATGACAAGGAAAATCAGGAAAGCAGCGGTCATCGGGTCCGGTGTGATGGGCGGTGGTATTGCGGCCCTTTTGGCCAGTGCCGGAATCAAGACACTTTTGCTCGATATCGTGCCGTTCGATCTCAAGGAGGAAGAAAAAAAGGACCCCAAGGCGCGCAATCGCATCGTCACAGCCGGTTTGCAGGGTATTCAGAAGGCCAGACCGGCGGCCCTGATGCATCCGAGCGACATCCATCTGATCTCCATCGGCAATACGGAAGACGATTTCGACAAGCTGGCCGATTGCGACTGGATCGTGGAAGTGGTGGTTGAGAACCTGAAAATCAAACAACAGCTTCTCAAGCGCATCGAACCGGTGCGCAAAAAAGGGGCCATCGTATCCTCCAACACCTCCGGTATCCCCCTGAAGGCCATGAGCGAAGGGTTGGGAGATGATTTCAAACAGCACTTCCTCGGCACCCATTTTTTCAACCCGGTGCGTTACATGAAGTTGCTGGAGATCATTCCCGGTGAGCAAACGCTTCCCGAAGTGTTGACATTCATGGCCGATTTTGGTGAACGCAAATTGGGCAAGGGCATTGTCTGGGCCAAGGACACCCCCAATTTCGTGGGTAACCGCATCGGCGTGCACGGCTCGACCCGCACCATGCAGATCATGCTCGAAGAGGGGCTGACCATTCCCGAAGTCGACGCGCTGTTCGGACCGGCCATGGGACGCCCCAAGACCGGCGTTTTCAAGACCACCGATCTCGTGGGCCTGGACATCGCCGCCCATGTGTCCAAAAATACCTACGAACTGGTGACCGATGACGAAGCCCGCGACGCGTTCGTGCTGCCGGAATTCGTCCAGAAGATGCTCGACAAAAAGATGCTGGGCAACAAGACCAAGGGCGGGTTCTACAAGACCGATCTGACCCCGGAATGGAAAAAGATCCGCAAGGTGCTGGACCTCAACACCTTCGAATACAAAGAGTATGACAAACCCCACTTCCCCTGCCTGACGGCCGCCAAGAAGGCCAAGACCGATGAAGAGAAGATCCATGCCATGGTGTTCGGCGACGACAAGGGTGCCAGGTTCGTCTGGCGCGTCACAGCCGAGGGGTTGATCTACGCCGCCAACCGGATTCCCGAAATTGCCGACACCATCGTGGAAATCGACAACGCCATGCGCTGGGGCTACGGCATGGATCGCGGTCCATTCGAAGTGTGGGATCTGCTTGGCGTCGCCCGCGTGGTCGAACGAATGGAAAAGGATGGATTGGCGGTGCCGGCCAAGGTCAAGGAGATGCTCGCCGCCGGAAACACCTCCTTCTATAAGGTCGAAAAGGGGCAACGCTTCTTCTATGACTTTGTCGCCAAGAGCTACAAACCCATCGTCACCAGTGACACGGTGATCTCTCTGGCCATGCTCAAAGCGGCCAAGGGCGTGGTGCTGGGAAACGCGTCGGCATCATTGATCGATCTGGGCGACGGCGTTTTTTGCGCCGAGTTCCACACCAAGATGAACGCACTCAACGACCAGATCGCGGAGTTCCTCGAACAAGCGCACGACTATGTAGATGCCAACGGCGTCGGCATGGTTATCGGCAACCAGGCCGGCGGCATGCCGGGGGCCTTCTCGGCCGGCGCGGACCTGGTCCAGGTCAAAGAGGCGGCCTCCCAGGGATTGTTCGATGACATCGAAAAGGCGGTCAAGCGCCTTCAGGATGTGATCCAGCGCGAACGCTACAGCTGCTATCCGGTCGTTGCGGCGCCGTTCGGCCTGGCATTGGGCGGCGGTTGCGAGATCTGCCTGGGCGCGGATCGCATCGTGGCCCATTCGGAGCTTTACATGGGATTGGTCGAGGTCGGCGTCGGCTTGCTGCCCGGCGGCACCGGTTGTCATGCCCTGTGGCGCAAGGTGATCGAGAACATCCCGGCGTCGGTGCCTGATTACGAATTGACCAAATTCTTTATTCCGGTTTTCCAGGCCATTGCCATGGCCCAGGTCTCCACATCGGCGGCCGAAGCCCGCGCCAGGGGTTTCCTGGGGCCCAAGGATCGCATCGTCTTCAACCGCGATCATCTGATTGGCGAGGCGAAAAAGGAAGTGCTGCGCATGGCCGACGACGGTTACACCCCGCCGGTGAAACGGCCGCTGCGGGTGCTGGGCGAAGCCGCCTTCGGCATTGCCAACGCCGAATTGCTCAACATGACCAATGCCGGCTACGCCAGCGAGTATGACGCCTATCTGGCCAGCCGCATCGCCTTCGCCATCGGCGGGGGGCAGAGCCGGACCGGCAGTCTGGTGAGCGAAGATTCCATGCTCGCCCTGGAGCGGAAGACCTTCGTCGATCTGCTGAAGCAAGAGAAGACTATTGCCAGGATCGAGCATATGCTCAAAACGGGCAAGCCGTTACGCAACTAATACAGTAGCGAAAGACTACCAATAAAAATAACCCAACCTATTTGTGGAGGGATATCATGAGAGAAGCATATATTGTCAGTGCCGTCCGCACGCCGGGATGCAAGCGGGCCAAAGGCGCTCTGAAAGATACACTGCCCCTGGATCTTATTTCTTTTATTTTGAAAAGCGCGGTGGAAAAGGTACCGCAGCTCGACGTCAACGATATCGACGACGTGATGGTCGGCTGCGCCTTTCCGGAAGCCGAGCAGGGCTTGAATATCGGCCGCAACGCATCCAAACTCGCCGGTTTTCCCGACAAGGTTTCCGGCGCCACGGTCAACCGGTTTTGCGCTTCGGGCCTGGAAGCTATCGCGGACAGCGCCATGCGCATCATGGCGGGATGGTCGGAGGTGACCATCGGCGGCGGCATCGAATCGATGACCTACGTACCCATGGGCGGCAACATGCCGAGACCCTATCCGGATCTGGAAAAAAGAGAGATCGATCTGTTCGTCTCCATGGGTATCACGGCGGAAAATGTGGCCAATCGCTACAACATCTCCCGCCAGATGCAGGACGAGTTTGCCTATCATTCCCAGATGAAGGCCGCCGCCGCCCAGAAAGAGGGGCGGTTTACCGAAATCATCCCCACGCCGGCCACCAAGTTCGTGCTCCAGAAGGATGGGACCTACAAGCGCGAAACGTTTATCCAGGATTTCGATGACGGCGTTCGTGCCGAAACGACCCTCGAAGGCCTGGGGAAATTGCGTCCGGCCTTTGCGCTGACCGGCTCGGTCACTGCCGGCAACTCCTCCCAGACCACCGACGGCGCGGCCGCCACGGTGCTGATGAGCGGCGATAAGGTCAAGGAACTGGGCATCAAACCCCTGGCCAAGCTGAAATGCTACACCACCGTGGGCTGCCGGTCGGACGAAATGGGCGTGGGTCCCCGATATGCCATTCCCAAGCTGCTCAAATTGGCCGGCATGACCATTGACGACATCGGTGTCTGGGAGATCAACGAGGCCTTTGCCTCCCAGGCGCTGTATTCCATCCGCGAACTGGGCCTGGAAAAGTATATGGATCGCATCAACCTGAACGGCGGCGCCATCGCCCTCGGCCATCCATTGGGCTGCACCGGCGCCAAGCTGTGCGCCACCCTGATCGCCAACATGCAGCGCACCGGCGCCAGGTTCGGCGTCGAGTCCATGTGTATCGGCGGTGGCATGGGTGCCGCGGCCCTGTTTGAACTCTGCGACTAACCCCTTCCGTTCCTCACGAAAGGGTTTCGTTGACCTGAAGTCCTTCCTTAAAAGACCGAAGCTGCCGCGAGGTGGCTTCGGTCTTTTTTATGGGGATGGGGGCTGCACGACCAACCGTATCCAACCGTCGGGCCAGCCGACAGCCGGCAGCCGATCAGGCGGGACGGATTGGCCGTTCCAGACCACGGTATTCAAAGCGGACAGGGCCGAAGGCGACAGTTGGGCAAAGTGGCGGGAGAGGGTCGGGCCTTTGAGCAACACCCCCTGCTGCAAAAGCATGGGACCGAGCTCTTTGGCCACCATGTTGAAGAGTTTCAGGATCACTATGGTCTCGCAGTGGCCGGCTTCCGGGCAGTCGGTAGGCCGTTGCGATATGTCTTTCCGGAAGACGGCCAGCAGGCCGCCTTTGCGCAGGGTGGCGCCCATCAGGCCGGGCATGGCCGCCGACAGGGCTACGGTGGCATGTTCCACGATCCGGACCTCTTCGGGGCGATCCACGGTGCGCCCGTTGACGAAGATCGTTTGCACGCGCTGGTCGAGATAATCGGGGGCAATGCCGATCCGGTCGCAGAGCAGTTCGACCAGCGGCATGCCGACCTGGGCCTTTACGCCCACACCCGATCCAAAGAGGGCTGAGGATAAGAGGACTTGCGGCTGACCCGTGGTGATGACGAGGGATGCGTTGGTTGTCATGGCGGCGAAATCAAACGGGGCGCCGGGTTACGGCGCCCCGCGGTCGTTGGCGGTTGACGGGAAAGGGATTAGAAGTTGAACACCTCATCGAGTTCCTTGTCGCTCACATCGAAGGTCACGTTGTGGGGCGGCAGGGCCTCTTTCAGCAGGTAATCGGGCAGTCGATCGTGGGCCTTGGTAAAGCCGGCGGCCGCATTGAAGTTCCGTTCCTGCTTGAGAATGGTTTTTCCCAGGGCGGTCACGTCGTCGGCCGTCAGGTTCGCACCGGTAAAACCGTTGATCAGGTCGATCAGGGACTGGAAGGTTTCCGGCTGATCCAGAATGGCGAACGCGATGAACAGGCACATGCCGGTGGCATCGATGGCGGCGGTGGCAATCTGAAGATTTCGGGACAGTTCGATCTGACCCTTGGGGCTGAGGGGATCCACACTGCCGCCGACGCCCAGCAGGTTGGCCGTCACCGCGTAACCGGCGGTATGATCCGCACCCATGGTCGTGGTCGCATAGGTCACGCCCATGCCTTTGACGGCCCGGGGATCGTAAGCGGGCATGGACTGGCCCTTGACCACTGGAACGCGCTCGATGCCGAACACCCTGCCGGTGACCGCCGCGCCGCTGCCCAGGATCCGGCCCAACGGGGTGCCTTTGCCGACCTCTTCCAGGAGCCGGATGGCCCCTTCGGCATCTCCGAATTTGGCCAGGCCCGCATCCATGGCCACGGCGATAGTAGCGCCCATTTCAATGGTGTCCAGGCCGAAATCGTCATCCATACGGTCGATCCTGGCGATGGCGTCCAGATCGTCGATGCCGCAGTTGCCGCCATGGGCCCACACGGTTTCGTACTCCGGCTGTTTGGTCACGAAGCGGCCGTTCTTGTCATAGAAGGTGCCCGAGCATCGGATGACACATCCACGATGGCACCCGTGGGTCGCCGACCCTTCGCCGCCCCGGCTGTTTTCCAGTTCGGCCTGGGCTTCGCCGCTGATTTTGGCGGCGCCTTCGAATTGGCCGGTTTTGAAATTGCGCGTCGGGTAGGCGCCGGCCTCGTTGACCACATTGGTCAACACGTTGGTGCCATAGGTCGGCAGTCCCTGGCCGGTGACCGGATGTTTGCGCAATCCGGCCACGAATTCCTTGTTGGCGGCCTTGAATTTTTCAGGGTCTTTGGGCGGACGCATCGCCGTACCGGCATCATCGATGACGATGACCTTGATTCCCTTGGATCCCATGACCGCACCCACGCCGCCCCGGCCGGCATGGCGCGTCGGACGCTGCTCCATGTCGGTGAAGGCCACGGAAGCGGCGCCCAGCTTCATCTCGCCGGCCTGGCCGATGGAGATGCAGCTCACCTTTTCTCCGAATTCGGCCTTGATCTTGTCGACCAGGTCGTAGTTGCCGAGCATCTTGAGGCTGTTGTCCGGTTTGATGGTCGCGCCGTCCTTATTGATCATCACCTTGTAGAGCGTGTCGTCCTTGGGGGCGCCTTCCAGGATGATCGCTGCATAGCCCAACCGGGCAATCATCTGGGATGGCTGGCCACCCGAATTGGCCTCTTTGATGCCGCCGGTCAAGGGGCTTTTGCAGCCCACGGAGATTCTGCCGGACATGGCCGCAGCCGATCCGCTGAGCAGGCCGGGCGCAATGACCAGCTTGTTGTCGGCGCCGAGCGCATGACAGGTGGGGGGCACCTCCTTGGCCACGACGGTCGATGTCATGGCACGTCCGCCCAGACCGGCATACGGTCCGAGGGGTTCGGTTTTAATCTCCGGGCCGGAGCTGCCGCTCATGTTGATACGTAAGATTTTGTCCATGCCAAGCCTCCCGTTAAGATTGGTATTGGTTAAGCCGAACAATCATAAGGCATCTAAAATACAATAGGGGTCGCTGGGAAAAGTGATCCTGCTAATAGGTTTAATTTAACATGTAATTATGGGTAATCATCGGTATTGTCAAGCAGAACCGGGAGCGACAGTATCTCGCGGAAGGGAACGTTCGGTGGCTGTCATGCACCGGGTGTCGGGCATGGAAAGGGGATTCAATAACGGACGGGGTGACGACCGGAAAATAGGACAAAAAAACCTGAACCGACATTCGGCACCGTTCGGGGTTTCGACGGCCCAAAGGAAGGGGTGCGTGAGGCGGAGGTGGGGTGGAACGAAAAAACCACTGGACAGACGCTCAGGTGACGCCGTCTGTCCAGTGGTTGATTGCGCGTGAGAAAAGTGAAGGTGAGGTGCTATCAGCCGTTGGTCTTTTCAAATTGCTTCATGAAATCGACCAGGGTCTCGACAGCTTTCAAAGGGGTCGGGTTGTAGATCGATGCACGGCATCCGCCCACCGAGCGGTGGCCTTTCAATCCGCCCATGTCATTTGCCAGGGCTTCGGCCACGAATTTTTTCTCCAGCTCTTCGCTGGGCAGCCGGAAGGTCACGTTCATCCGGGAGCGGCTGTCCGCATCCGCCGTGCCTTTATAAAAATCGCTCTGGTCGATATAGCCGTAGATCAGATCGGCTTTCTGCTGGTTGATCCTGTCCATGCTGTCGAGACCGCCGATCGTCTCCTCCAGCCATTTGAGGACCAGTTGGACGGTATACACGGAAAAGCAGGGCGGCGTGTTGAACATGGAGTTCTTTTCGGCATGGGTGGAGTACTTGAGCATGGTCGGCAGATTGGCCGGTTCCAGCTTGAGCAGGTCATCGCGCGCCACCACCAGGCAGACGCCGGCCGGCCCCATGTTCTTCTGGGCACCGGCGTATATCAAACCGAAACGGCTGGCGTCGAAAGGCCGCGAAAAGATGTCCGAGGACATATCGGCCACCAGGGGCACCTTGCCGGTGTCGGGCATCTCGGCCCACTGGGTTCCCTTGATGGTGTTGTTGGTGGTGATGTGAACGTAGGTCGCATCGGGGGTGAACTGGATATTTTTAGGAATGTAGGCAAAGTTCCGATCTTCCGAACTGGCCACGACATTGGCTTTTTTCCCCAGGATCTTGGCTTCCTTGATCGCCTTGGTGGACCAGGTCCCCGTGTTGACATAGTCGGCACTGCGGCCGTCGGCGAGGAAGTTCATCGGAATCATGCAAAACTGCAAGCTGGCGCCGCCCTGCAAAAACATCACCTGATAGCGGTCGTCCAGCTTGAGCAGGCGTTTCACCCGGGCCACGGCGTCGTTGATGACATCATCGAACCATTTCGACCGGTGACTGACCTCGGTGATGGACATGCCCGAGCCCTTGAAATCGAGAAAATCTCTCTGGATCTCCTCCAGTACGCTCAAGGGTAGTGCAGCCGGGCCGGCGTTGAAGTTGTAGATGCGTTTCGGACTCATGAGATGACCTCCATTGATATGAGTGATGACGGCAGATCCCAGCAGTCAAGGATGTGATGACGGCAACCTGTCGAGGCATTCAAAACGTCTTTCTATCTTAAATTCCGGTGGATAAGTCAATGCCAATTTGGACGATCCAGCGAGGGGGCAAGGGCCGGTGCATCCGGCCAAGGCCGCCGGGCCGACGCTTTGCTACTTGACACCCTTGCGGCAATTGCCCATATTCGAATTTTTTGCTTATAAACCGATCTTTTTTAGCTGATGCCATCACACCGACAAGGGGAAGACAGTGATTAAAATATTGGAATATCCATCGGAAGCTGCCGTCAAACGGCTGGATCGCATCGTTGCCCGTGATCTGGCTTTCAGCCGCAAGGAGTTGGCGGCGGTGCAACGCATCTTGGAAACCGTGCGGAAAGAGGGGGATCAGGCCCTCGTCGCCTATACCCGCCAATTCGACGCACCCGATTTCACGGTCGAACAGATCGCTGCCACCCGGGAGGCGTTCGCGGCGGCCGAGCGCAAGGTCGATCGAAAATTCAAGCGGGCGCTCGGACGCGCCATCGAACAGATCAGCGAATTTCATCGCAAGCAACTGCCGCGCTCCTGGTTCGATACGCCGCGTCCGGGGACTTTCCTCGGGCAAATGGTCCATCCGGTGGATGCGGCCGGCGTTTATGTGCCCGGTGCGAAAGGCGGGGAGACACCGCTGGTCTCCTCGGTGCTGATGGGGGCCATTCCGGCCAGAATCGCGGGCGTCCCGCGCGTGGCCATGGTCACGCCGCCCACCCGGGATGGTGCGGTCAGCCCCCATCTGCTGGTGGCCGCAAAGATGGCCGGAGTCGATGCGGTTTACAAGGCGGGCAGCGCCTGGGCGATCGCCGCCCTGACCTATGGGACGGAAGCGATTCCCAAAGTCGATGTGATCGTCGGGCCGGGCAACATTTACGTGACGTTGGCCAAAAAGCTGGTGGCGGGTACCGTGCAGATCGATATGATCGCCGGACCGAGCGAGGTGCTGGTCGTCGCCGATGAATCGGCCAACGCCGATTTCGTGGCCGCCGATCTTCTGGCCCAAGCCGAGCACGATCCCCG
Source organism: Desulfatitalea sp. UBA4791 (assembly GCA_002402905.1). Classification (GTDB taxonomy): domain Bacteria; phylum Desulfobacterota; class Desulfobacteria; order Desulfobacterales; family Desulfosarcinaceae; genus Desulfatitalea. Next base: position 7,895 of record DHGT01000028.1, on the reverse strand, counting down.
CGCATCAGCGGTTCTGTTGACCGACTCCAGGACGCTGGCCGTCGCGGTTCAGAAATCTCTTCAACGCCAGGCCGCCCGGTTGGCGCGCCGGGAGATTGCCGAACAGGCGCTCAAAGCTTATGGCGCATTGATCTGCGTGCCCGATCTGGATAGCGCCATCGATCTGGCCAATCGCATTGCGCCCGAGCATTTCGAACTCCAGGTGAAGGCACCATTCGATTATCTGGGACGCATCAAACATGCCGGCGCCGTGTTCATGGGCAGCTTCACGCCGGAACCGGTGGGAGACTATGTCGCCGGTCCCAACCATGTGTTGCCCACCGCCGGTACGGCCCGATTCTCTTCGGCCCTTAGCGTCAATAATTTTCTGAAAAACACGAGTGTGATTTACTACACCCCCGATGCTTTCAAAGAGGAGGCCGAAGATATCATGTGCCTCGCACGCATCGAAGGATTGGAGGCGCACGCTCGTTCCGTCGAGCTGCGTCTGAAACCGGGAAAGTAAAAGCGCCACCCACAGCCGGCCGGAAAAGATTGCGGATAGGCTTGATCCACGGCTGGTTTTCAGGATGTGAAGAACATGGTCCAGAACACCATTCTGATCGTCGATGATGATCGGGTCATCCGCGAGATGCTGCGAAGCGGAATTCAGCTGGCCGGCTACCAATGCTTCGTCGCCGAGGGGGCGAGTACTGCGCTCGATCAAATGGCCCGTCACAACATCGATGTCGTCGTCGTCGATATCCGCATGCCCGAGATGAGCGGCATCGAACTGGGCCGGCTGATCAAAACCAGATATGCCGCCGACGTGATCATCATGACCGGCTATGTGGATGACTTCAACTACGAAGACATCGTCGAACAGGGTGCCAGCGACTTCATCCAGAAACCGTTCCGTATCGCCGAGTTCGTGGCACGGCTCAAGCGCGTGCTCTCCGAAAGAGCATCCCGGCAGGAGCTGAAAAAGGCGCTCGGCGATCTCAAGATCAACCTGGATAAGTTCCGACGCGCCATGGAGGGGATCGTTCAGGCCATGTCCGTTGCCGTGGAGATGCGCGACCCCTATACGGCCGGCCATCAGCAACGGGTAGCGGATTTGGCCTGCGCCGTCGCCGCCGAGATGGGCATGACGGAAGACGATGTCTACGGGCTTCGAATGGCCAGCGTGATACACGATCTGGGAAAGATCGCTGTCCCGGCAGGGATCCTGGCCAAGCCGGGACGACTGTCCGACCTGGAATACGAATTGATCAAGAACCACGTCAAGGCCGGTTACGATATTCTCAGGCAGATCGAGTTTCCCTGGCCCTTGGCCGATATCATCCTGCAGCATCACGAGCGGATCGATGGCAGCGGTTATCCCCAAGGCTTGCAAGGGTCAGAGATCCTGCTGCCGGCGCGCATTCTATCCGTGGCGGATGTTTTCGAGACCATTGCTTCCCACCGACCTTACCGCCCCTCGCTGGGCCTGCAGCACGCCATCGACGAGCTTCAGAAAAACAGTGGAAAACTCTACGATTCCGAGGTGGTGGCGACGCTTCTCAAACTGGTCGAGGAAGGTCGCTTTTCCGAGTTGGTGCAATAATGATCAGTCTTTTCTTCTCAAACACACCCAAGTTGCCTGCGCTCAGCCATTTCGATCTTAAAAAATATGTCGTTGGTTTTTCCGTGGATCGCCTGGTGCCGGGGGTGGACAACATCCGGCACGATGTGTTCATCAGTCCCATCTTCACCGCTGCCACCCGCAAGATCGTCACCCAGCTGGTCAAACGGCATGCAGGCCTCGAAAAGCGCAAACCCGATCATCAGAACGTCAGCTGGGCCAAAGAGATCGAGAGCTATAAACAGCTATACAAAGAGATCATGCGCGATGCGCTCAACAAGGCCAAGGGGCTTCGCGAACCCCAGGTCGAATGTCTGGCGCAGGCGGCGGTCGTCAAAATGCTTCTCGAAGAGATCCGTTCCCAGTACGACCACCTGGTGGGAAGCCTGAAAAAATCGGCTCGCAAATCGGAACTGGCCGTCCATAACGATGCCGCCGAGTCACCCAAGCTCAAAAACAAACTGCAACTCATCCTTCAAGATCGGGCGGCTTTGATGGAGCGGGTGGGAAAGGAGATCTGCGGCTTCTTGATCGACATCGAGCGCAAGGAGATTCAGCCGATGCGGGAGGCGATCTTCGGTAACAGCGGCTCCTTTTTCGGAGATGTGCTCGGTACCCCTCTGCTGCACCTGGAAAGTGCGGACAATGAGCTTTTTGTCCTGTCGGAATATGATGTGGCGTTGGGCCGCCGCATCGAGGACCCGGATCGCTACGAAGGTCTGCTTTACTTCGTTCGGCATCTGATCAGCGCTGTCGATGGCCCCGATCGATCCGAAAAGGGGTTTCCCATGGACAAACGGGCGGCACTGCCCGGAGTGGAAACGCCTGAAATGGATGAACAGGCACATAAGACCTATCTGCAGAAGATCGAATCGTGGCTGCTGCACCTGGATAACATGGATCATCTGTTCAACTGGCAGCGCACCCGCGCGGAGGTGCAGGCACTTCGAAAGAAAAAGGCGGATCCCGAGGAGATCGCGAGGCTCAAACGGCTCGGAAAGAGCCAGAAGTTGATGTTGAATTATTTTTACCGGCAATTTCTGAAAAAGGGTCTCGTGGAACGCATTTCGGCCGCATACGAGATGCAGCCCGAGTACCTGGAATACTGCCCCCCCCTCGTCCCTCAGCAGATCATGCAGTATTTGGCATTGCCAAAGGCACGGCGGGTGGTCAGGCAGCGACTGAAACGACTCTCCACCGTGTATGGCCGCAGCTTCAGCCTGGCCCCGCTGAACAGGAAAATCAAGTCCATGGAGCAGATCACCACTGCCAAGCGCAAAGCGTACCTGGTTCGCTTCATGCACGCCTTTGCCCATTACCACCGAGATGTGAGTATCTGCGACGTCATTAAGGATGCCATCCAGCGGGTGCAGATCGCGACAGAGGAGAAAATCGTCACCCTCTCCCGCGAGAACAATACCCTCTATCAATTCCTGCTTCCCAACGAACAGGATTCTTCGAAAAAGCCTATCATCAACCACGTGGTCCTCAAGGCGGACGTCAGGGGATCGACCGATTTGACCCACCGCATGAACGAAAGAGGGCTCAATCCGGCCTCCTATTTCAGCCTCAATTTTTTCGACCCGATTTCGGAGATTTTGACCGATTACGATGCCGCCAAGGTGTTCATCGAGGGGGATGCCATCATCTTGTCGATTTTTGAACGCCAGGATACGCCCGGCGATTGGTATAGTGTGGCCCGGGCATGCGGGTTGGCCATCAATATGCTGATCATCATCCAGCGGTCCAACGAAAAGAGCCGTAAACACGATCTGCCGGTCCTGGAGCTGGGTATCGGCATCAGCTACCTGGACAAGGCCCCCACTTTTCTTTTCGACGGCAACAACCGCATCATGATTTCATCGGCCATCAACCATGCCGATCGGTTGTCGAGCTGCTCCAAGACGGTACGGCGGGCCATGGCCAATCACAAGGGGCCTTTCCGGTTGTATGTCTTCCAGACGCATTCGGAGGAGGAAATTGCCGCCACGGCCGACGATCTGTCCCTGCGTTACAACGTCAACGGCATCGAACTGAATGCGGAAGGCTTTGAAAAACTGACCAGAGAGATCGATCTTAAAATGCTGCCCGATGCTCCCGGCGCCGGCAAAAACCACAAGTACAACCTCTACCTGGGAAAATTCCCCACCAAAAGCGGGCGCTATCAGCGTCTGATCATCCGGGAGGCCCAAATTCCGGTGGTCCATCCGGTATCGCTGAAACCGGTTCGCTTCACCTTTAAAAAGTACTACGAAGTGTGCACCAATCCCGGCCTGTATAAATGGGCACGTAAACTGGAATCCTAGCACACCTCCGATCCGGTTCCGCGGCAGCCCGCGGGTTGTGCCGATGCGTTAAGCGTTCTTGTCGTGATAGGGATTTACCACCAGCACCGGAATACGGGCCGTTTTGATCACCCGCTCGGCCACGCTGCCGAACAGCACGCGATCCAGCCCTTTGCGGCCATGGGTTCCCATCACGATCATATCGATGTCCTTTTCCTGGACATAATTGATAATGACATCCGATGGATCACCGAGCAACACCTCCCCCTGGGTGTTGGGCAGATGATTGAAATGCTTTGTTAAAAACTCGTCCATTTTTTTGCGGGCGCCTTCGACCAGCTCGTTTTCAAAGATGGAAATGGACGGTGGCGCGACATAGATGTCGGTGAAATACTGAAAGATCCGGACCACAAAAACGACGTGCACCGTTGCGTTGAATTTTTCCGCCATGGTCAGGACATTGGGCACCAGCCGTTCGGAGCTTTCGGTCAGATCGACGGGGAACAGGATGCGTTCGATGGTTTTCATCTGTCTCTCCTTTCCTGGATTGTCTGCGTTCTTTGCTGTTTCACCATTATAATCGGAATCCGGCGGATGGAAAGCGAAAATTCGTCCTTGGCAATAGCCGCCATGGACACGCACACCTTTTTTTACCGCCATAAATCTGATAAACCGCATGGACCGGCGATGGTCTAAAACATTTCAGGAGGTAGGATCGACAATGCACTACGAAGGCAATATCATCCGGCCGCCCAGCGAGGCCAACTCCATTCTGCTGCAGGTAACGGTCGGTTGTTCGCACAATAAGTGCACTTTCTGCGGCACCTATCGGGGCGAGCGTTTCCGGATCAAACCCGACGCCATCATCATGCAGGACATCGATTTCGCGGCTGAATATTGCCGGCGCCAGCGCCGCGTGTTTCTCTGCGACGGAGATGCCCTGATCATCCCCCAAAAGCGGTTGCTCAACATCCTGCAAACCATCCGCCGCAAGCTGCCCTGGGTGACCCGGATCGGTTCCTATGCCAACACCAAGAGCATCGCCATGAAAAGCGACGAGGAACTCGAGGAGCTGCATGCCAATGGGTTGGGCATTCTTTACATGGGACTCGAGAGCGGGGATGACGACACCCTGAAGGCGATCAACAAGCGCGCCACCGCCGAAAAGATGATCACCATGGGCCGCCGGGCCAAGGCGGCTGGTTTCAAGCTGTCGATTACGGTCATCCTCGGCATTGCCGGACGCGAACGCTCCCAGATCCATGCCGAGGCCACGGGCCGGGTGCTTTCGGCCATCGATCCCGATTACGTGGGCGCCCTGAGCCTGATGCTGGTGCCCAACACCCCCCTTTACCAGGATTACCGTGAGGGCCGCTTCCCCCTGCTCGAACCCGAGGAGATGCTCCGCGAGCTGCGCACCATTTTCGCCCACACCCATCTGTCCCAGGGGCTGTTTCATGCCAACCACGCATCGAATTATCTGCCCATCAGGGCCAGGCTGCCCCGGGACCGTGAGGCCGTGCTCGATCTCATCGACAAGGCGCTGGCCGGCCAGGTGCCCCTGAAACCGGAGTGGCTCAGGGGATTGTAGGGGACACCGGCATTCAATCCGTGACTTGCATACAACCTCAATCCATTGTAACAAGCCTTGCCGTCTGGCCCGAAGCGATGCCGACGGACAGAAAAAACCAGAAAGAGCATCGGAACGAAACCGCGTTATCATTCATATGGTCCCGGTCGCCAGGCCGGCAGACCCCAAGGAGAAACGACAGATGGATAGCCCCAAGACGGATCAGGACCATTTCCTTGCGCAATGTTGTGTCAACACCATTCGGACCCTGGCCATGGATGCCATTCAAAAGGCCAATTCGGGTCACCCCGGCGCCCCCATGGGGCTGGCCCCCCTCGGTTACGTCCTGTGGACCCGAGTGATGCACCACAACCCCAAAAATCCGGATTGGCCCAACCGGGACCGGTTCGTTCTTTCGGGCGGCCATGCCTCCATGCTGCTCTACAGCCTGCTCTACCTGACCGGCTATGGCGTCACCCTGGACGACCTGAAAGCCTTCCGGCAATGGGGCAGCAAGACGCCCGGCCATCCCGAGTACGGCCACACGCCGGGTGTGGAAACCACCACCGGACCCCTGGGCCAGGGCCTGGCCAATGCCGTGGGCATGGCCATGGCCGAACGCCATCTGGCGGCGCGCTATAACCGGCCGGAATACGCCATCGTGGACCACTATACCTACACCGTGTGCGGGGATGGTGACCTGATGGAGGGCGTGGCCTCCGAGGCGGCCTCGCTGGCCGGTCATCTGGGTCTGGGCCGACTGATCTGCATTTACGACGACAACGACATCTCCATCGAGGGGCACACCGACATCGCATTTACCGAAGATGTCGCCAAGCGCTTCGAGGCGTACCACTGGCAGGTGCTCCAGGTGGCCGACGGCAACGACCTGGCGGCCATCGAGCAGGCCTTGAACGCGGCCAAGGCCGAAACCGGGCGGCCTTCGCTGATCGTTTTGAAAACCCACATCGCCTACGGCAGCCCCAACAAGCAGGATTCGGCCGATGCCCACGGCGCCCCCCTCGGCGAGGAGGAGGTCTGCCTGGCCAAGGGTTTTCTGGGGTGCGACAAGGACCAACATTTTTGCGTACCGCAAAACGTGCTGGATCACTACCGTCTCGCCGTGGAGCGCGGTCGGGAGGCAGAGGCCGCATGGCAGACCCGTTATGACGCTTACAAGCGCGAACACCCCCAGGCGGCCGACGAGTGGGTCAATGCCATTACCGGGTTCCTGCCGAGAGGTTGGGATGAGGATCTGTTGACCTTCCGGCCGGAAGACGGTTCGGTGGCCACACGGGCCGCCTCGGGCAAGGCGCTCAATGCACTGGCCAAACGCATTCCGACCCTGATGGGAGGATCGGCGGACCTGGCCCCATCCAACAAGACCTATCTCGAAGGGTTGCCGGTGTTCCAGAAGGGCGCCTACGAGGGACGCAACATCCGTTTCGGCGTGCGCGAGCATGCCATGGGCGCGATCATGTCCGGTCTTTTCCTGCATGGCGGCATCCGTCCGTACGGCGGCACTTTCCTGGTCTTTGCCGACTACCTGCGGCCGGCCCTGCGCGTAGCCGCCCTGATGAAGCTGCCGGTGATCTATGTGATGACCCATGATTCGGTGGCCGTGGGCGAAGACGGCCCCACCCATCAACCGGTGGAACAGATCGCTTCGCTGCGGGCCATGCCCAACGTTCTGGTCCTGCGGCCGTGCGACGCCAATGAGACCGTGGACGCCTGGATCCAGGCCGTGCGCACCAACAACAGCCCTGTGGTCCTGGCCCTGAGCCGCCAGAAGCTGCCGGTGCTCGACCGCAAGCAGACCGGCGGGCGCCTGGCCCGCGGTGGGTACGTTCTGTCGGATTGCGACGGCACCCCCGACATCCTGCTCATCGCCACCGGCGCCGAAGTCCACCAGGCATTGGCCGCCCAGAAGCTGCTGGCCGAAAAGAAGATCGCCGCCCGGGTGGTGAACATGTCCAGCTGGGAATTGTTCGAAAAGAACAGCGACGCCTATAAGCAGGAAGTACTGCCGCCCCAGGTCACAGCCCGCCTGGCCGTGGAGGCCGGTGTGCCCATGGGCTGGGAGCGTTACGTGGGCAGCGCCGGCAGGGTCGTCGGCATGAACGGCTTCGGTGCATCCGCACCGGGCGGCACCGTGCTCAAGAACTTCGGCTTCACTGCCGAAAATGTGGCCGCCCAGGCCGAAGAGATGCTGAAAACCAAATCATGAAAACAGATCATAAAATCAGATCATCCAGATCAAATCGATTATAGGAAAATCTCAATGCCGTTGATATAAGATGTTCAGATCTCCATACGGGCGAGGATAAAGCGCTATAAGCGCTAAGTTATTCCCGCACCATGGTCGGCGATAACTAAATTTCGCGCATACCGCTATGCTGTTTTTCGCGTACTCGTACTCGTTCTCGTACTCGATGGT
>DHGT01000065.1 GCA_002402905.1 Desulfatitalea sp. UBA4791 | reverse complement strand
AAGAAGACATGGTGCGCCTGGCCGGACACCGTGTGGCATTAGGAGTGGACCAGCGCACCCTGAGGACAAACCTGTTGACCGTTTATCAAAAAGAGGGACTCACGCCGCCCTATTTCAAGGAGCTCTGCTCTGAGCTCTCGGTTCCCGCCGAAGAGGCCCGGCAAGTCCTCTCCTTGCTGATCGACGAAGGGCATCTTATCAAAATCAAAGAGGAGCTCTATTGCCATCGGGAAGCGATCGATAAGATCAGGGATCAACTGGTGGCTTTCCTCTCCGAGCACGAAGAGATCTCCACGCCGCAGTTCAAGGATATGACTGGAGCGTCCCGGAAATATGTGATACCTTTAATCGAATATTTTGATACCACCCAACTGACCATCCGTATAGGAGATATGCGTAAATTGCGCAAACGTCCGACAGGCAGTTGATAGACAGGCCGGAGACATCACCATGGACACCCCCACGGGCCCCCAGGACCGCAATCGTGATAGTAACGCTGGATTTGCCGCGTTTTTGATCAAACGCGTGGTCGTCGTCACCCTTTTGATACTCGTGGTGCTGTGGGCTCTGGCCACCGGCATCGATTACCTGGATAAGCCCGCGCCCTGGAAAGATCGCCTGGTCAAGGACGACACCGGACCCACCGCGGCGCCTGCGGCCATGACATCCTCCGAAACGGCGAATATCCGCGCGGCCCGAGCGGCAAATCCGCATGGCGGTACCCCCGTTCATGCTTCCCAAGGCTCCGCCGGAATAGGAGAACTGGCCGTGCCGCCGCCACCGGCGAATACGGATCACCGACCGGTCATCGATGGCCACCTGCCCCAGCCCGCAAGCCCTCAGGTTGTTCAACCACACCAGGTGGCAGCCCCGTCCGCCAACGGCGCCACCCCTTCCGCGCCCCCTGCCCCGACTGCCGCTCCCGCCCATGGCACAACATCCGGAGAGGGCGCTGCCCCCAAAGCCGAACCGGGCGCTCATGCCGTCGCACCGCCCCCCAAACCGCTTCCCAAGGGCGTGACCTTCATCGACGCGGTCATCAAACCCCTCTCCCATGAGCTGAACGAGAGATTCTGGGGGTGGCGGCCCAACGACATCATCAACGTCACCGACAACGTGAACAACTACCAGCTGGGAGTTCTGGAAGTGACCCGGCGAGCGGTCGTCCAGTTGACCGAGCGCATATCCCGCACCGGCAGCACGGATACCATCAATCGCAAACTGGAAAACGCCATGAACTGGCTCATGATCAAAGCGGACTCCTACTGGTTCCCTTCTCCGGAAGCCAAATACAAGGATAGCCTGACGGAGCTCGCAGCGTACCGCACCCAGCTTATTTCCGGGGGAGCCTCGTTTTATGTGCGGGCCGATAACATCATTCCGCTGCTGATGACTTTCGAAGACCTGCTGGGCAGTTGCGATGAAAATCTGGTGAAGGCCAAAGAGAAGGATGGGTCGACGGTCGGATTCTTCACGGCTGACAACTACTTCTATTACGCAAAAGGGGTGGCGGCCGCCATGGGGGAGATCCTGGAAGCCGTGGCCCACGATTTCGAACAGATCCTGGTCTCTCGGCACGGCGAAGAGTTGCTGCACCACGCCGTCATCTCTTGCCAACTGGCCGCCTCTCTGGATCCCTGGCTCATCATCAACAGCGACCTGGACGGCTTTCTGGCCAATCACCGCGCCAATATGGCAGCGCCCATCAGCCATGCCCGTTATTATATAGGTCAACTGATCAAGACGCTATCGACCTGATACCCGCTCAATCGAACGGTGAAAGATTCAGCGGATTTCCCCCTTCTCGAGCTCTGATTTCACCGCCGAGGAGAGCTGCTGCAGCGTGTAAGGCTTGCGGATATACCCCCCTGCGCCCAGGGCCAGGGCCTTTTTCACCCTTGCCGACTCGTCGAAACCGCTGACAATGACGGCCTTCTGCCGTGGATGGCGGGCGAGCAATTGGCGGTAGAGGGTTAGCCCGTCCGAACCATTTCCCAGAACCATGTCCAAAAGAACCACAGCATATGGCGATTTGGCCATGTGATCCAATGCCGCCCGTTCGCTGTCCACAACGGTCACCTGGTAGTTCAGCCGGGTCAGCATCTCGTAGGCGATATGGCGATGCTCGGCCTCGTCATCGACCACCAGAACGGTTTCGCCATGGCCCATCAAATCTTCTATCTTCGGAACCGCCGGCTTGGGGGACTGCACTTCGTTGGTCGCCGGGAAGAACAAACGAATGGCGGTTCCCTTGCCTACTGTGCTGTGAACTTGAACGAAACCTTCATGGTCCTGCATCGTGGCCCATACGATCGCCATCCCCAATCCGGTACCGCTGCGGCCCATCACCTTCTTGGTATAAAACGGCTCGAAGATGCGGGTTAGATCTTCCTCGGGGATGCCGGTGCCGTTATCGATAACCGACAACACCACATAATCGCCAGCGGGATGATCTTTGACCCGTTCCCCCTGTTTCAATGTCTGGAACTCGCTGGCTATCACGATTCGCCCGCCACGGGGCATGGCCTCGGCCGCATTCATCGCGACGTTCATGACCATTTTGACCAGGTGGACCCGGGACCCGCGTATGGCCGGCAGCTCTCCGGCAAGCTGTAAAATGACTTCGATCCCCGGGTGATTGGCGCGCAAGCTGTCGTATTCGGAGCTGGTCACAAATTCATGGACTACCTGATTGACGTCTATCGCCTCCTTCATCTGCACGCCGCGACGTGCCAGGGTCAGCAGATCCTGAACAATGGCCGCCGCCCTTGTGCCGGCCATCTTCATCTTGGTCAGGGGTGCATACATATTGCTCTCTTTGGGGATATCCATGAGCAGCAGGTCCGGATAACTGACGATCGCACTGAGAATATTGCTCAAATCATGGGCGACCCCACCGGCCAGGGTCCCCATGGCCTCCATCTTCTGGGCGTGGCGCAATTTTTCTTCGAGCCGTTTTCTTTCAGTCGTATCGACGAGCACACAGCGCCCCTCGAGCACGCGTCCCTGGGGCCCCTTGAAAGGCTCCATGGTGATGTTCACCCAGAGGATGCGGCCATCCGCGTGATGCAGCCGCAGCTCTTCGTTGTAGACCGACCTCCCCTGCTGCAAGGCTTCCTGGACCCACTGCGCCCGGGTACGATTTCCGCGATCGGATGCCGCGTATTCCAGCCAGCATGAACCGATGAGCTGACCACGAGGCCTTCCCAGCAGCTCGGTGGCCGCCGCATTGCATTTGAGAATGGCCGCCTCGCCGGTCGATATGGAAAAATAGGCGGTCGGCGCATTTTCATAAAGGCTGCGATAGCGCGACTCGCTGTCTTGAAGCTTTTTGTAGGCAATTGCGCTGGATATGCTGACCGCTGTTTGATAGGCGATGCCCATCAAAAGATTCACGTCGCTCTGTGTCAACGGCCGTTTGGTGTGGATGTTGTCCACCGCCAGGATACCCAGGGAATGATTCTCATAGACGATCGGCAGACAGATCAGGGACTGGGAGCCCATCTCTTGAGCGAACAGCCGGCTTCTGGCCGAATACGAATTTTTCATCGTGTTGACATCGTCCACCAGCAGCGGGCGCTGTTCGCGAAACACCTGGACAAAGGTGCCTTTGGCATCGGGATGATCCAGCCGGAACCGGGTCCGGCTGAGCAGTTCGCTCTTTTCCTCGTCGAAACCGAACCCGGCGGAAAAAACCAGCCGCCGTTGGTCCTCGTCGGCCAACATGATGATGCCCCGGTCGAAATCGAGTTGGGCCTGGATTTGGGCCATGACCACTTGCGCCAGCTGGTTCACGTCGAGAAGCACGGATGTCGCCTGGCCGATCTTTTGAACCAGCAGGGCGCCGCGGTACCGGTAGTCGATCTCCTTGATGTGATCCTCGGCCACGTTGCCCTGCTTTTGAATCGTACGCACCAGATTCTGGCGCTCCAGGAAGGCGGCCCGGAAACCGATACCCATCAGGACGACCAGAGACGCGGTATTGACCGCACACCATATCGCCGGCGGCCAGAGAAACAAACCGGCTACGGCGTTGAGAATCACAAGGAGGGTGCCGACCTTGAAACCCCACTTCCATTTCTGGAAACTCGGCACCTCCCAGGCGACGATATATCGGCAACAGGGATCCCCGCGGTGGATGCACTGATCATGCTCGATCTGGGCAAACTTGCCGGTGAACAATGCGGCGAGAGATTCGAAGATGCCCAGACGATTGTCGCATTGATAGGGCTTTTCATTGACTCCGGCTGCCGGTACGCACAGAATCTCCACCTTGTTGGCGCCGACCTTGCGGACCTTGACGCGCGCCCCGTGGCTGAGCATGGGGTAGAGTTTGGCCAGCAGCAGGTAGATGGAAACGGTGTTGAGCAGCCCCAGCACATGCTGTTTGAGGGGACCGGACGCATCGGTCGATACCGCATATCGGCCGACCTCCCGCGCGATGTTCGGGTTTCCTGAAAGTGCCATGGCCTTTTCATGAAACGCGTCCACCTGCTCCTGGTTGAACCAACACCCCGGATCTTCCAATTGGCATTTGGTCAGGCCGGCGGCATCGATGATGGCATCTAAGTTGACTTGGGGATAATGGGCGTTGAGATAGGCAGCGTAAAACTTTAAAACCCGGCTGTTATAAACGGTGTCAGGTTTCGTCATGAGCAGGAGATCCCAACAATTGCGATGAGAAACAGAGTAGCTCAGATATTTCTTCTTTTGTTTTTATCATGTTATGATCGAACGGCCCCATATTGTCAAGTGATTGCACGAGAAATGATATCGAGTGAATCCGCCGACCTGCATGCCCGGATGGCGGGAAGCACAGGGACGGCGGGAGTTTCATAGGGCAAACTTCTCCACGCCGACACCGGCCGGACCTGGCGGGAATGGCGCGATGCCGCCCGTTGGGAAGTGATTCAAGCCCCCGGGTCCCGCACCAGCGCCAAACCAAGGTCCAATGCTTTGGTGTTCATTTCCAGAAAACGTTGCGGCACGCGGGCCGTCAACACCTTTTGTACAGCTGGCAGTGTAACCAGATGGGTAAAGCCCAACACCGCACCGAGCATGCAAATGTTGAAAGCCAGTGGCGTTCCGAGGTGTTGCATTACCGTATCATACAGGGGCAATTGCTTCTGGATCGCGTCCACCCGGCGTTCGGTGTTGACGTAACGGCTGTCGGATATCAGTAAGCCCCCGGGCCGGATGATGGGGGCATATTTGTGGTAGGCTTCCTGGGTCAGACAAACGAGCACATTGGGCTGCACCACCATCGGATAGTTGATGGGGTCTTCAGAAATGATGACATCGGCCCGCGTGGCCCCGCCCCGGGCGGCAGCGCC
>DHGT01000158.1:66774-67878 GCA_002402905.1 Desulfatitalea sp. UBA4791 | reverse complement strand
GAAGTGAAGGAATCCTGTCGATTCCTTATTGCGATCCTCTACCTTTCCAGTTCCGACCGCACCGCCCGCGCCATCAAAAATTCGTACAGCCGCGGCGACAGCGTGTTGACCAGCCGGGTCAAACGGCCGACCGGGGTCAGCACCAGGAGCCGTTTGTTTTTCCGGGCGGCCTGGAAGACCTGTTCGGCCACCTCTTCGGGACTGGCCGGCCGGCCCACCGTGGATTGGGGATGGCGGGCGATCGATCCGTCGCCGTCCAGGGCCGATGTGCCGATGTTGGTGGCCGTGAAGCCGGGGCACACGACCAGCACGCCGACGCCGGTGCCCCGCAGTTCGCTGCGCAGGGAATCGAACAGGCCGTGCAGGGCGTGCTTGCTGGCCGAATAGGCCGTGCGGCCCAGCAAGGGTGAAAAACCGGCCAGGGAGCTGATGGTGACGATCAGCCCTTTGCGGCGCTTGAGGCTTCCCAGGGCCGCCTTGGTGGCGTAGAGGGCACCGAAGAAATTGATGCCCATCACTCGATGAAAAACGGCCAGTCGGGTCTGCTCGAAGGCGGCCCGGGCGCTGATGCCGGCATTGTTGACGAGCACGTCCACGCCGCCGAAGCGCTCCAGGACACGATCCATGGCCGCCACCACGCTGCCGGGATCTGAGACGTCGCAGGCCAGGGGCAACGCATCGATGCCTTCCAGGGCCAGCTGCGCGGCCACCGCTTCCACAGCTGCCGCCTGAACATCCAGCAGGGCCACCCGCGCCCCGGCCTGTCCGAAGCGCCGGGCGAAGGCCAATCCCATGCCGCCGGCCGCGCCGGTGACAACCACGCTCTTGCCGGTGAAATCTCTACGGATTCGCATGGCTTCTGCTCTCCAGGTAGTAGTCGAACACCTGCCGTGTGGTTTTGCGGGGCGTGTAGCCGAACACCTCCTTCAGGCGCCGGTTGGCCAGCACCGGCCGGTAGCGCAGGAAGCCCACCTGCTCGGGGCCGTACTGGGTCAGCCCCAGCCGCTTGCCCGCCCACAGGGCGGCCTTGACCAGCCCCACCGGCAGGGCGATGTAAGGTTTGCCGATCAGGCGGGCCATCTCGGACAGGGTCAGGATGCCGTC
>DHGT01000158.1:0-66768 GCA_002402905.1 Desulfatitalea sp. UBA4791 | reverse complement strand
CCCACCACGTCCTGGTCCCAGATGATGACAAAAGGGCTGTCCGCGCCTTTGAGGCCGACGATCCGTTTCTGCTCGAAGAGGTTGGTGATCTGGTTGCGCGTGGTGGCCCCCAGGATGAAACCAGGGCGAAAAATAAGCTGCTCCAGTTCGGGATGGCTTTCACGGTACCGGGCCAGCATCTCTTCCACCAATCTTTTGTGACAGGCATAGGCGAACTCATCGTTGCCGCGCACCGGGTGATGTTCTTCCAGCCAGGCGGGATTGTCGGCATGGTAGCCGTAGGCCGCGCCGCTGGAGGTGTAGACGATCTTCCTCACGCCGGCGGTCACGCACGCCTCGAGCACGTTTTCGGTGCCCATCACGTCCACCTTGTACTCCAGCTCGCGGTTGGACTTGCGGCCCGGCGTCACTAAAGCCGCCAGGTGGACCACCACATCGATCTTGTACTTCTTGAAGGCGCCGGCCAACTCGGACGAGCAGATGTCCGTAGCCAGATAGTCGATATTGGCCAGCCGTCGTTCCGGCGGCGGCGCCTGCAGGTCGCTGGCCACGATGGTGGTCAGATCGCGGCGGTCGGCGGCCAGGGCCGCCACCACCTGGCGGCCGATGTAGCCGCCCGCGCCGGTGATCAGGACCGAACGGTAGGGGGTCGTCTGGGCGCTCATCGGGTCGCTACCTCCGACACGGTGTCCAACGGCCGGCGCGACCAGAAAAAGGCCATGGTCAAACCGGAGATGATGTGCCAGATGCCCCACCACCCGGCGATGATGGCCATGCCGCCCAGACCGGCGAAAAACTGGAAGATCAACACCAGGGCCAGGGCCGAGTTCTGAATGCCCACTTCGATGGCCACGGCGCGGCGGTCACGCTCGGGCAGACCGAAGAGTCGGGCCGACGTGTATCCCAGGGTCAGGGCCAGGGCATTGTGCAGGAACACCCCCACGGCCACCAGACCGATGGCGCGCACAAAGTTCTGCCAGTTGGCGCCCAGGGCCGCGGCCACAAAGAGGCAGAAGATCACCACCGACACCGTTTTGAATGGCTTGCGAATACGGTCGGCCAGGTGGGGATAGAACCGCGAGGTGCCGATGCCCAGCACCAGGGGAATGCCGAGAATCAAGACGATGGTCTGGAAGACATCCACGGGATCGAGCGACACCTTGCGCAGGATGGCCTGGGTGGCCGGGTTGAGGCTGCCCCAGATCGCCAGATTGAGGGGCGTCATCACCACGGCGGCGGCGGTGGAGACCGCGGTCATGCTCACCGAGAGGGCCGCGTTGCCGCCGGCCAGATAGGTCATCAGGTTGGAGAGGTTGCCGCCCGGGCAGGCCGCCACCATCATCATGCCCAGAGCCATGGAGGGGGTAACCGGCAGCGCCAGGGTCAACAGGAAGGTGAAGGCGGGCAGAAGTACGAACTGGGCGCCCAGGCCGATGGCCGGCCCCTTGGGTGAACGCACCACCCGTTTGAAGTCCTCGAGTTTCATGTCCAGGGCCATGCCGTACATCATCAGGCCGATGACGGCGTTGAGGCCCAACAAACCACCCTTGCTGAAATTGAGGCTGATCTGATCCACTGCGGCTGCATCCATGCAACATCCTCCTGTGAAGATTACCTGTCAGTGTCGATTCCCTATTCTCCGGCCGGTTCCTGATGCATGGCCTTGAAGTGAAGCAGTCCGGGCGCCATCATGTGGGCATCCGCATTCACCAGGCAGTGAATCACCGCGCAGGTGCCGGCCGCCCGGGCCTGATCCAGAGCGTCCCGCAACTGCTCGGCACTGGCGGCCCGGGCGCCGAAGGCCCCCATGGCGCGGGCCAGTTCGTCCCAGGCGATCTCGCCGAGATCGGTGTTGATGGTGCCCTTCTTGTCCGGTCCCAGGGCGGTGTTGAACATCTCCTTGACCGCATCCAGGGCGAACATCTGGTTGATCTTCACCATGCCCCAGGCCTTGTCCACGAAGACGAGAAAGATTACCTTGAAGCCGTGACGCACGGCGGTCTCCACCTCTTGCATGTTGAATCCCATGGCGCCGTCGCCGATCAGGCAGTAGATCGGCTGATTCGGACGGGCCGCGGCCGCGCCCAACGCCTGGCCCACACCCGCTCCCAGGTGGCCCATGTGGTGGGTGCCCAACTGGCTGTTGGGGCTGCGCAGCTCGGTGTAAAAATTGCCCCACACCGCCGTATTGCCGCCGTCGAAAACCACCACGGCATCATCTTCGAACGCCTCGCGGCAGACCCTGGGCACCTGGCAGGAGATCATGGGTTCGCCCGGCAGGGCCAGCATCTCGTCGAGCTTATTGCGTTCTTCGTCTTTCAGCGCGGCCAGCTCCGCAACTCTCGCTTTTCGCGCGGCCAGGTCCAAGTCCGCCGCGCGTCGCTCGAGAGCCGCCGTGAGCATCTCCAGAAAAAGGCCGACGTCGCCCACGATGGCCAGGTCATTGGCCCGGTTGCGCGCCAACCGCTCTTCGTCGATATCGACCTGGATGAACTGCTGGTCCGCTGTTTTGGCCCAGTAGGGCGCCTTGCCCCACCAATCGGTTTCACCCACATCCGACCCCAGGCAGAGGCAGATGTCGGCGGCGTTGCGCAGGGCATTGTTGGCCTCGATGTAGACCATGGGCCAGGCCAATGGATGGCGCTCGTCGAGCACCCCGCGACCGGCCCAAGAGGTGGTCACCGGCGCATTCAATTGTTCCGCCGCCCGGCGCAAGGCCTCGAAGGCCCGGGCGTGGATGATACCGCTGCCGGCATGGATCATGGGCAATCGGGCCGCGGTCAGCCGCTCGGCCGCCTGCTCGACCTGTTCGGCCAGCGGTGCGATGGGTGCGGTGCGGCGATATCGCTCGGGCGCCAGGATGGGCGCGGCGGGACACGGTCCATTGATCAGGTTCTCGGGCACATCCAGGTGCACCACGCCCGGCCGGCCCTGGTAGCACTTGCGCAGGGCCGCCCGCAACAGTTCGGGGATGCGCTCGGCATAGGCACAGGTGGCCGACCACTTGGCCATGTTCTTGATCACGCCCACCTGGTCGAAGCACTGGTAAGCCCCGCCTCGGTCCGGGTAGACAATGCCGGTGCGGCGGGAGCTGGTGATCAGCAACACCCGGTTGCCCTCCACATTCTCCACGGCCACGCCGGCCAGCATGTTGGCCACACCTGGGCCGTTGCTGGCGATACAGACCCCCAGTTTACCGGACAGCCGCGCGTAGGCGCCGGCCATGTGCGCAGCCACCGCCTCGTGCCGGGGCGTGATCATCTGGATCCCCTCTTCAACGCAATGGGCAAAAAGCTGCAGATAGGTGCCGTCGATGATGCCGAAGAATTTCTCGACGCCTTCGGACTTTAACATTTTAGCGATGATCTGGCCGCCGGTTGAATTGGACATGGTCGCTCCTTAACCCCACTTCGTAGAGCAGTTTAAAGTTTAAAGAAAAAAGTTTAAAGTGAAGGAATTCTGTCTATTCATAGGTTTGATCGACCTTAACTTTCATACTTTCGTACTTTCCTACTTTCATACTTTCCAACTGTTTCATCTACACCGGCTTCAGCAGGTTATTGATCATGTCCGTGGTGCCCTGAATCAGGGGTTCCAATGTCGCGTCGGTGAAATCGCCGTCAATTTCCAGGTACTCCTGCAGACGGATCTTGAAATGGCTGGAGACGAGCGATGTGATGAAGATGATATAGAGGCTGTTGACCATGAAGGCCGCGAAATTGACATCCACGTCATCGCGCACCAGGCCCCGCTGCATGTCCCTTCTGATCAGGCGCTTGAGGTGATCGGCCGTATATTTTTCAACCTCCAGGGACATCTGTTCGGAGAAGCGCTTCATGCCGGCCGAAGAAATGTTGGCGTACAGGATCAGATATTCCGGATGACCCTGGATAAACCGAGCCCCTTGCCTGAAGATATGTTCGATCTGGCGGTAAATGTCCCATTCGGGATCCATATCGCCGTAGATCGCCTCGCGGGAGCGCTGCATGCCGTCTCGGCAGACATAGAGATAGAGATCCTCCTTGCTTTCGAAATAGTTGTAGATCGATCCCTTGGCGACCCCCGCGCGGCTGGCCAACTGGGCCACATCGGCCTGGTTGTAGCCCCGCTCGGCGAACAGGCAGGCCGCCTCGCGCAACAACCGTTCGCGTTTGTCCTCGGCGATTTTGAAGAAAGTCTCTTTTGGCATGGATGTCTCCGATGGCAATTGACTGACCGGACAGTCATAGTCATGGCCGTTCATGCCTACTTTTGTCAAGAAAAAAAATGCGCGGGATTATTCGCACCCGGGGTAGGGACTAATTTTACACCTATTATTTATTAAAGTTTTTTAAATAACCCCCAATAATAAAATAAAAATGATTCAGTTTGCAGCGCGACACCGATATCAGACAACCGAATCACTTATGGATGGGCACGAATCAGATCAACATGGTGGCCGAATTATATACAAAACAGGGGGTACAACCATGTCACTGCTTAAGAAAATCACCCTGCCGTCCCTTGCCAGCCTGCTGTTACTGGGCCTTGCCTCCCTCTGGATCTCGTTGGGTGCACTGAAACAGGCGGGCCATGGCGAAGCCGAATCCCTGCACGCCACGATGATGGCCGAAAAAACCGTCAAACTGAAAAACCTTGTGGAGCTGGCCCACCACGCCATCGTTACCGTGGCCAAGGATCCCGCCATCCCCGAGGCCGAGCGCAAGGAGCGGGCCAAAGCGCTGATCAGGTCCCTGCGCTACAATACCGACGACTATCTCTGGATCAACGACATGACGCCTGTGATGGTCATGCATCCGTTCAACCCGGCCCTGGAGGGCAAGCCGCTCGGCGATTACAAAGATCCCCAGGGCAAACGTCTGTTCGTCGAGTTCGTCGACGTGTGCAAGCGCCAGGGGGAAGGCACCGTCGATTATCTCTGGCCGAAACCGGGACGCAAGGATCCCATCCCGAAGCTCTCGTATGTAAAACTCTACCAGCCCTGGGGCTGGGTCATCGGGACCGGCATGTATATCGAGGATGTGGATGCGGCCCTGGCCGCCAAAAAGGAGCAGATCGGAGCCGCCATCTCCAGGCAGGGCCGACAGCTGGCACTCGCGGTTGTCCTGGTATTGGGATGTTCGGCCGTCTTAATGATCCTGCTGGTCCGCAGGATCGTGAGGCATGTGCGCAACGTCGCCCTGGCCCTCAAGGATATCGCCCAGGGAGAAGGCGATCTGACCGTGCGGCTGCAGGTCAACAGCAGGGACGAAATCGGCGAACTGGCCAGATGGTTCAATGTCTTTATCGAAAAACTCCAGAAGATCATCAAAGATATCGCCCATGGCGTGGAGACCCTCTCCTCGTCCTCGACGGAGCTATCGGCCATATCCGAGCAAATGAGCCAGGGCATCCAGGGTGCGTCAGAAAAATCCAACACGGTCTCGGCCGCCGCCGAGGAGATGAGCACCAACATGAACAATGTGGCCGCCGCCATGGAACAGTCAGCCACCAACACCAACCTGGTGGCCAGCGCCTCGGAGGAGATGTCCTCGACCATCGCTGAAATTGCCCAAAACGCCGAAAAGGCCAAAACGGTTTCCGATGAGGCGGCGCAGAAAGCCTCCGGCGCATCGAAAAACATGGACCAGTTGGGCGTGGCCGCCGGCGCCATCGGCCAAGTGGTCGAAACGATCACAGAGATTTCCGAGCAGGTGAACCTGTTGGCGTTGAATGCCACTATCGAAGCGGCCCGCGCCGGCGAAGCCGGCAAGGGGTTTGCCGTGGTCGCCAATGAAATCAAGGAACTGGCCAAACAGACGGCCGCGGCGACCCAGGACATCAAAGCGAAGGTCGAAAGCATCCAGGGCACGACCCAACTGACAATCGGTCAAATCAGCGAGATCACCGGGGTGATCGCCAACGTCAACGAAGTGGTCGCCAATATCGCGTCGGCCGTGGAGCAGCAGTCGTCCACTACTCGTGAAATCGCCACCAATGTGGCTCAGGCGTCCCAGGGTATTCAGGAAGTGAATGAGAATGTGAACCAGAGCTCTTCGGTCTCTGTTGAAATTTCCCGGGACATCGCCGGGGTGAGCGGCACCATGAACGACATATCCGCCAGCAGTTCCCAGGTCGACACGAGCGCCAGGGAATTGTCGCAGCTGGCCGAGCAGCTGAAGCACATGGTCGACCAATTTAAAATTTGACGGCGCCGTCCGACAACGACTTTTTCCGAATCCATCACAGGATTTAATGCAGATCCAACCCCAGGGTGCCGCCCGGATTCATGATATTGTGCGGGTCGAAATGACGTTTCAGGGCGCGCAACACGTCGACTTGTGCACGGCCCAAATGACCGTCCATCCACGGCCCCATGAGTTTGCCCACCCCGTGGTGGTGGCTGAGCGATCCCCCGCATGCCACGATCCGGGAGATGATATCGGCCTGAAACCTGCGAAAGTCATCGACGCCAGTCATGGGCGTCATGAAAATGAAATAGAGATTGGTTCCCTGGGGGTAGAAGTGGGACGCATGACACATGCAGAGTGTTTGCGGCCTTGCCTTGATCAATTCGCGCACACCCGCGTGCACCTGCATGAGGCGATCCCAGGTGACGGCCGTTTCCAGGGTGTCGATGAGAACCCCCATGTCATGCAGATCGTCGCGCATGTAGGGGTCGAGAAACCGGCCGTGGGACCAGCGGTCGACCGGATAACCGCTGAGCCACAATGCGCCCAGGCGCCGGCAGATGCGGCCGCTCTGCCGCGCGATGTTGCGGGCGAAATGCCGCTCCCCGTCGCTTTGACCGATGAGGAGACAACGCTTCATGGGCAGGAGCCCTTTCAAACGCAGCAACCGCTCCGCGTACTCCCCGATCCGGCCGCCCAGGCCGTAGAGCTGCAGGGCCGCTTCGGTCTCTTCGGGATCGGAGATGCGCAGCACCGAGGGCATGCCGAACTCTCCCTGGGAAATTTCCCTGGCCGCAGCAATTGTCTGCGGCCACCCTGGAAGCAAATAGGCAAAGCGCCGACGGTTTTCGGGCATGAGGCGAAAAATCTTCAACGTGGCGGCCGTCAGCACGCCGAAAGCCCCTTCACTGCCTTTGAAGATGTCGTTGACCTTGGGGCCCGTGGCCGTGGCCGGATAGTCGGCGGTCGAGAAGGTGCCGATGGGGGTTACCACCTTCTGGCCGAGGACCAGGTCGTAGATGTCGCCATAGTAGCTGGATTGCTGACCGGCCCCCAGGGTGGCCACCCACCCGCCCACTGTGGAGAATTCGAAGGATTGGGGAAAGTGGCCGCAGGTGTATCGATGTCTGGCTCGCAAACGGGCCGGTGCGTCGTTGAGCAGGGCCTCGTAGGCAGGCCCCATCATACCGGACTCGACGGTGGCGGTGCGGTTGGCTTCGTTAAAGGCCAGCAATCGCCGCATGTGGGTCTGCATGACCAATGTCACCCCGCCCCGCGCCGGGGTGACGCCCAGGGTCACGGAAGAACCGCCGCCGTAAACGGTCAAGGGAATATGCTGCGCGTGACAGTAGGCCACGATCGCCTGCACGTCCTCCCGCTGGCGGGGATGCACCACCACGCCTGCGGCGGCCCTGGGCCGCTCATGGCGCAAGGCCAGAATCTCTTCCACGGCCTGGCCGTGGGCGTACCGGATCCGCGCATAATCATCGCACTGCACATTCTCTTTTCCGACGATGTCGGCCATCGCCGACACGTGGACAGCATCCATTGTCGCCGGCAGATCGTTGCGGACGGCGGCCTCACCCGTATTCCGGGGCGTCGAAAAGGATTGTGGGGAAAGTCCCATTCGCTCGCAGAGCAGACGAACCAGGCCTGTTCTGGGATGATAGCTGCGTCCAGGCGCGCCCCATTTAAAAATCGAACGGTAACTGCCCTGGAGCGGCGGTGGCGTCAACCACCGGGGGTCGATGGATGGATCGGGCATTTCGGCACTCCTTGGTGCTTGAAAAGAGCGGAATCTAGTCTGTCTGCGGCCATCGTTCGGAATTATTCTGGCCGCTATCGCGCAACCGCATTGGTTTATGCTATAAACCCTTTGTGTTCAACATGCACGAAAAAGCGCGATCGGGAGCTCCCTTGACGCATTTGCCTGACAGTTGCGATCTGCTGATCATCGGTGGCGGCGTCACCGGTGCCGGCATCTTCCATGAGGCCGGCCGCATGGGCCTTCGGGTGGTCCTGGTCGAGCGGCACGATTTTGCATGGGGCACCTCCAGCCGATCCTCCAAGCTGATTCACGGCGGGTTGCGCTACCTGAAAGAGGGCCACTTCCTCCTGACCCGCGATGCGGTCAAAGAGCGCGAACGTTTGCTCAACGAGGCGCCCGGTCTCGTCACCCCCATTGCCTTTCTGGTTCCCATCTACAAGAATCACGGACCGGGCCGCTGGACCCTGGAAGCGGGGCTGTCGATATACGACCTGCTGGCCCAGAAGCGCCAGCACCGCTATCTGGACGCCGAGGCGCTCCTGACGCAATTGCCCTTCATCGATCGCCAGGCGCTGACCGGGGGTTACGAATTTTGGGATGCCCAGGTGGATGACGCTCGTCTGGTGCTTCGTCTGATCGCGGAGGGACGACGGTTGGGCGGCACGGCCGCCAACTACACCACGGCCGTCTCCATTCGCCGTGACGCACAGGGCATGGCCACGGGGGCCGTCGTGCAGGAGACCGAAGGCGGCGCGACGCACACCATCGGCGCCCGAACGGTGATCAACGCCACCGGCTGCTGGGCCGAGGCGTTGCACCCCGAGCCGTCGGCCAAAAAGCATCTGCGCCCCCTGCGCGGCAGCCACCTCATCTTTGCCCATGACGCCCTGCCGGTGCGGCAGGCGGTCTCCTTCGTGCACCCCGAAGATCAGCGCGCCATTTTCGTCATCCCCTGGGAAGGCGTGGTCCTGGTGGGCACCACGGATCTGGATCACGACCGGGATCTGAATCTGGAACCGGCCATCACCAGGGAGGAGGCCGACTACCTGATCGAAGGGGTCCGCACCCTTTTCCCTTCGCTGGGTCTCTCTTTGGATCAGTGCATCGCTTCCCTTTCCGGCTTGCGGCCGGTGATCAGCAGGGGCGGCAACCGGTCGCCGTCCGAAGAATCCCGGGAACACGATGTGTGGGAAGACCGCGGCCTGATCACCATTGCCGGCGGCAAGCTGACCACCTACCGCAAGGTGGCCCTGGACGCGCTCAAGGCCGCCCAGCCCTATTTGCCCGAACTCAAGGATGGCACGGTCGAGCCGTCCGGATTCGAGGCGTGCCAGGACCCGATCGCGGAGGACATCGACCTCGGCCCGGAGGCCTGGCAGCGCCTCTGCGGCCGCTATGGCGGGGACGCGCGCATCGTCGTTGCCGAAGCCCGGCCCGAAGATCTGCTCCCCATTCCCGGCACCCAAACCCTGTGGGCCGAGCTGCCGTATTGCGCGGCCCATGAGTCGGTGCAGCACCTCGACGACCTGCTGCTGCGTCGCGTGCGCATCGGTTTACTGCTTCCCGAGGGCGGCAAAGACTATCTGCCGCGCATCGGCCGACTGTGCCGGGAGCCCCTTGGATGGGGGCTGCGCCGCTGGCACCGTGAAACGTTCCGCTACCAGGAGTACTGGCACCAGGCCCACGGCTTTCCCTGGCTGAAGTCGCCGGAAAGCATCTTGTCGAAACGCTTCCGGCAATTGAAGCGTCGTTTCATCCAACTCCTCTTGCGCTGAATCTGAACGAGGTGCCCACCCCATGCCCCAGCAAGACCTGATTCTGGCCATCGACAACGGCACTCAAAGCCTCAAGGCCATGGCGTTCGATCTCGACGGACGAATGGCTGCCAAATCCCAGGTCACGTTCCAGCCCTACGTCTCCCCCCAGCCCGGTTGGGCCGAACAGTCTCCGGAACGCTTCTGGAACGCCCTGTGCGAAGCGTGTCAAAACCTCTGGAAGAGCGGCAAAGTCTCCAGGGAAGCACTGATCGGCGTGGCCCTGACGACCCAGCGCGCCACGGTGGTCAACGTGGACCGGGAAGGCCGGCCGCTGCGTCCGGCCATCATCTGGCTCGATCAGCGCAAGGCGCGCGGCCGGCCGCCCCTGGGCGGCGCCTGGGGCTGGATCTTCCGCCTGGCCGGCCTGGGCGGAACGATCGACTATATCCGCTCCGAGGCCGAAGCCAACTGGCTGGCCCTGCACGACGCGGAGGTGTGGCGGCGCACCCACAAATATCTGCTGCTCTCCGGTTACCTCACCTACCGGCTCACCGGCGACTTCGTCGATTCGGTGGGATGTCAGGTGGGATACATCCCCTTTGACTACAAGCGCCTGCGCTGGGCCCGCAAATGGGACTGGCACTGGCGCTGCCTGCCGGTCGTGGAGACCATGCTGCCGAGGCTGATCGCGCCGGCCGACCCCCTGGGACAGATCAGCGCCCGGGCAGCCAGGGAGACCGGCCTTCCGGCGGGACTGCCGGTCATTGCGGCGGCCGCCGACAAGGCCTGCGAGGTGATCGGATCCGGTGCCCTGGCCAGCCATATCGGCTGTCTGAGCTATGGCACCACGGCCACCGTCAACATGACCCATGCCCGCTATGTCGAGCCCATCCGCATCCTGCCCGCCTACCCGGCGGCCGTGCCGGGTCATTACAACGTGGAGGTCGAAGTCTATCGCGGCTACTGGATGGTCGAATGGTTCAAGCAGCAGTTCGGCCACCTGGAGCAGATAGAGGCCCAGCGCCAGGGACTCACGGCCGAGGCCCTGTTCGAACGGCTGCTCGAACAGGTACCGCCCGGCGCCATGGGCTTGATGCTGCAGCCCTACTGGACTCCAGGCCTCAGATTCCCCGGCCCCGAGGCCAAGGGGGCGGTCATCGGCTTCGGCGACGTGCACACCCGCGCGCACCTCTACCGCGCCATGCTCGAAGGATTGGCCTATGCGCTGCGCGAAGGCAAGGAGCGGCTCGAACGACGGGCCGGCACCCGCATCACCACCTTGCGCGTCTCCGGCGGCGGCTCCCAGAGCGACCAGGCCCTGCAGCTCACGGCCGACATCTTCGGCCTGCCCGCAGCCCGGCCCCATCTATACGAAACCGCCGGCCTGGGCGCGGCCATCGATGCGGCCGTGGGCCTGGGCTGCTATCCCGATTTCACTTCTGCGGTGCAGGCCATGACGCACATCGAACGGCTGTTCGAACCCGATCCGGTGCACCAGGGCCGCTACGACCGCCTCTACCGGGAAGTCTATCGGCGGATGTACAAACGGCTCAAGCCGCTCTATGAAAGGATCCGGGACATTACCGGATATCCGGGCGAAGAGTAGGCATGACCTGGGGATTGAATAGCACCATGGCGATGTTTAGAGTACGTAAACATTAAAAAAGGACCATGCTGCCATGAAAGAACCGCTGGACAAATTTGATCTTTGCGTGATCGGGGCCGGCCCCGGGGGGTTCGCCGGTGCCATGCGGGCCATCGATGCCGGTCGCCGGGTCTGCCTGATCGAGGGCGATGAAATCGGCGGCACCGGCGTCAAATGGGGCGCCCTGGCCTCCAAGACCATGTGGGAGCTGGCCAAGGACTATGCCGTGGCGTCCAAGACCGATCGCGGGTATCGCTGTGCGGGTCTCAGTGTCGATTACGCGGCCGTGCGCGACACCGTCATCGAAGCGGTCAAAGAGAAGCAGTATCAACTGTTATCCCAGATCGAAACGTTTGCCCGCGGCCATTGGCCGGGGCCCGGCAGCATCACCTATCTGCGCGGCTGGGGACGTTTCAGCGGCCCGGCGCGATTAACGGTGGATCTGGCGGCCGGTGCAGAGCAGGACGTCAGCGCCGACCGCTTTCTGCTCTGCACCGGATCCAAACCCAGGCATTTCGACCACATCACGGTGGATCAGCAGCGCATCTTCGATTCGGACGGCATCCTGCAGTTGAAGCAATTTCCTAAACGCCTGATGATCGTCGGCGCCGGCGTCACGGGCTGTGAATACGCCACCATCTTCTCCAATTTCGGCCAGACCCGGGTCTTTCTGGTGGACCACCAGGAGCGGGTGATCCCTTACGAGGACGAAGATGTCAGCGATTTCGTCAGCGCCAACCTGGAACGCCATGGTGTCAAGATTTTTCATTCGACCCGGCTGCGGGACATCCTGGCCAAACCCGAACATCTCGAAGTGGTGCTCGACTTCGACGACGGCCATGCCACGGTGGTGGAGGTGGACGCCGTGCTCATCTCCATCGGCCGCACCCCCAACATCGAACGGCTCAACCTGGCGGCCGCGGGCGTGACGCCCGACGGGGCCGGCTACCTGGACACGGACCCGGACGGCCGTGTGACCGGCCATATTTATGCAGCCGGAGACGTCACCCACCGTCCGGCCCTGGTCAATATGGCGATCATGGAGAGCCGGCATGCGGTCAAGCACATGTTCGACCTGCCGACCCAACCGCTGACCTTTCCCAACATGTCCACGGTGATGTTTTTCTATCCGGCGGTTGCCGCAGTAGGGCTGAACGAAAAGGCGTGTCGCCGAAAAAAGAGGCCTTACCGTGTGGCGACCTATGCCAACGCCCTGCTGCCCAGGGCCATCGCCATGCGCGCCACCAGTGGATTCGTCAAAATCATCGTCAGTGACGACGATGAGCAGAAAATCCTGGGGATGCGCGCGGCCGGGCCCCAGGTGTCGAGCACGATCATGTCCATCGCGCTGCTCATCGATCAGGACAAAAATGCCATGGAGGTGCTGGGCGCCATGTTCCCCCACCCCACCATGTCCGAGGTCATACAGGAGTGCCTGCGCCTGCTGGCCGGCAAATCGATCTACAAGCCCGAGGCGTTTCCCGAGTTGCTGAAGATCCGGCGCTGGCGCCCGGAGACAGGTTTTATTCTGTAGAAGGTATCGACGGATAGTGCCGTAAGGTATGGATCCGCAAGGCCCGACCGGTAGGGGTTACCGATCGACACGCGCCTTCAAATCGGAGCCGGCCTTGAAAAAAGGCAGTCTTTTGGGCTTGACCTTGACCAGATCGCCGGATTTGGGATTGCGGCCGTCATAGCCATCGTAGGTCTTGACTTTGAAGGTGCACAACCCCCGGATCTCCACCCGTTCTCCCTTGCCGAGGGCATCGCAAATCTCGTTGAAAAAAAGATCGACAACTTTTTTGGCTTCGCTTTTGGACAGGTTCTGCTGCTCTCCCAATGCCGTGATCAATTCAAGCTTGTTCATAGGTCTCCCCGGTATACGATCTTAAAAAAATCGCCTTGGTCTGATCGGTCATGGTTCAACCCGCAGGCAAACGATCCAGCTACCAAGGCGCTTGCTTGCCGGCAGGTCAACGTGATTTTCGATGTCTTCTTAAGGGCAGCCGGGCTGGCAACAAGAAGAAATAACCGCCATATTACCGACCTGAAACCGGCAGGTCAACGCCGATTTTTGAATTTGTAAATTTTTCAGCTTTATGGACAAAGCCGTCGGCTTGGATCACACGTCGTTCCAACCGGCGGGGCCGACCTCCGGCCCTCCGGCCCCACGCCGTCGCAACATGTTGTATTTATAATTCATCCACAATAATCGCCGCCCGATGCGTAGATATCCGCTGAGAAGGCTTGACCCAGGTAATGCATTGGTTTAGTTTGTCATTCGACCGCTATGGTGGGTCGTCCGTTCTGCCACCACGCCTCACGAGGCAACAGATCACACGAGGCAACACATCAAACGAGGCCCTACATCAAACGAGGATAGACCATGACCATCGGATTCAATTTATGGAGATGTATGACCGGAAGCCTCACCCGTTTGTGCATCGGCATCGCCCTGCTCTGCTGCAGTCCGGGTCTCGCCTGGATGGCAGAGGCTTCTGCCGATGAAAGCGCCGTCATCGATCTGATGTTCGTCATCGACAACTCGGGCAGCATGCGAAAAAACGACCCCGCCTTCAACACCCCCCAAGTGGTCAGCACCTTTTTGCGTCGCCTGCCGAAGGAAGCTCGCGTGGGCATGGTGTTGTTCGATCGATCGGCACGTCTGCTCGAGTCGTTGACGCCGCTGGACGACGATTCGGCGGGACAAGGCTTTCTCAAAAGCCTCGAAAAAATCGATTATAAAGGGCAGTGGACCAACAGCGCCGCCGGTTTCGAACGCGCCCTGTATGAATTAAAGGTCAAGGGGCGCCAGGATGCCCGGAAGGGGATCATTTTTATCACCGACGGCATTACGGACACCGGCGATCCGCGCAAGGACCAGGAATTGAACGAGTGGCTGCGCCAGGATTTCACGGCCGAGAGCCGCGACCTGGGAGTTCGCATTTTCGGGATCGCTTTCACTGAGCAGGCCGATTTCGTCCTCATCCAAGCCTTGGCTTCACGAACGAACGGCGAGTATTACCGCACCTACGATGCGTCCGAAATTCTGATCGTCCTCGAAGACATCCTGACCCGCTTTCAACCCCCGGCCGCCGATACGCTGCCCCCCCAGGCGCCCCAACCGTTGGCCACCCTGCCCGAACCCCAGGTGCAAGCGGTTGCCCAACCCCTGTCCGCCGCTGCGGAAGCCAACGACGACGCCGAATCGATAATCAGCCTTTTCAACCTGGTGTTGGCGTTACTCACCACGGTGGTGGCCGCCGGAATCGTCTTTCTCTTCGTGAAACAATACCGTTCCAAGCGGAAACCGGATCGCCCGACAACCGACCCCCGCAGGCAACCCGAGGCCTATCTCGACGATGTGGATCGCGTCACCGGGCAGGAAGCGGATCGGATCGCCATCACCAAGGCGCACACCACCATCGGCAGGGACCCACGCAACGATATCACCATCGCCAAAGCCACGGTCTCGAGCTTTCATGCGACCATCGAGTACAGGGGCCTCGCCTTCTATATCGAGGACCAGCGCAGCACCAACGGTACGCGGGTCAACGACCAGGTGTTGCGCGCCAACACGCCCATGCGGCTGAAGAGCGGCGATCGCGTCTCTTTTGCCACTTTTCACTTCAAGTTCACGATACCCGAACAGATGCCCTTCGGAGAGACCGTGATGGTTTCGATGACCGCACTGGAAGGCCCGGAGTCGGGCTCGACCGTTATTATCGACCTCAACGACCAGGACAGCGCCCAGGGATTGATCAGCTGCATGCAGAACCACCTGTTGCAGCTGTACTCCATGGGGCCCAAGTACAAGCAGTTTGCCACCAGCTATTTTCCTTACGATACCATCGATGCCATCGCCCGCAAGGCCCACGCAAACCTTAAAAAAACCCAGTCCGACGGCCAGCAATATTGCGACACGATGATCGAAAAAGAGACCTTCTATCTGATCTGCACGCTGCCGGTGCCGATCAGCAGCGCCGCGGAATGGTACCACTCGAACCATCAGGGTTTTACCAAGTTCGTCATGCAGTGGATCCGGTCTCCCCAGTACGAAACGGTCAAGTGCCGCAGACTGTGCGTCTTCACCTTCGGCCAGGATCCGGCCACCTGGGTCAGCCTGACCATCGTGCCCACACACCCGGACCCCGATCCCGTGGAGATCATATCCGTCGACTTTCTCACCGAATCGGAAAAAGCCATGCTGGCCCTGGATTTTGACCACCACGGCCGGGTGATGTAAAGCCAGTTGCAGTTGCCTGCGCGCCTCCCTTCGAGTTCCGCTTCATCGCAACGCGCCGGGTGCGGCCATTTTCCGCGACCCGCTAAAGAAAATTGGTCACCTGCCGATAAACATTAAAATCCTCTGCTTTCCAGGAACGGGTTCGGCGGCATATGAGCGATGTGGGTAAAATCGAAGGGGACAGGCTGGTTGAGCTGTTTCAGCTCCTGATCGAAAAGCGGGTCATCATATCCATGCATATGGTGGGCACGGACCTGGACCGCCTCACCTGTGTCACCGCCCTGAAAAAAAACCCCGAAGGCGATGTCATCGACATCGACCTGCCCAACGACTTCAAATTATCTGCGAAACAAAACGGCCCATTAAAATTGAAATTCAACTTCAACGGGCCGGACCACCTGGAGTATCTTTTTTCCACCACCGGCGGCCAGATCGGCCGCCGGGAGATCACCGTTCCCCTTCCCCCCTACGTGGAGCGCATCCAACGCCGCAAAAACTTCCGCATGGAGACGCCCCTGGGAACCAAAATGTTTCTAAAATCGGGCAGAATTCAGGCCGTTTTCAGCCTGATTAACATCAGCCTGGGTGGTGCTTACGGCACCCTGCTCAAGCACAATGCCAAGCACACGGACGGTATGATTTTAGAAATTGGCGAGGCCGTCGACAACCTCGGCATTTTCGTACCGGCCGGCAAGGACTGGGAAGAGCTGATCATCATCATCAAACGGGCCGAGGTCCGCCGCATCGACCACGACCGCCACCATAAAAAATACAAATACGCCTTTGAATTCATGGATCTGGCGGCCAGTGAAAAGAGAAAACTTACCCAATCCATCTACCAGTTCCAGCGGCAGTTCCTGCAGCGGCGATAATCCCACCCCGACAACGGCTTNNTTGCCGAAATGGCCCGAGGCCTCCATCTCCGCGTGGGCTCGGCCGGCCTCGGCCAGGGGCCGCACCGCATGGATAAGGGGCATGATTCGCCGTGTCTGGATATGGGGCAGCACCCGGCGCACGAAGTCGGCGGTGATGGCCGCCTTTTGCGCCACCGGCAGGGCACGCAGGACCGATCCGATGATCCGCTGGCGCTTGACCATCATCAGCCCCAGATTGAGGGTGCCCGACGCGCCGCCCATGAGCCCGATCACCACCAGGCGGCCGCCGATGGCCAGGGCGGCCTGGTTCTGGGCCAGGTAGGCCGCGCCGATGTGGTCCAGGATCACGTCCGCGCCGGCACCCTCTGTGAAGCGGCGCACCTCGTCGGCAAAATCCTGCTGCCGGTAGTCGATGACCCGATCCGCCCCCAGCTCACGCACCCGATCGACCTTGCCGGTGGAGGCCGTGACGATGATCCTGCATCTGTCGAGCAGTGCGCGGCAAAGCTGGATGCCGGCCGTATTGACGCCTCCGCCGCCGCCGTGCAGCAGCACCGTCTCTCCCTCGCCGAGACCGCCGATGAGAAAAAGGTTCAGAAAGGCGGTGATGTAGACCTCGGGAATCGCCGCCGCCTCCTCGAAGGTGATCGTTTCCGGAATGGCCACCAGGTGCCCGGCATAGGCCAAAGCATATTCGGCATAACCGCCGCCGGCCACCAGCCCCATGACCCGATCGCCCGGTTGCCAGTCGGTCACGCCGTCGCCCAAGGCATCCACCACACCGGCCACCTCCAGGCCGAGCACGTCCGATTCGCCGGGTGGCGGTGGATAGTTCCCCTTGCGCTGGACCGTATCGGCCCGGTTGACCGACGTGGCCATGACCCGCACGCGCACCTGTCCGCTGCCCGGTTCCGGGATGGGCAGTTCGCCGACCTCCATGACCTCGGGCCCGCCGAAGCCGTTCAGAAGCATTGCCTTCATGTTCCGCCTCCTTGACCGCTTGGCGTGGGGCATCGGCCGCCTGTTCCACCCACGCCGGGTATAATGAATAGTGTTGCGTTAGAATCCCCGCCCCGCCGCTTCGAATCTTTCTTATTGTTTGATAACAGGGTATTACTTGACGATTTGAGGGCGAAGCATTACTCTGTCGCTCAAAGCCATACGCTTCTCGCTCGTCCGTGCCCGTCCACAAATAGGCAAATTGGGTCGAGATCAAGGCGCGCGAAAAATTTAACCGCAGGCATATGGCTGATATTCCGAGGATTGAATTTTTCGCGCAACACCGATATCGGGCCAATTGGCCATTTGTGGATGGGCACGCGTTAACCCTGACAACATACCATGTGATGAGCCATATGAACATCTCGGAAGTCAACACCATCGGCAACGGCATCCTGCGGCCCGAAGGGGTCATGGCCCTGAACGACGGCTCCCTCTACACCGCCGATGCCCGCGGGCAGATCGCCCACGTTCAACCCGACGGTCGCGTGGATTTTTTCGGTGATCTGGGCGGGGTGCCCAACGGCATCTGCATTGACCCGCAGGGACGCTGCATCGTGGCCAACATCGGCAACGGCCAAGTACAGGCGCTTTCAAGGGACGGCTCTCACGAGGTGCTGTTGACCCAGGCCGAGAGCCGCCGCATGCGCGCGCCAAACTTCCCTTATGTGGACAGCAGGGGCCGGCTGTGGGTCTCCAACTCCACGGAGAAGCAAGACATCGAATCGGCCCTCTGGCACCCGTTGCCCGACGGCTGCGTCGTGGTCGTGGAAGCGGGCCGCGAGCCGCGCATCGTGGCCGACGGCCTCTACTTCGCCAACGGCCTGACCCTGGACCGGGACGAACGCTACCTCTACGTGGCCCAGACCATGCGGCGCAACATCGTGCGCTATGCCATCGAACCGGATGGATCGTGCGGACCGGCCGAGATCTTCGGCCCCAGCCCGCTGGCCCAGCTCGGTCTGCCCGACGGCATCGCCTTCGACGAGGCCGGCAATCTGTGGATCACTTTTCCCCAATGGAATGCCGTCGGCTACCTGACGCCCGACGGCCAGCTCGAGATGGTCCTGGAAGACCCGGAAAAGCGCATCCTCCGGCGCCCGGCCAACATCTGTTTCGGCGGTCCGGACCGCAGGACCGCCTTCATCGGCAGCCTGGACGGCACCACGATCCCCTATTTCCCGGTGCCCCATCCGGGCATGCGCCTGGTGCACCAGCCAAGGCCGTGATTTAAAGGATTCGGGAGGCATTTTCAGGAACAACAAACGATCAAACGTCATCCTGGTCGAGAAAGCGCTTCACCGTACCGATGTGATAGATGGCGAAAATCAGAATCAGGAGGCCGATGATGATGGCCGCCCACATCTTCACCTGTTCGACGTCCATAAAACGATTGAGGTAATCCAGGACGCCGTTACCGATCAATGCGTAGACCACGATGGAGGTCAGCGTGCCGCTGAAGACGATCAAAAAATTGTTGATCGCCTTGTAGTTCAGCAGATAGCCGATGATCGAACCGATGACCGGCCCGGTCATGAAAAAGGGAAACATGACGAAGAGAAAAAGACCGACGGCACCATATCTCTTGATCCTGGTCTTCTGCCCCTGGGCGGTGAACTCCGCCTGGCGCACGGTGCTCTTGAGCAGCTTGGGTTCGATCACATTGCGCATGATCAAAACGACGATGCCATAGGCCACCAGGACGATGACGACTTCCAGATAAAAATTGTAAACGATGGTGAGAGGGACCGACAAGCCAGCCGACAGGCAGGTGGCGATACCCAATCCCCGCCCGCCCATGAGGTGAAGGATCGCCGTCGATGAAAGAACCCCATAGCGTTTGGCATCGACAAACAGCAGATAGAGCAGATAGAGTCCCAGGAGCAGTATCATCACCAGGCCGATGGAAAGGATTTTGACTTCGATCAAATCGAAGCGCTCTCGAATGAGATAAGAGATTTTGCGGACGGCTCGATAGGCCAGCCAGAACAATTTTCGGACGTATTTCATGGATGCTCCGCTTAAAGCGTCAGTCGCTTATACTGACACGGGAGCGGCTCTGTCAATCGGTTGCTGAACCGGCCATGCATTTGATCGCTGCCGCGTCTTTCGGCGACCCAAACCCTGGATAGGCCACATGCATTTCCACCCCCAAGCCATCGTGCCGTTTCTTTCCTGGTTGCGCGGCTATCGACGCCCCTTTTTCAAGCCCGATCTCTTCGCCGGACTGACCGTAGCCGTGGTGGCCGTCCCCCAATCCATGGCCTATGCCCTGATCGCCGGGCTGCCCGTATCGTTCGGGCTTTATGCCTCCATCGTGCCGACGATCGTCGGGTCTCTGTGGGGCAGCTCCTCCCATTTGATCACCGGGCCCACCACTGCCGTCTCCCTCGTGGTGTTCAGCACCCTTTCGCCCCTGGCCGAGCCCAACAGCGCCGGTTACATCGAGATGGCATTGTTTCTGGCACTCCTGGTGGGCACTCTTCAAATCATCATGGGTGTGGCCCGCCTGGGCACGCTGCTCAATTTTGTCTCCCATGCCGTGCTGATCGGGTTCACCACCGGCGCGGCCGTTCTCATCGCGTTCAAGCAATTACCGGCCCTGCTCGGATTGAAAATCGAAAAAACATCCGTTTTTTTTGAACATTTATTTAGCATTATCATCAATCTGCATGAGATCGAAATCATCAGTCTGGGCCTGGGCACGCTCACCATCGTGATCATTTTAGGATTCAAAAACTTCCGGCCCAACTGGCCGGGAACCCTCCTGGCCATGGTGGCGGTGGGCAGCGTCGTGGCGATCTTCGACCTGGATCGGCAGGGTGTCGCGGTCGTGGGGGCGGTCTCCGGGGACCTTCCCCTGCCCGGCCTGCCGGACATGCACCTGCTCGCCCAGGCCGGCAAGCTGGCCCCCGGGGCCCTGGCCATCGCCATTCTCGGATTGGTCGAAGCGGTCTCCATCGCCAAATCCATTGCCGACCAGACCCGCCAGCGCATCAATGTCAACCAGGAGTTTGTCGGCCAGGGCTTGGCCAATGTGTCCGCGGCCCTTTTCAGCGGCTACGCCGGCAGTGGGTCGTTCACCCGGTCGGCGGTCAATTTCAGGGCCGGCGCCAGGACCCCCCTGAGCGGCATCATATCGGGGATCGCGGTGGCCTTGACCGTGTTGATCGCAGCCCCCCTGGCCGCCAAGCTGCCCATATCGGCCCTGGCCGGGGTCCTGGTGGTGGTTGCTTACGACATGATCCGCGTCAAGGACGTCGCCCGGACCATAAAGACCACGCGCGGCGATGCGGCCGTGCTGGTCGTCACCTTCGTCTCGACCCTCCTGCTCAATATCGAGTTTGCCATCTATGTGGGCGTGTTGCTCTCCATCGGCCTGCACCTGGCCGCTACTTCCCATCCGCGAATCCAGTCGGTCGTGCCGGACCCGGCCACCGGCAAGATGCGGGCCTCGTCTTACGGCGAAACCTGCTGCCAGATGGAAATCGTCGCCATCGACGGGTCGCTGTTCTTTGGTTCGGCCGCCTCTGTACTGGACGATCTGCAACGACGCTTGCGCAGCCGCCCCCAGACGGCCAACCTGCTGATCCGCATGCACAAGGTCAACACCATGGATGCCAGCGGGGTGCACGTCCTGGAAATCCTGCTCGACGAGGTGCGCCGGCGCGGCGGCGGCATCTATTTCTCCGGCGTGAACCACGGCGTGTTCCTCGTTTTAAAAAACTCCGGTTATCTGAACGAGATCGGCGCCGGAAAAGTGCATACCACCACCCGGGCCGCCATCCGCCAGGCCATGCGGGTATCGTTTTTTTCGGCCGTCTGCGCGACATGCCCGGAAATCGTCTTCGAGGAGTGTCCGGCGCTCAAACGCGGCCATTGGGAAATTTTCGGGCCGGGCATCTGCCCCAGGGACAGCCAAGCCAGCCTGGCCGAATCTGGACATCTGGCCATTGATCAAAGGGAAGAAAGCCATCCGGGAGCGCCTTCTTCATAATTCGGGATGTATTTATCATGCTGAAAATACTGGCATATACTAACGGTCAACCGATCGCCGAAAAGGCTCTGCACTTCGCCGCCGAACTGTCCCGACGACTGAACGCCGAGCTGGCTGTGATCACTGTGCGCAGCGGCACCCACGCCGCCGAAGAGCCGCCGCCGGTAGGCATCGCGTTTTCCCTGGCCGATCGTAAAAGTCTGCCGCACGGCCTGCAGATCCTCACCACGGCCCTGGATTTTCTGGCCGGCCGGGCGATCCTTCCCATGCCCAAGGCCATCACGATGCAGGATATTCCCCGCGGTTACCGATTCGTATGCGATGCGGCCGACGGACGGCGCGTCGCATTTTATGAATCCTTCGGCCACCTGGTGGAAACCCTCAACCATGAGGTGGACGAGCATGGATACGATCTGCTCGTCGTGGCCCCGCCCCGGCGCAATCGCCTGGGGCGGTGGATGAGCGGCAATGCCATCCGGAAACTGGCCCTCGATCTGCACACCTCCCTGCTGGTGGTCCGCGGCGGCGGACCGGACAGTCCCTATCTGGTATGCGCGGATGGGTCTCTGTCCGCCCGCTCGCAATTTTCCCTGTTGCGGCGCCTGCTGCCCGCCATCGGTCCGCCGGTGAATCTGATATGGATTCAAAAAAGCGTCGATGACGAAAAGACGCGCCACACCGCCCAGACCTGTCTGTCGCAGGCCGGCCAATGGCTGGGCCAATCTCATCGAGAAAGCGGGATCATCGTCAAGGCGGGCGACCGGCCCGCAGAGGAGATCATCGAAACCGCCGGAACGAATGCCGTGGTCATGATGGGGGCCAGCCTGCGCCACGATGTCTATCGGCGGATGCGGGGCAGCCAGGCCATGCAGGTTCTGGACAGATCACCGGCCAGCGTGCTGCTGGTCAAATTGCCGCCCGAGGAGGATGTCGAGTTCATGAAGACGCCTCAGCAGGGTTGAATTCCAGTGCCGCAGCCAGTAATATGGCCGGCATGGGGACAAAAAAAACCGCCTGGTTCCGCCACACCGCCTCCGCGCTCTTCGGCCTCACATGCGCCGCCCTGATGACGTTCAGCTGTGCATCGCCGCAACAGCCGATGCCGGCCCGTATGCCCGCGCCGCCTCCTCCGGCCCCGGCGCCCCTCGTGGTGCCGGAGGCGCCCCGGCTGCCGACCATTCAATTCACCATTCAAGCCGGCGCCTTTTCCACCAGTGATCGCGCGGCGCTCTATGCCGAGCGTCTCGAAGCAGCCGGCCTCGACGCCTACTATTTTATCGACACCGACGGACTGTACAAGGTCCGCTTCGAACGATTCGAGACCCGGGAAGCGGCCCTGGCGCGCGCGCTGGCCCTTCAGTCCCGGGGATTGATCGAAGCGTTCTATATCATCCACCCGGTACCCGGCGCCCATCAGGCCGATGTGCGACGCAACCTGCAGGAGAGCATCGTCGAGACGGCCCGCCGTTTTCTCGGCATCCCCTACCGCTGGGGCGGCGCCTCGGTCAGGGACGGGTTCGACTGCAGCGGCCTGACAATGACGGTTTACCGCCTCAACGGCCTGGAGCTGCCGCGCAATGCCTACAGCCAGTACCATGCCGGCACGCCGGTGGCCGGCCACGCCCTTGAGCCGGGAGACCTGGTCTTCTTCGCCACCGGTAAAAGCCACAGGATCTCGCACGTGGGGATATACACGGGCGACGGCCGTTTCATCCACGCGCCCGGCCGGGGCAAACGCATCCGCACGGCCAGCCTGTCCAACGGCTATTTCAAGCCACGCTACAAAGGTGCCCGCCGCTATCATTGATGGATTTGAAAATAGTCCGAAACTTGCTTTTCCCGTCTTCCCGGCGAAAGCCGGGATCCAGTATTTTCAATAGGCTCTGGATGCCGGATCAAAGCCTGCCCCGGACCACGATCCGGGGTCCTGCCTGACGCTTCAACGACTTTTTCGGCTTCATCAAAATTGATCAGTTTGTGAGAGGTTGTTGCCTGACGGCGCCATCATTTAAACCTCTGCGATGTGGAGCCAGGCAAACCGATACCCGTCGAGGGCAATATCCTTTCCGTCCGGAAACCGTTCGGAGGAGACCAGGTCCACGCCGCCATTGCCGCCCACGTGCCCGCTGGCATAGTCCCAGGGCATGGCCTGGGGATGTTCGGAAAAATTGTTGACCACCAGGACCCGCAGACCGCCGCCCTGGCGCAGATAGGCAAACAGGTGGGGGTTGCCCGAGTCGACCACCTCCATGCCGCCGTTTCTGAAGGCGGGCAGCTGTTTGCGAATCCCGATCAGCCGCACCATTTCATTGAAAAACCGCCATTGCAGGGTATCGGCATCGGTCAAATCGTCGCGGGCCTCCCATTTGCGTTTCGATCGATGCACCCAACGGCTGTCGGCGGCTTTGGCCGGATCTGAGAGAAAGGTGTAATCATTGAGCATGCCCCACTCGTCGCCCAGGTAGATGAGTGGAATCCCCCCGGCGCTGAGCATGATGCTGCGCATCAAATTGATGCGCAGCACGGCCCACTCGATCAGCTGGGGGTCCTCCTGCTCCAGGGCCTGCTCCAGGCCGGCCAGACTGGCCAGTGTTCCCGATACCCGCAGGTCGCCGTTGGCCGGATTGAATTGAAACGGCAACCCCTTGGCAAAGCTGCCCGGGAACCGACCTGTGTAAAACTCGTTGAGAAAGCGGCGGTGTCCCACCGGATCGATGCCCATCCGACGGGCGTCGTCATCATCGAAGGTCCATCCGATATCGTCATGACAGCGCAGGTAATTGACCCAGGCGCACCCCTCGGGCAGGCGGCTGCGGTGATGCATGGCGTGCGCGAGCAGCTTGACCTCCCGCGTGGCCAGCGACTCCCACGCCAGGGCCATCAAGGTGGGATTGTAGGAGAGCTGGCACTCGTCCGGCCGCACGTAGGAGATCACGTGGTCCGGGTGCACGATGGCCTCGGATTTGAAGAGCAGGCAGGGTGCGGCGATACGCGCCAGGGCATTGAAGGCCTGTACGATCAGGTGCGCCTCGGGTTGGTTCTCGCAGTCGGTGCCCAACCGCTTCCAGATGAAAGCCACCGCGTCCAGCCGCAGCACCGTCACGCCCTGGTTGGACAGAAACAGCATCTCCTCGGCCATGGCGCGAAACACCTCGGGATTGGCATAGTTCAGGTCCCACTGGTAGTTGTTGAACGTGGTCCAGACCCATTTCCCCATGCCGGCATGCCAGGTGAAGCTGCCGCGCCGCACGGTGGGGAAGATATCGCGCAGGTGGCGCTGGTACTGGTCGGGCAGGCCGCGGTCGTCGAACAGATGGTAATAGGCCTGGTAGTGGCGGTCGCCCGCCTGGGCACGTTGGGCCCACTGATGCTCGTCGGAGGTGTGGTTGAACACGAAATCGAGCACCAGGTCGATGCCCTCGTTGCGCAAGGCGCCGGCCAGATGGTTCAATTCCACCATGTCCCCGATGTCAGGATTGATGGCGCGGTAGTCGCTGACCGCATAGCCGCCGTCATTGTCGCCATGGGGCACCGCGAACAAAGGCATGAGGTGCAGATAGGTCAACCCCAGTTTCTTGAAATAGACAATATGCGCGTGCAGCTTGGCCAACTTGTCGCTGAACAGGTCCACATAGAGCACGCCGCCCACCGTGGTCTCGGATTGAAACCAGTCCGCCTGCCATTCCCGGTAGCCATCCAGGGACTTGAGATCGTCCGGCCGGGCCAACCAGCTTTTGGCGGCGGTCCGCACGATCTGCTCGAGGTGATAGAAAAAGTCGTACTGCCATCCATAGAGCTGGTGAAGCAATCCGAACAGGCGATCCCAATGATGGGTCAGCCGCTTCTCGAAAAGATCCCAGATGGCGGTATTCGCGTCGATATCGACGCTCAATTCTTTTTTCAGTCGATCTAAAATGCGCTCCATCGCGACAGGTGCGTGGATAGCGATCCATTGCGGGTCGGTCATGTCAGATGATGGGTCTCCTTTCCTCAAATCATTGCTTACAACTTAATATACCGCGCCGAAAATGCAACAGCGGATCCCTGCCTGAGTGCCGGCCGGCCTCTCGGTCGCTTTACAAGAAAGCGGTTTAGGGCTATCATCGGCATCATTCATCGACATCTAAAAAGGCTTCGCATGGCGGAGTGACACATCGCAAACGAGGTATCCCCATGGCCCGGCATTCGAAACGGCGCAGGAAAGAGGTCGGCAGCTCTCCGGGAACCCTGCTGTTCGTCGGCGAACAAAAAACAGATCAACCGCGCATATCGGTGATGGCATACAGCGCCGAAGCCCTGGAGGAACAGGACATTCAGGAGGTGGATCGGCTGAAACCCCTTCGCCAAAGCCCCTCGCAAAAATGGATCAACCTGGTCGGCATCCACGACACGACAATGCTGGAAAAATTCGGTCTCCAATTCGGCATCCACCCCCTGACGCTGGAAGATATCGGCAATACCGGGCATCGACCCAAAATCGAAGAGTTCGAAAACTATCTCTACCTGGTCCTTAAAATGCTTCAATTCGATCCGGCGGGACTGAAAATCGAAGCCGAGCAGGTCAGTCTCGTACTGGGCTCCGATTTCTTGATCTCTTTTCAAGAGGCCCCTGGGGATGTTTTCGAACCGGTGCGACAGAGGATTCGCAAAGTGAAGGGGCGCATTCGCAAATCAGGCTGCGATTACCTGGCGTATGCGCTGATTGATGCCATCGTCGACCACTACTACTTGATATTGGAACGCCTGGGAGAACGCATCGAGGCACTGGAAGAACAGATCGTGGCCCAGGAAATCCGCCAGCAGGCATTGAAAGAGATTCATTTCCTGAGAAGCGAAACAATCTTCATGCGCAAACAGATCTGGCCGTTGCGCGAGATGGTCTCCCAGCTGAGCAAGGGAGAATTCGACCTCGTTCAACCGGCCACCCATCCGTTTTTAAGCGATGTTTACGATCACGTGGTCCAAATCCTGGACACCGTCGAGACCTATCGGGAAATGTTGGGGGGTCTGCTGGAACTCTACATGTCCAGCGTCAGCAACCGCATGAACGAGGTGATGAAGGTGTTGACCATCATCGCCACGATTTTTATCCCCATCACCTTCGTGGCAGGCATTTACGGCATGAATTTCGACCACATGCCCGAACTGCACTGGCGCTGGGGATACTTGGGCGCCTGGGGAATTATTGCCGCCATCGTCGGGGTCATGTTGCTTTACTTCAGAAGGAAAAAATGGCTGTGAGCGGGTCGCACCCGACCCCCCACCGGTTCCTGGATCGAAACGGCGTCGAAAAGCCGCAACTTGACAAACGATCCCTATAGGTTTGAACTTTTAAATTCTGTTGCCGCCCCGAGGCAATAAATCGTTGATTGCAGCGCCCACCTCGCATATGAATAGGCTCCAAAATGGGATTTGTATCCGCAC
Organism: Desulfatitalea sp. UBA4791; assembly: GCA_002402905.1. Taxonomy (GTDB): domain Bacteria; phylum Desulfobacterota; class Desulfobacteria; order Desulfobacterales; family Desulfosarcinaceae; genus Desulfatitalea. Next base: position 39,887 of record DHGT01000158.1, on the reverse strand, counting down.
TCGATTCAGAGGCATCGCATGCAAGCGTTACTGGTCATTTCAAACATAGAAGACGACATCGAAAAGATCCGCCGGGCATTCGATACCGACGTCAAGATCGACGGCATCCGCGATTTTGCCAAGGCCGCTCCCATGCTATCCCGGGCGCGTTACGACTGGCTGTTCGTCGATCTGGACATCATGGCCGACCACATGCACGGTGGGGATTTCAGCGAAACTTTGAATCCGCTGCAAAAACAGTCGCCTTCCATTGAAATCGTCATCATGGCCGCACCCGAACATATCCGCAAGGCAGTCGGTTTGGTCAAGCAGGGCGCCAGCGACTACATCACCTACCCGGTCTCCACGGATGAGGTCCGCCTGGTGGTCGAAACCATCAAAAAGACCGCTATACGCCAATCGGAACTCGATTACCTGAGGGACAAATTCTGGAAAGCCGATGCCCTGGAGGTGATCCAGACCAAAAGTCCGGCCATGGTCGAGGTATTTAAAAAAATCCGATCCGTGGCCGCCACCAAGACCACGGTCATCCTGACCGGCGAAACCGGGACCGGCAAGAGCGTGCTGGCCAAACTCATCCACCAGCACAGCAATCGGCAAAAGGCGCAGTTCATCAGCGTGCACTGCGGCGCCATACCCGACACGCTGCTGGAAAGCGAGCTCTTCGGCCATGAAAAAGGGGCCTTTACGGGGGCCCTGCGCAAAAAGCTCGGCAAGTTCGAAATCGCCAACGGCGGAACCATCTTTCTCGATGAAATCGGTACGTTGACCCCCCAGGCCCAGATCAAACTCTTACAGGTCCTGCAGGACGGCACCTTCAGCCGTGTGGGCGGAGAAGAGACGATCTGCACCAATGCCCGGGTGATCGCCGCCACCAATACCGATTTGAAAGCGGCCAGTGAAGAGGGCGCTTTTCGCAAGGATTTGTACTACCGGCTCAATGTCTTTCCCATCCACATCCCTCCCTTGCGTGATCGAATCGAGGACCTGCCCCAGTTGATTCATTTCTTTTTGACCCGTCTGAACCGCGAGTTCCAGAAGTCTATCCAATCGGTGCATCCCCATGTATTGCAAAACCTGTCCAATTATCACTGGCCCGGCAATGTACGCGAGCTGGAAAACCTGATGGAACGGGCCTATATTCTGGAAGATGCCACGGTCCTGACACCCACGGGGTTTCCCCAGGAGTTGTTCGAACAGCTCTGCGAGGCGGCCGTCATGCCGGTACACACCAACATGCCCCTTTCCGAAGCCCGCCGCATGGCCCTGGACGATTTCGAACGGCGCTACATCAAGGACCTGCTGGGCCGCAACCGGGGCAAAATCAACGCATCGGCCGCAGAGGCGGGCATCACCACGCGCCAGCTGCATAAGCTGATGAGCCACCACGGCATTCACAAGGAAGAATTCAAAACTAAGACAGTAATGGAATAGCGGCCATTAGTGGCGTTCTAAAATCGTCATGGAATTGACCCAAAATGCCATTCGACACACTGAAATCTGAGAGCCGGCTCATTCTGGAAACCATCCAGGGCATCCTGGTGCGTCTTTCAATGGACGGCCGAATCCAGGCGTTTTGCTGCATGACTGAAGATTGCGGCCACCTGGCCCATGTCAATCCCCAAGGCGCTTTTTGGCAAGACCTGTTCGAACCCCTCGATGGCCAACCTGAATGCCGTGTGTTTTTCCATAATGTGCTTCTTATAAACGGCCGCGGCCGGCATCTTAACTGGATCGCCGATGCCGTCGGCAAGCCCATCCCCTTGGAATGGCAATTTAAACAGGTCGGGACATCTGCAGATCCCAACAGTTTTCTACTCGGCATCGGTCGTGTAATAACGCGGCGCATGGCCAATGAAGAACGAATGGTGGCGGAACATCATCGCTTGGTCGAAGATAACAAAGAGATGACCTGCCTCTACGGCATATCGCAGATCATCGTCGAAATGGGCGGTACTTTTGACGACAAGCTGACCGCCATTGCCCAATTGATGATTCCGGCCCTGCGTTATCCTGAAAGAGCCACAGTGCATGTTCTACTCAACAATGTTTCGTACAAAACCCCGGGCTTCGACCAAGCCGACGAGCGCATCGCCGAAAAGGTCGTCGTCCTGGGAGAGGAACGGGGCCGAGTAGAGATCGGCTACCGGCTTCAGTATCCGCCTGCCGATCCCCAGAAGGTTGACTTCAACAATAAGGAACGACGTCTTCTCAAGAATGTCGCCAGACAGCTTGCCTTCAAGCTGGAAAAAAGAGAACTTCAGGAGCAACTCAAGCATGCTGATCGTCTGGTCACCATCGGGCAACTGGCCGCCGGCATCGCTCACGAGCTCAACAACCCCTTGGCCGACATCCTCGGATTTGCCCAGCTCGCATCCAGACGTCCCGACCTGCCCGAAGAGACCTATCAGGACCTCGTCCGAATCGTTAAATCCGCTCTGTATGCCCGAGAGGTGATCAAAAGGATCCTCCTCTTCAGCCGGCAAAGCCGTCCCCGCAAAAGCGAAGCGGACCTCAACGCGATCGTCGATGAATGGCTCGATTTTATTCGATTCCGCTGCGCCAAGAGCAACATCGAAGTGGATCTCGAACTCGATCCCGGACTGCCGCCCATCGTTGGGGACCCTGCCCAGCTCAATCAAGTGCTCGTCAACCTGGTCATCAACGCGATCCACGCAATGAACGAAGGCGGACGACTGACCATTGAGACTGGCAGGGATGGCGACAAGGTCTATCTGCTTGTTCGGGACACAGGATTGGGCATCAATACAGAGATCATGGACAAGATTTTCCTGCCTTTCTTTACCACCAAGGATGTGGACCAGGGGACGGGATTGGGTTTGTCGGTAGTATACGGGATCGTTCAAGAACACGGCGGCCAGGTGATGGTGCGCAGCAAAGAGGGGGCGGGTTCGACCTTTCAGATCGTCTTTCCCCTGACAAAGCCGGCCACATGTGCAGTGGAAACGGAGTCGAAAACGAAATGAACCCCCGAAAGGTCAAATTGCTAGCGGTCGATGACAGCCCCAGCACCCTGGAAGTCATCCAACGCATCTTGAAATCCGCGGGGTATGACATCAGGACCTGTCATAGCGTCGTGGAGGCGGTGAGCGCCCTGAGCCGGACCCCGTTCGACCTGGTCATCACCGATTACAAGATGCCCAAACACAGTGGCATGGACCTGATCCAGTATGTACATGAGAACCACCAGGACACGGCGGCCATCATGGTGACAGGATATGCCACCATCGACGGCGCCGTGGAAGCTGTAAAAAAAGGGGCCGAAGCCTATCTGGCCAAACCGTTCACGGACCAGGAACTGCTCACGGCCGTAGAAGAAGCCCTCGAAAAACTCGCACGGCGGCGCAACGTCCAGACTGAGGCTCAACCGTCGATGTTTCATGACATCATCGGCACCTCGCCCGGTATGCAGCACGTATTCAGGCTCATTGACAAGGCAGCTGCCATGAACGTCAACGTAATGATCTCCGGAGAAAGCGGCACGGGCAAGGAACTGGTGGCCCGGGCCATTCACTACGGCGGTCCTCGTTCAGCGGCCCCCTTTGTACCGGTCAACTGCACGGCCATACCCGACAGCCTGCTCGAAAGCGAACTGTTTGGCCACGTGAAAGGCGCCTTCACAGGGGCCAACACCTCCAGGGCGGGTTTTTTTCAAATAGCGGAGAATGGCACGATATTTCTTGATGAAATCGGCGATGCCAGCCTCAATCTGCAAGGCAAGTTGCTGAGGGCCATTCAGAGTAAAGAGATTTTTATGGTCGGCTCCAGCAGGGTTCAGAAGGTCGACACCCGCATCATTGCCGCCACTCATAAAAACCTTCCGTCGCTGGTCCAAAAGGGGCTTTTCAGGGAAGATCTCTACTACCGGCTTAATATTATCGACATTTCAATCCCGCCGCTAAGAGATCGAAAGGAGGACGTCCCGGCCCTTGTCAATTATTTCGTATCCCAATTCTGCCACGATATGGGCCGGAAGCCGCCGATTTTTACCGACAGAGCCCTCGATGCACTGGTCAACCACAGCTGGCCGGGCAACATTCGAGAACTGGAGAATCTCTTGCAGCGTCTTTTGGTCATCTTAGACGGTGACCAGATCGATTCCGGCGATCTTCCCGAGACCATGCGCTTTAACATAGATACAGCCCAGACGGGAAACCGATCCCTCGCAGAAATCGAAGTGGATCACATTTTGAGTGTGCTGGCGGCAGTCGGCGACAACAAAACCCGGGCTGCCGAAATTTTGGGTATCGACCGCAAGACCCTAAGGGAAAAGCTCAAAAAAATCCGAAAATAGCTCGCTGCACGGTGACGGGGCATTTCGCCCCGTCCGGGGAAAAACGCCCCAACCAAAAAGCCTTCCGGCCTTCATTCCCGGATCGATGCCCCCACCCAACCCCTCCATATCCATTAGACTTAATTGAATTCTCATACAAAAATAATAATGCGCTCGTTAATCGAAAAATGGCATGCACGGTGCATTGGTAGCTGTGTAGGATCCAACTCATAGCTTTCGAAGGATGTGTCAGGATGGATAACCACGAAGATCTGCAACAGCGATATTATCGCACCTTTTTCCGCAACGTCATTTTCACCATTCTCGTCGCATCGGTAACCCCCATGATCATCGTCGGCATTTTTATCTTCGACAACTTCAGGACGTCTTACCAGCAAAAAGTGCACGATCATCTGGAACTGGTGGCCTGGCATCACAAGAAAAACATCAATTTTTTCCTTCAGGAAAAATTGGCCAACATTCGCGCCATCGCCGACCATTACAGTTATGATTCCTTCAACAATCCCTATTTCATCAAACAAAAACTCACGGAGCTTCAACAAGCATACAATCGCGTGTTTGTGGATCTGGGATTGATCAATCATGAGGGCATCCAAGTCTCCTATGCCGGCCCCCATGCACTCCTGAATGCAGACTATTCCAAAGCGGAATGGTTCAAAAAGGCAATCAATGCCTCGCATTTCACCAGCGACGTGTTTTCCGGACTGAGAGCCGAACCGCACTTTATTATCTCGGCCAGACAATATTATAGAGGAGAGCCTTGGATCTTAAGAGCGACCATCGATTTTCGATCCTTCAACGATCTGGTAGAAAATCTTCGTATCGGCCAAACCGGCTTTGCCTTCATATTGAACAAATCAGGCGAGTTCCAAACCAGACCCAGTGCAACAACGGAACATCCCAAGGATCTTCTCACGTTGATCACCTCCAATGGGATGAGTTCATCACCCCTGGTGATGATCAAAAAGGACCAAACTGGCAAAAAGGTCATTTATGCGACTGTCCACCTAAAACAAGGCGACTGGTGGATGGTACTTCAACAGGATCTGACGGATGCTTACTCAGAACTGTACCGAACTCAGTACATCGCCATCATCATCATGCTTGTCGGCGGCCTGGGCATCGTCGTCACAAGCCTGTTGCTCAGCCGAGGTCTTATCAAACGCATTTCCCAGGCGGACAAGGAGAAGACGCAGGCGGACAAGGAACGCGAAATGATGTCCCAACAGGTGATCGAAACCGGCAAACTGGCTTCTATCGGCGAACTGGCCGCCGGAATCGCCCATGAGATCAACAACCCCGTCGCCATCATGGTGGAAGAAGCCGGCTGGATTCAGGACCTGATTGAAGAAGAGAGACCTGCGATGGCGAACAGCGACAACCTGAGCGAAATCGAAAGAGCCTTGCGCCAGATCAACACCCAAGGGAAGCGCTGCAAGGATATCACCCACAAACTTCTCAGTTTTGCACGCAAGACCGACTCTCGCGTGAACGCTGTTTCAATCAACGAGGCCTTGGACGAGGTGGTCTACCTTTCCGAACAGCGAGCCAAATATAGCAGCATCAAAATCAACAAACATTTTCAGCAAAACCTGCCTCACATCCAGGCCAGTGAAACCGAATTGCAGCAAGTACTGCTGAACATTGTCAACAACGCATTGGATGCCATGGAGAAAACCGGCGGAGAAATCAACATCCGATCAAGGATGGAAAATAATTTCATCGTCGTCGATCTGGCAGACAGCGGTCCGGGAATCGCCCAAGTCAATCTAGGACGAATTTTCGATCCATTTTTCACGACAAAGCCGGTCGGAAAAGGAACAGGATTGGGATTGTCGATCTGCTACGGCATCATTAACAAGATGGGGGGCAAGATCGATGTGAAGAGCGAGGTGAATAAAGGAACCGTTTTTACCATCCGGATGCCGCTCAACGGAAGCTCAACCGAAAAAGGCGAACAACAAAAACAAAGCGCTTAGCAAGACAACGCAAGGATTAACTTGAAGTCCCTGTTAACGAACGTGGGCAATTAGAGGAGATAAAACATGACAATCGCCAAAGTGATGCTAGTCGATGATGAGAAACCCTTCGTGGACACCATGATCAAACGCCTGAACAAACGTGAAGTGGAAATCGTGCCAGCTTATAACGGACAGGAAGCATTGGACAAGCTGGACAAAGACAGCACCATCGAAGTGGTCATTCTGGACATTAAAATGCCGGTCATGGATGGCATGGAGGCCCTGAACAAAATTAAAAATAAGCACCCATTGGTCGAAGTCATCATGCTCACCGGTCACGCTACGGTTGAAACCGGCATCGAAGGAATGAAAATGGGCGCCTTTGACTACCTTATGAAACCCTGCAGCGCCGATGAACTTGTCGAAAAGGTTCAACAGGCTGCTGGAAAAAAGCGTCAGCATGAAGAAAAAATAATGGAAGCGAGAATCAAGGCAATTACCCTGCGCAAACCATAGCCGATACCTCTGAGCTGGAGACTGACTTGGGCAGCCACTGCGAGGCGCAATTCGGCCTGTAAAGGGAAAATACATAAGGATAAACGATGACGGTAAAACTTGACGACAAGAGCGCTCCCATCAACGTGTTGTTGGTCGATGATGAGATTTGCTATGTCAATGTTTTAGCGAATCGGCTTTCGAAACGCAAAATAGCTGCCAGCAAAGCATACAGTGGTACGGAAGCAATTCAGAAATTGCGGGATCGGGATTTTGATGTTGTTGTCCTGGATCTCAAGCTCGAAGATATGGACGGCATCGAAGTACTTAAAATATTGAAGAAAATGGTACCCGATCTTAATGTGATCATGCTCACCGGCCATGGTTCGGAACAAGCCGCCAAAGACGGCATCAAAGAGGGGGCTTTTGATTATCTTACCAAGCCCTGCGAACTGAAAGATTTGATCGCAAAGATTCGGGAGGCGCACCAACAGCGCCAAGGAGGCTGACCACCGCATCCGATGACGAGGCTTACAAGCGCCGACAGCCATACAAACGGGCCACCGGATGTGTTGAAACGACCATCAAGTAAAAATCCACCCCAGGTAGTGATAGGTTTATTGCTCGTGGGCTCCAAGGAGAATTAGATGTCATCCCTGCTCAAATCCAAACATGTTCAAATTCTTTTCGCTTTTATCCTGGGCGCCTTCATTTTGATGCTGCCCAGGCCGGAAGGCACCCAATTCAGGATTTCTGGTGACAGCAGTCACAAATTTTACGAAACCATTCGCGAACACTTCAACCGCGTGACACCCCCCGACACGGCCGCCGAAAGCTACATCGTCGAAGTTCAGGAATCGAGCGATATCGACTCCTACGAAAAATATCTCAAAACTAAGATCGCCGAAGGTCAGAACGGCGATATTCAATTCGAAACGGTGAACGGCCTTACCCCCAAAGCCATGCGATTCCTGGCGGTATTGGTCGCATTGATTTTTCTCTTCCTGGTGGAGCCCATCCCGCTCGAAATTACCGCCATTCTCATTGGGGTCTCCCTGGTGGCCATGCAGATTGTGGACGTCAAGACGGCATGGGCGCCCTATATGCATCCGGTAGTCGTCTTTATCATGTGCTGCCTGATCTTCGCTATCTCCCTGGACAAGGCGGGACTGACCAAACGCCTGGGACATTTCATCGTACAAAAGGCGGGCACCAATGTGGTCCGCTTTACTTTTTTGATCAGCATCGGACTTGGGCTCTCTTCGTCTTTTATGCACGATGCGGCCGCCGTCTCCATCGGCATTGTCACCATGCTGCCGCTCATGCGTGCCGCAGGCATCCAACCCCACTCCAACACGGCCAGATTCATGCTGATCTCCCTGGCATTTGCCTGCTCGTGCGGCGGAATGGGCACCCTGATCGGCGGTGGCCGCTGCATGGTGTCGGCCGCCTTCCTCAAAGAGTTCACCGGCATTGAGATCAATTTCTTCGACTGGATCAAATATGCCATGCCCATGGCCCTGGTTACCGTTCCCGCATCGGTCATGGTCTGTTATCTGGTGTTTCGACCGGACAAGACTCTCGAACTGCCCAAATATGATGAAGCCCTGCCGCCCTGGTCGGCCAAGGAAAAAATCACCCTTATCATCATCGGTGCGGCGTTCGTCCTCTGGTTGACCAAGGGGATGCATGGCTTGGACTATTCGGTGACCGGCATGCTGGCCGTGGCCGCATTGGTGCTGGCCGGCATCTTGAAGTGGGACGATGTGCATGAGAACCTGGAGTGGGGCACGGCTCTGTTCATCTTCGGCGGCGGCATCTCCCTGGGGCTGGCAATGGGATACTCGGGTGCGGCAGACTACTTCGCCCATCTGTTTTTTCCTTTGATCAAGGGTGGCGGCTGGATGTTGCTATTCGCCGGTGTGGCCGTCTTCGGCGCCCTGGTGACCAACGCCATGGCCAATGTGGCCGCGGCCGCATTGATTCTGCCCATCGTCATTCCTATGGCGCAGTTGGAGGGGGTCGATCCGCGGGTCCTGGCCTTGTGTCTCGGCACCGCCACCTCCTTTGCCATGCTGTTGGTCATCGGCTGCCCCCCCAATGCCATTGCCTACAGTTTCCGCCAGTTCAAGGCTTCGGACATTACCAAAGTGGGCCTGGTGGCCACGCCGGTACTACTCATCATCCTGATCGCCGTGGCTTCAGTGTGGTGGAAAATTCTGGGTTTGGTATAAAAACTTTTGCAAGTAAATGCTTTTTTCTATGCAGGAGTCAATAGATGGCAGAGGAAGACCTCAATCACATCCGACTGCTTCTCATCGACGATGAGGATAATTTTCGCCAGACCCTGTTCAAGAGGCTGGGAAAGAGAGGCCTCCAGGTCCGCCAGGCGGACAGCGGCGAGGGGGGCCTCGCCCTCTTGAAGGCCGAACCGGCTGACGTCGTCGTTTTGGATGTCAAAATGCCAGGATTGGATGGCATCGAAGCCCTCAGATGGATCAAGGCACAATGGCCCCAAACCGAAGTCATTTTTCTCACCGGCCACTCCACCACCCAGGATGGGGTCGAAGGCATCAAGTCCGGCGCTTTCGACTACCTGAGCAAACCCATCGAATTCGAGCATCTGCTGGAAAAGATCAAACACGCCTACCAAAAGAAGACCAGAGATGAGGAACGCCGCCAGGAGGCGGCTTACAAGGCCAGAATCGAACAGCAGATGATCGCCACCGAACGTCTCGCTTCCATGGGCACCCTGGCGGCCGGGGTGGCCCATGAAATCAATAACCCGTTGGCGATCATCAATGAAGCCGCTGGATATCTCAGCTTGCTGCTGAAGAAGGAAGAGTTGGCCGCCATGCCACGCCGGCAGGACTTTGAAAAGGCCATCGAAAAGATCAGCAGTGCGGTCAAACGCGCCCGTGTCATTACCCACCAGTTGCTGGGCAGTGTCCGCAAACAGGAACCTGTTTTTGCCGAAGTGGACTTGTATGAGTTGGCCGCGGAAACCCTTCAGTTGGTGCATAAGGAAGCGGCCAACAAGGAGATTCGGATATACCAGTCCCAAGGCGGAAATCCCGCTCCGATCTGGATCGACCCCAACCAGGTCCGGCAGATTCTGATCAATCTGGTGACCAATGCCATCCATGCCACTGGAAAGGAAGGCAAGATCGAAGTGCGTATCGAGGCCGACCCGGAAAGCTCCACCCTGATCGTCAGCGACACCGGTAAAGGGATCCCCAAGGAGAACATGGAGAAAATATTCGAACCGTTCTTCAGTGACAAACCGCCGGGTGAAGGCACCGGTCTCGGGCTTTTCGTAACCCGCCAGATCGTGGATAAACTGGGCGGGACAATAGAAGTCCAGAGTCGGGTCGGTGTGGGGACCAGCATGAAAGTCATTCTCCCCAACCGAAATCCGCTGAAGTCGACTTAGAGCGCCTCGCGGGCGCCAAACAGATCAAGCAAGATTGAAAATCGTGCAAAGGAGATAACGAACATGATTGAAATACCGACCAGAATCCTGCTGGTTGACGATGAAAAAGATTTCGTCGAAATGCTCTCCATGCGCCTCACCGAATCAGGAGAACAGGTGACGGTCGCCTACAGCGGGCAGGAGTGCCTTGAGAAACTGGCCCGCACGGAGGTGGACGTGGTCATTCTGGACATCAAAATGCCGGGCATGGACGGCATTCAAACCCTCAGGGAAATCAAAGGCATGTTCCCGCTGGTGGAAGTCATCCTGCTGACAGGACACGGAACTACCGAGACGGCCGTTAAGGGGATGAAGCTGGGGGCCTTCGACTACCTGCTGAAACCGGCGGACTTCGAAAATTTGAGCGCCAAACTCCAAGGCGCCAAGAAGAAGAAAGATGAACAGGACGAACGCATACGGCAGGCCGAAGCCAGACTCTTATTGCGCAAGGGTGGCAATATCTGATCCAGATTGACCCGATCGGGTATAATCTGGTCAGACCTGATACAGAGACACTTTTTAGCTTTAGGGCCGCTAAACCCGAAGGAGGTGCACCGACCGATCCGCAGGCAGCAATGATGCGAACGGTGCTATAGACGACAAATGCCCCTCCCCGCCGGGCGATGGACGGGATTGCTGAAATCAGTTCCTTTTTGTAGTGCAAAAACACTTTCCCCGGCACGTGGCGCAATGTCACACGCCGGTGGCATCAACATCAAGGAGAACGATCGATGCTAGCGGTCGCTAAATCTAAAAAGGTTCAAATATGTTTCGCATTTTTGCTCGGCGTCATTGTTTTATTGTTGCCCCGTCCGGAAGGAACCCGTTTCAGGGTTACGGGCGACAGCAACCAACACTTTTACCAAACCATCCAGGAAACATTCGAACTGGTCCAGCCGGCCCAGATGACAGGAGAAAGCTATGTGGTCGAAGTGCGCCAGGCGCAACCGGGAACGGATGATGTACTGAACCGAAAGGCCAAGGCCTTCGCTGACGGGACCATCCAAATCGACTACCTCGATGGTCTCTCTCCGAAGGCCATGCGCTTTCTGGCCGTGTTGGCGGTACTGATCTTCCTGTTCCTGGTTGAGCCGATTCCTCTTGAAATTACGGCTGTGTTGATCGGCGCCTCTCTGGTCTTCATGGGGATTGTGGACGTGAAGACCGCATGGGCGCCTTATATGCACCCGGTGGTGGTTTTTATCATGTGCTGCCTGATTTTTGCCATCTCCCTGGACAAGGCAGGCTTGACGAAACGAATGGGGCATTTCATCGTCCAGAAGGCAGGCACCAATGTGGTCCGATTCACCTTTGTCATCAGCACCGGCCTGGGACTGGCCTCCATGTTCATGCACGATGCCGCCGCCGTCTCCATCGGGATCGTTACCATGCTACCGTTGATGCGCGCCGCCGACATCAAACCTCATTCTAATACCGCCAAATTCATGTTGATCTCCCTGGCATTCGCATGCTCGTGCGGGGGGATGGGGACACTCATCGGCGGTGGCCGCTGCATGGTATCGGCCGCGTTTCTAAAAGAGTTCACGGGCATAGAGCTCGACTTCTTCGACTGGATCAAATACGCCATGCCTATGGCCATTGTCACGGTACCTGCTGCCGTATTCATCTGTTACCTCGTATTTCGTCCGGACAAAACCTTGGAGCTACCCAAGTTCGATGAGAAGCTGCCGCCGTGGTCGTTTCAGGAGATCATCACCCTGGTCATCATCGGTATCGCCTTTGTTCTCTGGTTGACCAAGGGGCTTCACGGCCTCGACTACTCGGTCACCGGCATGATGGCGGTGGCTGCCCTGGTTCTGGTGGGCATATTGAAATGGGACGACATTCACGAAAACCTTGAGTGGGGCACTGCCCTGTTCATCTTCGGTGGGGGCATCTCGTTGGGGTTGGCCATGGGTTACTCGGGAGCAGCCAACTATTTTGCCAACATTTTTTTCCCGCTTGTCAAGGGCGGCGGCTGGCTGCTGCTCTTCATCGGTGTTGCGATTTTCGGCGCACTGGTGACCAACGCCATGGCCAACGTGGCTGCCGCTGCCCTGATCTTGCCGATCGTGATTCCCATGGCGCAACTGGAGGGAGTTGACCCGCGTGTGTTGGCCTTATGTCTCGGCACTGCTACTTCTTTTGCCATGCTCCTGGTCATTGGCTGCCCACCCAATGCCATTGCATACAGTTTTCGACAATTCAAGGCATCGGATATAACCAAGGCCGGCCTGGTGGCCACACCGGTCCTGATCGCCATCCTCGTTGGCATCGCCTTTGTCTGGTGGAAATTTCTGGGTCTGGTATAATACTTATTCAAGACAGTCGGCCATGGGCCGAAATACACCGAGGAGGCCAAAAATATGATTAAAGTTCCGACCCGGATATTAATAGTCGACGATGAACACGATTTCGTTGAAATGCTCAGCATGCGTCTCAAGGAAGCCGGCGAAGTGATAGAGGCTGCTTATGACGGTGAGGGGTGTATTCAAAAACTCCGACAAGAGGGATTCGATGTGGTCATCCTGGACATCAAAATGCCCGGTATGGACGGCATCCAGACATTGCGAAAAATTAAAATCATGTTCCCACTGGTGGAAGTCATTCTGTTGACCGGACACGGCACGACGGAAACGGCAGTAGAGGGAATGAAGCTGGGCGCTTTCGATTACCTGTTGAAACCAGCAGACTTTGAGGACCTCGAGACCAAACTGGAAGGCGCCCGGCGCAAAAAAAGCGAACAGGAAGAGCGCATACGGCAGGCCGAAGCGCGCTTACTGCTGAGAAAAGGCGGCAACATCTAAACTTTCCTCACAACCATGGCACCCCGACCCTTTCAAAAGGGCCGGGGTGTGGTCTTTTCCGATGTTCGAACATGAGGAAGCTGCCCCTCTCGCATGTTTGCGGAATGGGCATTTCAAAGCAAGTGCTTCACCTTATTCGGACTGATCGATTTCCCTGAGCTTGTTCAGAATCTCACGGGCCGAATGCCCCATTGATATTCGCAGCATGGCATCCATTTTTTTTTCTTCGATCTGCTTCTTGTTCATCACCCGCCGCTTGAATGCCTGAGCCAGGGTATCCAACAGGCGATCGAATTCACAGGGCTTCTGCAAATAAGAGAATGCACCGGCACGTGAACACTCAGCGGCGGAATCAATGGTGCCGTGACCCGTGAGAATTACGATTTCCATCCAAGGATGCTGCTTTTTCAACGCCTCAAGCGTCTCCTTTCCGTCCATGCCGGGCATTCTCAGATCCACCAAAGCGATATCGATGAGCTGGGACCTGGCGACTTCAAGGGCCTTGTCTCCCCGGTTGACAGCGGTGACATTGAAGTCACGCATCTCCAGGCTGCGGCTTATGGAATGCAGGAATTGTTCCTCGTCGTCAACAATCAACAAATTAATTTTATTGCTTATCATAATGCCTTCTCCGTTTCGAGGGGTGAATAACGGTAAAATTTAAGTTGCCTCCACTGCCTGCCTGCGTTAAAAGCCAAACCATTTCCAATAACCCCAAAATACCCATATCCACAGTACGGCCATGCTCAGCAGAAACACCATGGTGCCGTGAATGAAAAAATCCTTCATGGTGATCAGCTGCTCTCCGGTTTCCGGGTCTCTTGCAATACTGAAGACGATCGCATTGTTGGGCGTGCCGATAATGAGGATGTGGGCAAAGGATGAAGCAAAGGCCGTCGCCAGACCCACCAGCAGCGGCGACGTTCCGGACAAGGTGGCCATGGGCACCGTGATCGGACCGATGGCCGCCACCGTGGCGCCGTCGCTCATGAAATTGGTCATGATACCGGTGATCAGGCTCGTGGAAATGTACAATCCCGTGCCTTTCATGAGGAAATCGGGCAGCAGATTCACAAAGCCCGATGCCAGCCACAAAGCGGCACCCGAGGCCGCCAGACCGTATCCCATGGCGCTGGCAGCCGCATAAAGGGCCACTACGTCCCAGTGAATGCTGTTAATGTCCTTCCAGCGCAAAATACCCATCAGGTTCAACAACACCAACGCCAGCAGAGCCGGACCGCCCATGCCGAAACTCTCGGACAGGGTGGCCCACATGAGGATCAGCAGCACCAGTACGAAGGCGGCCTTGTACTCGTCCGACGTCATCTTGCCGATCTTTTCCGATTCACGCCTCACCTGGGCCGCCACGTTGACGTTGGGAGATAAAACCTTCTTCCTGAATACGATGAGAAAATAGGCCGCAATCGTCAGGGACATCACCGGTACAAAGGGCAATCCGCGCGCCACCCATTGGCCGAAGGTGAGCTGAACGCCGTAGTCTGCGAATATGCCCAACATGACGGCATTGCGCCCTCCGGCGGCCGGTGAGCCTGGTCCACCCACGTTGCCGCAGAAGGTGAGCATCAGCAGCAGCATGACCACCAGGGCCTTGTCCTTGTTCAAACCCGCCGACCGAATGGCGCCCATGTAGACCATCATAAGAATGGGGGCGATGAAGGCCACCAGCGCGTGCTCGGAGAGAAATGCGGCGGTGATCGACAGCAGGGGTGCGAAGATCAGGCCGAATTTGACCAGATTGGTGCTCGTACCCAGCAGCAATATGCCGATCCGCCGGTCCAGACCGGTCTTGCTGATCGCGGCGGCCAGGGCCAACACGCTGAAGATGAAGACCACCGAGTCCTTTGCATAGGCCTGGGCCACGTCTCCTGGCGGAAAGACACCGAAGAAGTACATCAGTACGCCGACCAGCAAGGCGGTGATGCCGATGGGGATCGCCCCTGTGGCCCAGAAGAGTGCGGCCACCACGAGCACGCCGACCATGACCTTGGCCCGCATGGCAACCTGGGCGTTGGTGGCCGGGGCTTTGATAGTCCTGCCATCCGGGCCCTTGGTTTGGCTGTATATCTTCGCCTTGGCGCCGTAGTATTCGACGATGGTTTGACCGGGCTTCATCTTCTTGTAGTCCGAATATCCGGCAATGGATTCTCCGGCCGCACCCTGTTTGGGCGCGGTGAGCAGATGCTCCAGCGAATTGGGAGTCGGCATCAGGACGATCAGAAAAAAGAGCAACGCGCCCAGCATGATGAGGCCGGGCCGCGCGTTGTGGGCGCCGATGAGCCACTGCATCAGGTTGGTGCGTTCGATGGCCGGTATCTCCTGGCGGACAAGAGCCCTGACCCTCTCCTGGGAGGCATCCTGGATTGCCTTTTCCAATTCGTCCAGGGGACAGGGCTTTTCGATGTATCGAAATACATCGTGCTTTCCGGTGATCCGAGCCGACTCGGTGGTGCCATGCCCGGTGTGCATGATCACCTGGACCTCCGGCCGAACCTTTTTAATCTCTTTCAGCGTTTGAATGCCGTCCATACCGGGCATCTTCTGATCGAGAATGACCACTTCGGGGTTCTCATGACGCACTATCTTGATGGCGTCCTCCCCGTTGTCCGCATCGAGGACCTTGTATTTGCGCACGATCAACTGCTGTGCAAGGCCCTTGCGGAAATCATTTTCATCATCAATCAGCAAAACCTTCGGCATCCCATTGCCGCTGCTAATTGGCGTTGCTTTTTCCATTGATGGCTCCTTTGTTCGTTTGTTTGGGCAGAATCACCGTAAACGCGCTGCCGGCACCCGGCAGACTCTGCACCTCGATGGTCCCGCCCATTGATTCAACAATGCCAATGGAAACGCTCAGTCCCAAGCCCGTTCCCTTGCCGACCTCCTTGGTCGTATAAAAGGGATCGAAAATCTTCTTGACCTGTTCGCTGTCCATGCCCTTGCCCGTATCTGTCACGGTGACGCGCACCGTTTCTTCATCCTGCTGGGTGGAGAGGGTAATTTTCCCGGGCCCGGTGATGGCGTCGCCGGCATTGTTGATCAAGTTGAACAGCACCTGTCGGACTTGATCGGGATCCATGAGAATATCCGGCAGCTGTGGGTCCAATTGACGGACGACTTGAATGTCGGCCAATGCCAGGGCGTGCTCTTTGAATCCACCCAACACCTCTTCCAGAATCGCATTGATATTGGCAGGGCGCATTCTGGGCTGGTTTTTGCGGCCGTAATTGAGCAATTGCTGGGTAATGCCCTTGATGCGAAAGACCGCCTCTTCTACCGTTCGGATCTCGGTGATGATGTGCTCGGGTGAGTGGTCCATGTTGAATTCGGGGTTGAGCATGTCCTTGATCACGCCGGTGGTGGCGACGATGATGGCCAGAGGGTTGTTGATCTCATGCGCCACGCCGGTGGCCAACTCGCCCAGCGACGCAAGTTTGGACGCATGCAGCAATTGCGCCGACAACTCTTCATGCGTTTCGGCATTCTCCCTGGCTTTGGCGATCAGTGCGTGGGTGGTCATCCAGATGGCCAGTGCAACGAGGATCAAGATCACCGTGGAACTGATCAGCATGATGAGGCGGGTCCTATAGAGCTGGGCAAAGGCGATACTCAGGGGCTGGCTGACCAGAAGCGACCAGGGCGCCTCTTTCAGCCAGGCGTGGGCCATGAGTACCGCCTCACCATTGGTGAAGACGGTCTTAGCACCGGAAGGCGCTTCCGCGGGAGGCACATAACCGCTGATAGTCAACACTTCCTCCATGGCGGGATTACCGAGCTGAATACGCCCCTGGCTATTGACTATGCTCGATGTCACGCCCTTTCCCCGATTGATGGTCTGTAGAAAAAGATAGAATTTTTCGGGATCGAGTGTTGCCCGCAGGATGTAGGTATTGGCTTCGATCACCTGTCGGGTGGCAATGGTGAAGTGCAGTTTGTTTCGGAATCCGAGATAAATATCACTGATCGCATGCCCTCGCTGCGAAGCCATCAATGCCGAAAACCAGTCTTGGGCGCTGTAATCCTTATATTGCAGGTAGGGGTATGGACCGGCATAGCCGATCTGCAACCCGTGCTGGGTCACAAACCCGACGTCAATGAAGGCATCGCTGGTTTGCCTCAGCTGACGAAGCAGGGTGTCCATTTGCTGCTGGGACGGTGCGGGCTCGAACGCCGGGCTCGAAAACAAGGCGAAAAGATTCACTATCCGCTCTTGCAGGAAAAGGTCGACGGTATTGCGTTTGCTTTCGGCAATGGCCGCCAGGTTCAATTTGCCGCTCTCTTTCAAGGTGACATGGAACTGGTAGTGAAAATAGGCCGACAGCAGCGCCAGCGGCAGAAGAAAGGCAGCCATCAAGCCCAGGAGGAATCGCCGTTCCTGTTTTTTAAAATAAGTTTTCAGGTCCACGTTGGCATTCAGGTAGGCCAACGCATGGGGGGCTATGGGGCGAGGATCCGAGGCCATAGGTGTTATTCTCTTTTCAATCAATTGGTCTGTCGCCAACCGCGGAATCGACTGGGCAACTGGGCATGCCAATTCCGCCCCATGAGAATGAGCAAGTCGTGTGCCAAATACGGCCTCATTGATTTTCATGAGAATTCAAGCATCTTCAATACGAGCCACCCGGTCGGGAGCAATCATGTCGGCAATTACTTTTGCAGGGTGTAAAAGAATCGAACACAAAAGAAGAGAGGGGGTTTATTTCTGGCGGATCCGGGTGGGATCTTCTTTACTGCTTTGTTCGGAAAGGATCGTGCGGATTTTATGCTTCAGCAAATCCACGCTTTGGCCGCTCTTTTCCACGAATGCCACGGCCCTGCCGGGAGTCCGGATGGAAAAGCAATCGGAGGCCAGACAATGGAAAATGACGGTCAGGGTTGGCCGCTCCGCCAGCATCCGGCCAAAAGCGGCCGGATCCTCCAGGCCCGGCATATCGGGATCAATAACCAGGGCATCCAGCTTGCCGGGCCGGTGAATCCAATTCTTGAGCTGATCGGCGTTATCGGCCGAATAGACGCGATGGCCTTCGCTTTTCAACTCCCGCAGCACAAAATCCCTGATCCGCGGGTTCCGATCGGCAATAAGGATGATATACTCCCTGTCCATATCATACAAACGCCTTGGAAAGTTCATATTCACGGCTGCCGGTGATGTGTCTGATACTGAACCCGAGTCTCCGCCCCAGCGCCAACATCTGTCGGTTCTCTGCCAGCACGATACCATAGATCCGCTGGTAGCCGCGTTTTCGGGCAATGGACAAGCAGTTCTGCAACAAGCATGCGCCGATGCCTTTCCCCTGTAAGGCATCGGCGACCAGGACGGAAAATTCGGCCGCGCCGGGAAGATTGGTCTCGACCACACGGGCATCGCCCACCATTTTCTCTTCGCCGGCTTCCCTCGAAATCGCAACCAGGGCAATCTCACGGCTGTAATCGATCCGGGTAAACCGCTCCAGCATGGCGGGCGGCAACTGACGATAATAGGCGAAAAACCGAAGATATACCGAGTGCGGGGTAAGTGTTTTAAAAAGCGCCTCGAGCAAATGGGCATCGCCCTCTTGAATCGGGCGAATTTTCAAGCGCCCCACTTCAGGCAGTTTGACAAAAAATTCATAATGATCCGCATATAAGAGTCCAGATGGTGCGTCTGGCAACGCCAGTTCATCAGATACGCCGGCCTCATCATCTGCGGTGGCCGTGAAACTCACCCGACTGTCCATGACAGGGATCCTTTCAAACCTTCAGCGCAACGGCTCAACCGTTTAATTAACGATCCATACATTATGCTTCCTGCCGACATGCAGGATTTTGTGACTCACCCGACCGATAAGAAAATCATCAAGGTTGGTGACACCTTTGCGGCCAACGACGATGGTGTTGTAATTGTCGGCTTCGGCGAATTCAACCAAGGCCCCGGCGCGGCTGGGCTTGTTTCTGATGATACGGCTGTCGATCTTTTCCCCATCATAGCCATAGGCGGCCAAAAGATTCCTCGCCTTTTCAAATGCGCTTTCCAGGGCATTTTCATAGGCTTTGACATCCGTCTCGGCGCCCTCCCCCACCACAGCAGCGCCGTTCCGGCGCACCACCACGGCAAGGGCGGCGGTGTAACCGCGGCCTTGGGTCATCCGGCCGACAAAATCAACCGCCCGCATGGCATTTTCCGATAAATCCATGCCGATCAATATCTTCTTGTTGTCCGGCTTGCGGCCTGCGAACACCAACGGTGCCATGTGGAGTCCGTCGAGCACCTTGAAGGCCACGCTGCCGATGACGACTCCGGCCAGGCGTCCCATGCCGCGGCGCCTGATGATAACCGCATCATACGGTTTGCGGGCATTTGCCACGGTGGCAATGAGATCCCGGGCCACTCCGTGTTGACGATCGTGGATGACCGTTTTTACCCGCTCGGGATCGAAATTGGCGGTGATCAAAATCCTCCGGCATCTCTCCATGTGCTTTTCGATGAGTTGCCGCTGGTGCTGCTCCCATCCCAGTAGTTGACCGGAAATGTGTATGGCCGCCGGTTCCCTGGCCAGATCGTAGTGACTTTCGGGAACTTTTCTAAAGACATGGAACAGCCGGACCTCGGCATTGACCAATGCCGTCAATCCTGCCAGGTATTTTACGGTTCGCACGCTACGATCCGACCCGTCCAGGGCCACGAGGATTTTTTCTATGGGTTTGTCAGGCATACCGAATTCTCCTTATCGGTCGACGACGTTTCGTTCATGGCCCCTCAAATATACTAGGTATGAAGAAACGATTACGGGATAGAGCGTCATGTTTGGGGATGCTTTCACCTTGCTTGCCGCTTCGTGACATCGGCCGCTTCAGCCTATCCAACCGATCCCGGCGGCAGGGTAACCAGGGGGACCGGGCTGCTGTGAACCATTTTGCGCGCAACCGACCCGACGATGGTATCGGCCAGATTGGATCGCCCCTTGGTTCCCATCACCAGCATGTCGGCTTTTTCCTCTTCGATGGCGGCGATCAGTTCCTGATGCGGTACGCCGATGCGCACCAATTTGCGTTTGACGAGATCCTGGGCCCCGGCATGTTCCGCCAGATTATCCAGTTGATTGCGCCTGAAGGTCTTGTTCTCTTCCACCACTTTGTCGAAAAAGCCGGGATCGTAATAGGCATCCGTGGCCGTTCGGATGGCACTGATATCACGCTGGTTATAAACATTCACCAGAATGATCTCGGCGCCCAGGGCCTGGGCCAGCTGCATGGCATACTGTACCGATGGAAGTGAATAGTCCGACAGATCGACCGCCACCATAATTCTTTCAATTTTTCGCATGGCCATCTCCTCGTATAAAAGGTTACTTGCGCAGTCGCTAAGACCATTGACTTTAATGGTGAATAGAGCAACCGCCGTGCCACTTCGAAGATATTGCTGCCTCCATTATCTTACTGAAATTTTGCATAATATAATATTATAAAACGTGGCCGGTCCAAAAACCCTAAGATAGGGGTGATCAAATTTTTCATCATGTAAAAAAAGCTGACAAGTGCCGGTTGATCTGGCAAATGCGACCGTCGGTGTCCGTCCGAATCAATCCGGCTGTTCCACCGACGTTCTGAAGGAGAGATGGTACTTCTCAATTTTGGCATGTAGGGTCGGCCGGGTAATCCCCAGTAGTTTGGCCGCGCGCGATCGGTTGCCGTCCGTAAAGGTCAACGCCTCGCGAATCAGCAGGGCCGCGAATCGATCGGTGGCCGACTCGAAAAGATGTTCATCTTCCTGATCTTGCAGCGCCTCGCGAATCCACTGGCGCAGGCACTCCTCGTAGCTCCCCAGGCCTGCCGATCTCTCCCGGCCATGGTCCTCCCGGACCGCGTTGAGAATATCCTCCTCGCGCAGGGGGGCGCCCCGGTTGAAAATCAGTGCCTTTTGCAAGGTATTGGAAAGTTCCCGCACGTTTCCCGGCCAGGGCAACTGCTTCAGCACGCTCAGGGCCTCCTTGGTGATCGGCGGGGCATCGAGCCCCAGTTCGGCGGCGTGCTTGGAGAGATGATAGTCGGCCAAGGCCTCGATGTCTTCGATCCGCTGACTCAGGGTCGGCAGCCAAATGGTGATGACCTTCAAACGGTAGTACAGATCTTCCCTGAAGTGACCGGCCGTGATCATCTGCTCCAAATGGCGGTTGGTGGCGGCGATGATGCGCACATCCACGGTGATCGTTTCGCGTCCGCCCAACCGTTCGATGCAGCGCTCCTGAAGCAACCTCAAAATCTTGGCCTGCAGATTGATGGGCATGTCGCCGATTTCATCCAGAAAGATGGTGCCGCCGTTGGCCTGTTCGATCTTTCCGATGCGGCGATGGCTGGCCCCGGTAAAGGCGCCTTTTTCATACCCGAACAGCTCGCTTTCGAGCAACGTATCGGGTATGGCCACGCAGTTGATCACCATAAACGGGCGATTGGCACGCTGGCTGTGCTGGTAGATTGCCCGGGCGGCCAGTTCCTTGCCCGTACCCGAGTCACCCCGAATCAACACGGTGGCATCGGTGGCGGCCACACGGCCGATGGCCTTATAGACCTCCTGCATGGCCGGACTTTTGCCGATCATGGCATCGCGATCGGCTTTATCGGGCAGACTGTTCATGTGCACCGGCGAGCGCATGAATCGGCCGGCATTGAGCGCCTGGCGGATGATGCTGAGCATGTCGGGAATGTCGAACGGTTTGAGAATATAGTCGAAGGCACCCATTTTGGTCGCCTGGATGGCGGTTTCGGTCGTACCGTAGGCGGTCATGATGATGACCGGCAGTTTGGGCTCCATGGCATGCAGGTGTTCGAACGCCGCCAGGCCGTTCATGCCCGGCAGTCGAACATCGAGTATGGCCAGATCGGGACACTCTTCTTCGACGGCTTGAATGCCGGCCTCGCCCGAGGCGGCGCTGCGCACACGGTATCCCTCCTGGGTGAGAAGCTTTTCGAAACTCTTTCGCAATTGATCGTCATCGTCGATGACCAGGATCGTGTTCATCTCAAACCCCCTTTAACGGCAGATGAATCATAAAGGTCGCACCAGTCGTATCGGACGGATCCAGGGTCAGGGTACCGCCATGCTCGGCAACGATACGCTTGGCGATACTCAGACCAAGGCCGGTGCCTTCATCCTTGGTCGTGAAAAATGGTTGAAAGATTTTCTCCACATTGGCCGGAGAGACGCCGGGACCGTTATCGGAAATGTAAAGAACGACCGCGTTTTGCCCTTTGTCGCGCTCCACGCACTCATCGATGACAATCGTGCCGCCGCTTTTCATCTCCTCGCATGCATTGACAATCAGGTTGACCAGGACCTCTTTGAGCTGTTCCGGATCGGCCATGACCTCGGGCAGCATTTCCGATCGCACCACATCGACCTTGACGCCATAGGAATCCAGCCGGTGCATCAGGAGTTGAAGCACATGGTCCACGATGACCGACGGGCTGATCGGCTGCATGACCAGTTTGGGCGGGCGTGAAAATTCAAGGAAATTCTGGACGATGGTGTCGATGTGGCGAATTTCCTGGGAAATCACCTCGAAATCCTCCTTTTGAGTGGCGTCCAACTCGAGGGATCGGCCCAGGGAAAACAAACGCATCTTCACGGAAGTAAAGGGGTTGCGGATGCTGTGGGCCATGCCCGCCGCCAGACGGCCGACCATGGCCATCTTTTCCGCCTGCAACAGATTTTCACGACTTTTCTCGAGTTCCTGATGGGCCTGATTCACATCGACCAACAGGCTATCGATACTGCGTCCCAAGGCCGCGACGACATTAACCGGACGCGAAGACGCCCCCCCCTTGGTCGTGCTCTTCAACATGGCATAGACGGGTGAAAAAATCTGATGGACCAACAGCATGCCCAACCCGATCGCCAGCACCATTTGAATGGCGATGGTAATGATCGTGATAAAACGCAGCTTGTTGCCGCCCTGTGCCAAATCACTTCTGACCTGGCGAATATGTGTCAGGTGTTCAAGCTTATGGGCTTCGCACTTGGCGATGATTTCCTCGAATAGCTGTCGTACGGTTTGATGGAGTTGTGTGCCTTGCTCCCGCTCGCCGCGTTTGTAGTGTTCGATCACGCGCTCTTTAAGGCGCACGTAATCGATATATCGATCTGCGATTTCTTGAATCTTGGCCTGTTGTTCAGGGGTGTTGGCCTGTTGCTGGGCCTGCCCCAGCCGCTCCTGGAACACCCGATGCTGCTGTGCGAAACTTTGCAGCCAACC
The DNA here is from genome assembly GCA_002402905.1 of Desulfatitalea sp. UBA4791. GTDB lineage: Bacteria > Desulfobacterota > Desulfobacteria > Desulfobacterales > Desulfosarcinaceae > Desulfatitalea. Next base: position 16,590 of record DHGT01000158.1, on the reverse strand, counting down.
AGGATCGCCGTCCAGAAAGTAGTAGGTCACGAATCCCTTTTGGTTGACCAGCGCCAATTCAAGGGCCGCTGCGGATTCGAAAGCGGCCATGCTACGGTCGACGATTCCATTGAAAAGCCCCTGAATACGGTAAGTGTACCAGACCATCACCGAACCGCTGGACAAGGCAATCAACACCAAACCCGATAACAACAAATAGATGCGTGTTTTCAAATTGAAGGTCCGCCACATTTCCTGTCTCAACCTCGCACATCGTTACGGCCGCTCCATCCACAAAGGTCCACCATGCAAACCCCGGGCCAGCCTGGATAGCACAATTAATATTTTTTTCAGACAGTTACACACACTCAAACCGTTTCATATCCCGTTAGTATGTCAGTATTTTTTACATAATGTGCAAAATTTCGACATCAAGGCAACCGTGGATACCACAAGACAGCATACCAAGCAAAACCAATGACAGTCCGTAAAATTGTCTGACATCCATCGAAGGCCCCTTGCCAACAATCTGTCCGCGGGGTTTTCGTTCTTTAACCAATAATTCAAGTAGATAGAAAACACCTAAATATGCTTTGGGGTTTGGCATCATCGTTGCTGAAGACTTTTTATGCTTCGACCAAAACCCCGGGAGGAACACTTGAAAGACTACTACACCCGCACACTCCGCAACATGCTCGTTATTCGCGTTTTCCTGGTGCCATTTACTGTATTGTTAGTAGTCTACGGCACGATCATCTACTTCTTCGCCACCTATTCCAGCCGGCAAGTGAAAAACGAACTGGTTCGCATCGCCACCGACCATCGCAATCTCATCGACCAATTCCTTTCCGAAAAGGCCGCCATTCTGCAGTTCACTGTGGCCAGTTTCAGCCCCGATCAATTACGCCAGAAAAATTATCTCGAAATGATCTTCAAGAATCTTCAGATCCAGTCAAAAGCCTTTTTTGACCTGGGGGTCTTTGATGTGAACGGTCGTCATGTGGCCTATGCCGGCCCTTTCGACTTGCTGGGTAAAAGTTATGCGGAAGCCAACTGGTTCAAAGAAATTCAAAACGCTCCGGTGTATATTTCGGACGAATTTTTAGGCTATCGCCAGATCCCCCACTTCATCATCGCCGTCAAAAAAGAAGAGGCCGGCAACGCTTGGTACCTGCGGGCCACCATCGATACCTATTACTTCAATGACCTGGTGGAGAACATCCGCATCGGGCGAACCGGAGAGGCCTACATCGTCAACCGATCCGGTATCCTGCAAACCAAAAGACGATCAGGTGGACGAATCATGGAATCCGACGCCGATTTCGTCAAGTATGCCTTGACCGATCAGGGCGAAACGGCGTTTTTTTCCACCGGCGGATGGCGGGATGGTTTTCTCTATGCTTCCGCCCCCTTTCAACAAACCGACTGGCAGCTCATCGTCCGGCAATCGGTCGGTGATGCCTATGCGCCATTGCTCTCCTCGATCCTGGTTTCGTTGGTGCTGCTCTTGGGCGGAAGCCTCCTGGTCGTTCTGATGGGCTTTCTCATGGCCACCAATGTGGCCACGCGGCTCAAGTCGGCAGACATGGAAAAACGCGAAATGAAAACCCAATTGATTCTGGCCGGCAAACTGGCTGAAGTCGGAGAGATGAGCACGGGTATTGCTCACGAAATCAACAACCCCCTGCAAGTCATGAAATCAGAAGTGGCCATGATTCAATCCCTGACCGATGATATCGGCCCAGCGGTGGCGGACAAAGCCCCTGACACACTGACCCAACTCATGGATAGCGTGCGCGAAATCGGCGATCAAATCGACCGCTGCAGCCACATTACCCAGGGCCTGCTCAATTTCGCCCGCAAGCGTGAAAATTCCAGTGAACCGATCTTCTTGGAACAATTCGTTCCCAGAATGGTGCAGATGGTGGATCAAAGGGCACGACTGGAAAATATCCGTATCGTCCAGGAGATCGAGTCGGAACTCCCCAAAATCGTCAGCGACCCGAACCAGTTGCAACAAGTGTTCTTGAACCTTTTCAATAACGCGATCTATGCGCTCAAGGGACGCGTCTCTCCCGAAATTCGTGTTCGTGTGATAAAAAATGATCAACAGATCCTCGTCTCCATTTCGGATAACGGTTGTGGCTTCTCTCCCGAGACCATGGAGAAGGCCTTTCTCCCCTTTTTCACCACCAAACCTGTGGGCCAGGGCACCGGACTCGGCTTGAGCACGGTCTACGGCATCATCAAGGGGCTGGGCGGCGACATTACACTGACCAGCGAGCAGGGGCAGGGATCGGAATTCCAGATTCGCCTGCCCCTTGAAGCACAAAACAACACCAACATGCAATTTAATCATAAAGCTTCTTAGAGGAGGTAAACATGCCCTTAACGAACGTGCTGATCGTTGACGACGAAGAGCGATTCCTAAAAACAACCCAGACACTCTTGGAAAAGGAGGGTTACAAAGTATTTACGGCGGCCGATGGCTATAAGGGGATGGAAGCCCTGAAAGACAGACGCATCGACGTGGTGGTTCTGGATGTCAAAATGCCTGGCTTGGATGGCGTCGAAGTGTTGAAACGGATCAAGGCCGATCATCCACTGGTAGAGGTCATTATGCTGACGGGACATGCCACCATGGAGACGGCCATCGACGGTCTCAAACTGGGGGCATTCGACTACCTGACCAAACCCTGCGACATCCCCACACTCAAGCAAAAGATCATGGCTGCCCACGACAAGCGCTCGGCCATGCTGGACAAAATTCAACGCGCCAAATTTGACCGCATCATCAGTCACCCCATGGAAGTCTTTTCAAAGGAAGAATAATCGATAAAGGAGGCCGGATAAAATGGCAGACAAAATTCGCGTATTGATGGTGGACGACGAAGAACGCTTTCGCGAAACCACCGCCAAGCTCCTGACCAACCGGGGTTTTGAAACCACTATCGCCGGAAGTGGTGAGGAAGCGATTGAAATCATTCAAAACAAACCTCACGACGTTGTCGTGCTGGACATCAAGATGCCCGGTATGGATGGACACCAGGCCTTGTCGAAAATCAAGCACTTGCAGCCCGATGCCCAGGTGATCATGCTCACCGGGCACGGCACGCCCAATTCGGCCCGCGCCGCCTTGACCCAGGATGCCTTCGATTACTTGAGCAAACCGTGCGACATCGACATTCTGACGGCCAAGATCAACGCGGCCTACCTGGAGAAAAAGGGGGAAGGGAAAAAGGGTGGCCGACGAGAGAAAAAGGTTCGCGACATCATGATCCATGTCGAGGACTACTCCAAGGTACTGGTGGACGATACGGTCAAGGACGCCGTCTCGATCCTCCTGGCCTCCTTCAACAAATTCATCTCCAGCGGTCGCCTCATGGAGACCGGGCATCGCTCGCTGTTGGTTTACGATCGTTCGGGCAAACTCACCGGCATCCTGAGCATCACCGATCTCATGCGGGCCCTTCGACCGGCCTACCTGTCGGCAGCCAAGCCCTCCATGGCCGACAGTATGCAGTATTCGGCCATGTTCTGGGAAGGGCTCTTCACCACCCAGGCCAGGGCCCTGGCTAATAAAAAGGTGGGCGAGATCATGTCCGACACGCCACTATCTGTGGACCAGGACAGCAATCTGATGGAGGTGGCCAATCTCATGTTCACCTCCAGAATCCGGCGCCTCATCGTCACCGACCTCGCCAAGAAGGTGGTCGGCGTGGTGCGGGAACAGGAAATCTTCTTCGAAATCGCCAACATCATCATTTAACTTCTGTACAAAACGATGACACACCGGACGATCCAGTTCAGGAGGCAAATCACAATGACAGCTGTTCAAAAAGCAAAGCCCACCGGCTATGACAAATATGTGGATTGGAAGCTATTCGCCATTCCCGTGGCGTTGTTCTTTCTGATCCTTTTCCTGCCGACCGTATCCGGGATGAAAGATGTCGGCGCCGAATACAAGGTCGGTCCCAAGGCGGTGATCGCATATATCACCCAAACCCTTTTCAATATCCAACCGGCAGACGCCGAGCAGTGGCAGCGTCTCACTGCGCAGATCATGGAGCAGAACATGCAGATGGGCGCCTTCGGCAAGGCGCGATTCCTTAAACGTGATCTTTCCTGGTGCAAGAAATACAAAATCAGCGCTGATGCATCGAACCTCGAAAAAGCACGGCAGTTTGTGGAGGCCAACCTGAGCGACGAACAGTTCAGACGGCTGATGCAGGATGCAAACGACTTGCGCAAAAACAGGCTGGATTATGCCCAACTCACCGGAAGCGATCAAAAGGCCGCCGAAACCGGCGCCTGGCACATCAAGGTGGCCATCGCCATGGTCGTTTTCGTTGTCTTTTGCTTCCTGACCGAATGCATCCCCCTGCCCGGCGTGGCTTTTTGCATCGGCCTGATCCTGGTCTTCTCCGGCGTGGTCGGCCGCCAGGAGGTAGCCATGCTCTACTGGGACGATGCCGTCTGGTTCATCATGGGCAGCCTCATGTTCGCCGCCGCCTTCGTCAAAACCGGTGTGGACAAAAGGGTCTGTCTGGCTATCTTCAAGCGTATGGCCGTACCCAGCGTGCGCTGGATCACCTTGATTTTTTTTATCATCATCGCGCCGCTGGCATCTTTCATCTCTGACCACGCCCTGGCCGCCATGTTCCTTCCCATCGGCATCCTTCTATATCAAAACAGCCTGACCGACGAGATCCCCGAGGACATGGAGCTGGCCAAAATGCTGATGATCACCATCGCCATGGCCTGCAACATCGGTGGCTTCGGTGCACCGTCAGGCGGCGCCCGAAACGTGATCATGATGACCTATCTCAACGACATGTTCGGCATGGATATCGGCTACTTCCAATGGGTCAGCTACGCCATGCCGTTCGTCATCTGCATGATCCCCATCACATGGCTCGTCACCACCTGGCGATTCAAGCCGCGCATTACCTCCCTGGCGCCGGCCATGGAACAACTCAAACGTGAGATCGACCGAATGGGCGGTTGGAGCCGAAAGCAAATCATCTCGGTGATCATCTTCCTGGTTATGGTGTTCGGTTGGTTCACTGAAAAGATCTTCTACGATATGGGCATTCTGCCCATTCGTCTGGGTATCGGTGTCATCGCCATCGCCGGTGCGGTCGCCTATCTCCTGGCCGGCATCGTCAACTGGCGCGATTACCAGCAAAAGGTCGACTGGGGCGTGGTCTGGCTCTATGCCGGTGCCATCATCTTCGGCCGGACCTTAGACAGCACCGGGGCCGCCTACTGGATGGCCAGAAGCGCCATCGAAGGTTTAGCCCACCTGGGCATGGAAGCGGGCGCACCCTTGATGATCGTCAATAATGTGTTGACTTCCATTCTCACCAACCTCATGGCAGATGGCCCGGCCGCGGCCGCTGTAGGTCCCATTTCCCTGAACATGGCCGGCCTGGTTCATCCGGGCACCACCTTCCTGCCGTTTATTGCCATGAGCACGGCCTGCGCCTCCTCGTTCGCCTACTGCATGATCATCGGCACGCCTCCCAATGCCATTGTCTACGCCAGCGGGTACCTGGGCCCCAAGGACTTCCTGCGCGTCGGCATCATCATGTGGGTGGTGGCCAACGTGTTTCTCCTGGTCCTCACACTGGGATACTGGATCGTGAGAGGCTTCGGCGGTTTGCCGGCATTCTAAAAAAATCCGAAAGGTCCCTTCCCGATCGTAAGGAAGGGACCTTATCCACTTGGAAACAATTATTTCATGCACGCGAAGGATACATCGCCATGAAAGGCATCACCACATCTAACCTCGCTTCGATCAGGGAACGGTCCAAAACCTTCGGCCGTGTCCGCTTCAGCAAAAACGCGGAGCGGACCGTTTTTTTCGTCCTCACGTTAATCATGCTGGCCGCCGGCCTTTTGGTAAAAATTGAAATTTGGTAGCCAGCCTCTTGATCACAGCTCTATTTTGGCACCGCAGTTTGACCCGCCCCCAATCCGTAATTGGCATCTCCAACGCACCTGTGCTATTAATTCAGTCTGAGAATTCAACGGTTGTTGAGCTTTTCATGCACGCGTAACAAAACTATAAAAAGAGACATGAACCCATTGCCCGCCTGGACAGATGACGATCAAATGCTCGCCGAATTGAAATCCCTCCGGCGCATGTTTCACCAAAGGCCGGAAATCGGTTTCCATGAATTCTGGACGACCGCAAAGATTTGCGAATACCTCTCACGATTGAATTGCACGCTCTTTTACGGCGACCGTTTGTACGAGAATTTTCCTGAGCCGGCTTTGCTCTCCCAATGGAAGGATAACATCACCGATCGTGTCGGCGAAGACGAACACACCTTAAACTGGATCGACCAACTCAACGGCCGCACCGGCGTAGTGGCATGGATCGAGGGAGGTAAGCCGGGACCGACCTTCGGGTTCCGATTCGACATCGACGGCCTGCCCATCGCGGAATCGACCGAAAAGACCCATCGGCCCTTTTCACAGGGGTTTCATGCCATTAACGGCAACATGCACGCCTGTGGTCATGACGGCCATATGGCCATGGGACTCGTGCTGGCCAGGCTGCTGGCCGAGCAGGCGCCCCGGCTAAACGGTAACTACTATCTTTTTTTCCAGCCGGCCGAAGAAACCATTTTCGGCGGTAAAATCTTCTCCAAACTGCCTTTCGTGAAAGGGATCGATTACTTCTTTGCCATCCACATCGGCCTGATCCCGTCGCGGGATGTAATCTGCGGCTTGTCGTTTCTGGCCGACAAGCGATACCAGGTGTCGTTCCGCGGCCGAAGCGCCCATGCCGGTGCAGAGCCCGAGGCCGGCCGCAACGCCTTGCTGGCGGCTTGCGTCGCGGTCACCCAGCTCTATGCCCTTTCCCGCCACAGCCAAGGCGCCTCGCGAATCAACGTCGGCCAATTCAGCGCCGACAATGCGGCCAACATCATCGCCGACAAAGCCCAATTCGAGCTGGACTTGAGGGGTGAGACCAACGCCATCTGCGACTACCTGGATCGCCGGGCCGGGGAGATGATTCGGGGCGCCGCGCAGATGCATGCCGTGGAGGCCGACATGACGTTCGTGGCCGACGCGGAAACCGCCGTCAACTCCCCGGAGCTGATGCAAGCGGTAAAAAATGCGTGCCTGGATATCGGTATCGAAGAAGAGGAGATCGTCGAGAGCTTCCTCGTGTCGGGCAGTGAGGACGCCACCTTCATCATGAATGAAGTACTTCGCAACGGCGGCTTGGCCACCTATATCGGTCTCTGTTCGCCGACGTACGGCGGCCATCACAACGAGACGTTCGACTTTGACGAGGATCTCCTGGCTCGGGGCGTGCGGCTCTTATATCAACTTGCTGACACTATCATGGACAAACCCCGCGGGAAAATCTGAAGCGCGGCGCTATCCAATACTGCCCGACGGCTCTGCGAGAAAGGGTGCTGCATGTCTCTGCTGTTCTCTCCCCTGAAAATCGGCCAGCTGACCCTCCCCAACCGGTTCGTCTGTTCGGCCACCTACGAGGGTATGGCCGACGCCTCGGGCCGGGTGAGCGACGCCCTCATCCAACGCTATGTGCAGCTGGTCCGGGGCGACGTGGGCCTGGCCATCACCGGCCACATGTTCGTTCACCGTTCCGGTCGCGCCATGCCGTTTCAAACCGGCATCCACCAGGACGATACGATTCCGGGCTTGAAACAACTGACAACCGCCGTCCATGCCGCCGGCGGTCGCATCGTCTTCCAGTTGTCCCACGCCGGTCGCCAGACCACGAAGAAAATGGCCGGACAACGTCCATGGGCGCCGTCCGCCATCGGAAGGGGACCCGGTCAATTTCGTCAAGCCGCGGGCCATGACCAATGAAGATATCGACGCCATTATAGAAGCATTTGCCTCCGCGGCCGGCAGAGCGGTGGCGGCCCATGCCGACGGCATCCAGCTTCACTGCGCCCACGGCTACCTGATCAGCGAATTCCTGTCGCCCTATTTCAATGTCCGCAGAGACGCCTGGGGCGGCAGCGACGAAAACCGCTTCAGGTTCCTGCAGGAGATCGTCCACGAGGTCAAATCGGTTCTGCCGGACAACTTTCCGGTCCTGGTCAAGCTCAACGCCAATGACCATACCCCCGGCCAAGGCGTCACCCCCAACCTGGCAGCCAAATATGCCGCCTGGTTGCGGGCCATGGACATCGACGCGGTGGAAATCAGCTGCGGCACGGCCAACTACTCCTTCATGAACATGTGCCGCGGCGATGTGCCCAACAGCTGAAATGCGCGGCAGCCTGCCCTGGTGGAAAAGGTTGTTCGGCCGTTGCATCCTCGCAAAGATGCAGGGCCGCTACGATCTTGAAGAGGCCTACAACCGCCAGGCTGCCGAAACCATCAGACCGGCCCTCGGGCATACGCCCCTGATCCTGGTGGGCGGTCTGCGAACCGTCGCTCAGATGGAAACCGTGCTGACAGAGGGCCATTCAGACCTGATCGCCATGTCACGCCCCTTCATCCGGGAGCCCGCGCTGGTGGACAAGATCAAGTCTGGCCAAACCCACAAGGTGGCCTGCGTCTCGTGCAACCGCTGCCTGGCCGCCGTGGCGGCCGGCCTGCCGATTCGCTGCTATCAGAGGCGCTGGCCCAGCACGCTTTAAGCGGATGCCGTGCTCTTTTTCAACCCGGCGTTGCCCGGACCTCTGGCCGGAAAAGCGCTGACCAGGGCAACGAACAGCGTGGCGGCGTAGGGAATGGATTGGACGACCAGCACGGTGACCCACAGATTGATGTCCAGGGTTTCCATTTTGTGCAGATAGGCGATGGTGCCGGCGGCGCTGACCAGTGCCAGGAAGAGCAGAAACTCTTCCATGCAGACCGACAGGGCTTTTAGCAGAGGGGACCCGCCCACCATTTTGGGGGTGCGGAAAAACGGCTTGTCCTTGGTGAAAAATCCGGACAGCACGGCACTGGCCACGGTGTGGGAGAGGGCCAATCCGGCGATGGCTGCGGCCAGAGTCTGAAGGATAGTGGCTTTGACCCGGGTGCGGTAGAGATAAAACGATTTGGCCATTTTGAAAGCGAACAGGGCCAGCGGCAGGATCGAAAAGATGACCAGCGGGGGGTCGACTTTCAGGGGCGCGGCGATCATGGCCACGGCCCAGCACAAGGCGGCCAGGTTGAACAACAGATTGGCGCCATCGGCCAGCCAGGGCAGCCACCCGGCGATAAAGTGGTATCGCTGCCCGCGGGTCAATCGTTTCATCTTGTCGGAGAGCAGATGCGATGCGTGCCGGCGCAATATCTGGATGGCACCGTATGCCCACCGGTGGCGCTGCTTTTTGTAATCCATGAAGGTATCCGGAATCAATCCGCGCCCATAAGAGGTGGGCGTATAAAAAGCCTCGTAACCCTCCTCGAAAATACGCAATCCCAGTTCCGCATCTTCGGTGATGCACCAAGGCGCCCATCCGCCCACCTCCTCCAGGGCCTGACGCCGGATCAGGGTCATGGTGCCATGCTGGATGATGGCGTTGCGTTCGTTGCGGGTCACCATGCCGATGAAGAAAAAACCCCGGTATTCGGCGTAGCACATGGCCTTGAATGCGCTCCAGGCCGAATCCCGGTAATCCTGGGGCGCCTGGACGATACCGATATGCAGGGATTGGAACTGGGGCACCAGTTCCCTGAGCCAATGGGGATAAACCGTATAGTCGCTGTCGATGACGGCGATGATCGAGGCGTCGGCGTGGGTGCGGGCCAGGGCGTAGTTCAAGGCGCCGGCTTTAAAGCCCGAGAGTGGATCGACATGGAAAAATCGGAACCGCTCCCCGAGCTGCTCGCAATGGGCCTGGACCGGTTCCCAGACGCCGGGGTCCTTGGTGTTGTTATCCACCACGATCACCTCGAAACGGGGATAGTCGAGCGCCGCCAGGCTGTCGAGGGTCTCGATCACCATGTCGGGCGGCTCGTTGTAAATGGGCAGGTGAAGCGACACCATGGGCAACTGGCCATCGTCCATGGCCACGGGTTTCAACCTGCGCCGCCAGCGGATGATCCAACGCGCCTCGGCCCATTCGTGGGCCTCGGTGAGCAGCACGGCGATCACGCCGATCATGCCGCAAATCATCACCAGCCCCACCAGTACAGTGACCACCGTCAAATATTGCGAGGTGTAGTCGTAGACCACCCACACCGCTCCGGAAGCCACGGCAAACACCATCACGGCCAGAAAACCGCGTCCGCGGTTACCCAGCGTCTGGCTGTCGATCAACAGGATGGCGAAGGTCACGGCGGCGATCAGCACCGAGATACCGGCCAATATGTACCAGTTGGCGATGGGGACGATGGGCTCGGTGAAGGGAAACTTTTCCTGGCGGTTGACATCGTAAACCCCCCAGTAGGCCCCCACCGAACCTTCGGTATCCTTTTTCCACGGCTGATCGAAGGCCTCCATCACATAGTAGACGTATTTTTCCTCTTTGGCGCGCGCCAGGAACCGGCGCAGGAAAGTGGCCTGGTTGGCCGGCGATGCCACGGCCGATTGCCGGGTGCGGCCGTTGCTCGGCCACCCCACCTCGGCGATCACAATCGGCTTTTTGGGAAACATTTCCTTTAAAAGCTCTATCTTTTCGACCACATAATCCACAGCCGCGTCGATATGCACCCCTTCCCAATAGGGCAGCATGTGAACCGCCAGATAATCCACGTGATCGGCCAGCTCCGGATATTTGGTCCAGACATGCCACGGCTCGGCCGTGCTGACCGGAATGCCCAGTTTTCTGCGGGCCGAGTCCAGGTATCCGATGAGCGTCTCGACGGGCAGATCCGCTCGCAGGATCGACTCGTTGCCGATGACGATGCGCACGATGTTGGGGTTGGTATTGGCGATGCGCAGCATGGTCTCGATATCGGCCTCGTTTTTTTCCAGGTCGGCCCCGATCCAGACCCCAAGGGCCACATTGATCCTGTATTTCAATGCGAGTTCAGGTATCTTGGCCTGAACGTGTTCCACGCTGTAGGTACGCACTGCATGGGTCTTGCCCTTGAGCAGGGCCAGGTCGCTTTCGATCTCGGCTTCCGAGGGAAATTGGGCCGCCAGGGGGCTCTGACCGGCCTGAAACGGTGAAAAGGAAAACCCCTGTATGCGGGTGGGCCAGGGCGGCTCCTGCTCCGGCCGGTTGGCCACGGCCCAGAGGCTCACGGCCAAGATGGCGACGGCAATGGCAATGATGACACTAGATGTTTTCATTTATGGAGCGGCTCTATGAATAAAGACGTGATACGCACCCTATATGGATGTGAAATGACGGATCGGTTTTTTCTGTCCAGCCGGTCATTATCTGTATTTTCGGCGATGCTCAAGTTTTTTTCGCAACGGCTCGATAATGATTATAATGACAATAAAAGGAGTGGATCGTATTGAGCTGCTTTTCTGCCATCAAACGACGCTGGTTTGACCTCACGCTGATGATACTTTTAGCTGGGTTTTGGGTTGTGCCTTGCCAGGCGCAACCGATACCACCAGATCAGACGACGGGCCAGACGATTGACCAGACGATCGGGCAGGCGCCCGGTCCGGCAACCGTTCAGGTGCCGGATCATGTGGCCGCCCGGGCGCCGGATCAGGTGACGGAACACCCGGTAACCGAAGGGCCAAGCTCAGCGGCAGCGGCTCAGGAGCCGGTCCAGGATCTGATCGAAGGTTCGGTGCAGGATTTGGTCCGGGGTTCGGTCCGGGTTTCAATCCAGCGTCGGGATGAGGGGTTCACTCTCTATCGCGGCGGTGAACCTTACTACATCAAAGGCATCGGCGGCAGCCGCTTTCTGGACAATGCCGCGGCCGCGGGCGCCAATTCGGTGCGCACCTGGGACGCCGGAGATGCGGACGACGTACTGGAACGGGCCCAGGGCCTGGACATGACCGTCATGCTCGGCATCTGGCTCTCCCACGACCCGGCGGACTATGACGACCTCTCCTATCGCCAAATGAAAATCGACCAGGTGCAAGACCTGGTGCAACGCCATCGCAACCACCCGGCACTGCTCATGTGGGCCCTGGGCAACGAGATCAACCTGGAGGGCGCCGACACCGAATCGGCCTGGCGTTTCGTCGATGACCTGGCCCGCCTCATCCGGCAGCACGACGATGCCCACCCGGTGGTTTCGGTCATCGCCTGCAATCCGGACACCCTGGAAAACATCGCCATTTTCGCACCGGCCCTGGATGCCGTGGGCATCAATGCCTACGGGACCCTGGCCGATATCCGTGCCATGGTGGACAGCTCCCCTTACACCGGGCCCTACATGATCACCGAATGGGGCGTCAAAGGCCACTGGGAGGCCCAGCACACCGCCTGGGGCCGGCCCCTTGAGCCGACCAGCGCATGGAAGGCCGATTTCCAGCTGGCCGGCTACGAACGCGACATCCTGGCCAACCGGGACCGGTGCATCGGCGCCTACGTCTTTCTCTGGGGCCAAAAGCAGGAACGCACCCCCACCTGGTACAGCATGATCCTCGAAGAGCTGCCCGGCATCGACCAGGCCGGCCTGTTCAGCCCCGCGGTCGACGCCATGCACTACAACTGGACCGGCAACTGGCCGGCCAACCGTGCACCCGAAGTGCTCGACATGCTGATCAACGGCACTCCGGCCGAACAGGGTATCGTCGTTGCCCCCGGAGAGGCGTTGAGCTCATGGGTCAATGCCCGCGATCCCGAAGCCGATCGCCTGACCTATGTGTGGGAGCTGCTCGAAGAGCCCAAGGTGTTGGGCAGCGGCGGCTCTTTTGAACCCCGGCCGGCCAGCCTGGCCCGCATCACCCAGGACCAGTCCCCGGAACTCAACCTCTCGGCTCCCCTGTCGGCCGGCGAATATCGCCTCTTCGTCTACGTCCTGGACAACAACGGTCACGCGGCCACGGCCAACATACCTTTCCAGGTGCGCCCCTTCTCCGAACAGGAAGCCAGCGCGGCTTCGCCCCAGCCAAACCCCAGTTAAAAAAGGTCCCCTATTTCTGGGTCGCCATCCTCGGGCTGATGATCACGTCGATGCGACGGTTCTGGGCTCGGCCTTCCGCGGTTTCATTGGGTGCGATCGGCTTTGAAAAACCGTACCCGATGGCCATTATTTTTCTGGCCGGCAACGTGCCGTTGGCTACCAGATATTGGCGCACCGACTCGGCACGCTCTTCGGACAAAATCTGATTGCTCTGCCTGGATCCGGTACTGTCGGTGTGTCCCTCGACGATGACATCGGGCTGCCCGAAGGTGACGATCGCCTTCTGCACCTTGCTCAACAGATCGTAGTTGGCCGGTAGAATCACGGCCTGTCCCACCGGAAACTGCATGCCCTTGAGCCGGATCACCAGTTGGTTCAGCTGCTTGTAAACCTCGGCCTCATCGGGTGTGAAATAGCCCTGCACGGTGACGAATTGCTCGTTGAAGCGTTTCTCCTCGGCCAGTCGCTCCTTGTCGTATTTCACCCGCTGGGAGGTGCCTTCCAATTCCCCCAATCGGTCGCCGAGCCGTCGGATCAACTGGTTTTTCTCATCGACGCTGTTGGAAGCCGACGCGAACTCGCTCTGGAGGGCACCGATCGCGGCGAGGATACCGGTCTGCTGATCTTCGAAGGCTGCGTTGCGGCGATCGGTCAGATTCAGCTTGGCGTTAACGTCGGCCAACAACGATTCGATCCACAGGGCACCGGCTTCGGGGGTCATCTCATCCAGCCGACGGCTCACCTCGGCGATCACCATCGCCCTTTCGGCCATGAAACGCGCATCGGCCGTCTTCTGCTGGATCCCCTGCTGATCATAGCGGTTTTGGGCAATATGGGCATCGGCTTGGGCGAACGCCTCTTGAGCGTCTCTAAAAGACTGAGGCGCGATGTCGTCGACGTCCATCTCCTTGGCCCTGGCCAGCATCTGCTGAACGTCACCGAGCGCCGCCCGGCGAATGGCCTGCAACTCCAGCTCGCGGAATTGGTCGCTGACCCCCTTCTGGCGATCGCGGGCATACTGAAAATCGTTGTCATCCATGGCCCGGGTCAGCTTTAAAAAGTCGCTCTCCGCCTTGGCATATGCGTTTTTGAACTGTTGGGCATTGACCGCTTGGGCCGCCCGACGGCTTTCGATGGCCTCGGCCAGTTGATCGCGCGACCGCAGGGCCACCACCCGGGCTTGTTGCAATTCGGCCCGCCCCTGGGCGATATGGTTCAGGATGCCGCTTAATTCCGAGCCCTTGTCGAGGCCCTGGCGGGCGGCGTTATGGGAGGCGGAAGCCCGCGCAAACCATGTGGGCGACAACACATCCACCTGCTCACCCCTTGCATCCTGCAGCTCTTGGCCCAATTGGGCCACCATGTCGTTGGGGTTCCCCGTTCGTTCGACCGGTTCGACTTTCAGCGGTGCGCCACCGCATCCGGCGAAAAGCAGTGCGTAGAGAAAAAGGGAAACCCACATACCGGTGTTAACGGTTTGTTTTTTCATACGGCACCTCCCCATCTGGCTGGTTTGTTGGCTTTGTCGGATTTTCGGCCATCTGACAATGGCATCAATTCACCACTTGCCGCCTCAATATGGTATCCTTTTGCCACCGTCGGTCGTCACGGCGGGGATACTCGATATTGTAGTGCAGGCCGCGGCTCTCCTTGCGGTGGCTGGCGCATTTGATGATCAATTCGGCCACCGTGGCGATGTTGCGCAGCTCGATCAGGTCGGGCACAACCTTGAAGTGCCAGTAGTAGTCCTGAATTTCGCTCTGAATGATGTCGATGCGATGTCGGGCCCGCTCGAGCCGCTTGTCCGATCGCACGATCCCCACATAGTTCCACATCAACCGACGGATCTCGTCCCAATTGTGGGTGATCACGATCATCTCATCGCTGTTGCTGGTGCCCACGTCGTCCCAGGCCGGTGGTTCGGGCAGCGGGCTGAAATGGTTGGTCTGCAACTGGCGAATCACCTCCCTGGCGGCGGCATCGGCATAGACCAGGGCTTCGAGCAGGGAGTTGCTGGCCAGGCGGTTGGCCCCGTGCAGGCCGGTGCAGGCGGTCTCCCCGACGGCATAGAGGTTGAGGATATCGGTGCGGCCGAAGATGTCGGTGACCACCCCGCCGCACATGTAGTGGGCGGCCGGTACCACCGGGATGGGGTCGCGGGTCATGTCGATCCCCAGGCTCAGGCACTTGGCGTAAATATTGGGAAACCGCTCGCGGACCATATCCGCCGGCTTGTGCGTGATATCCAGGAACACCGAATGGTCACCGCTCTTTTTCAATTCGGTATCGATGGCCCGGGCCACCACGTCGCGGCAGGCCAGATCCTTCTGGGAATCGTAGTCGGCCATGAAGGCGCGCCCCGCCGAATCGATGAGAATGCCGCCCTCTCCGCGCACCGCCTCGGAAATCAGGAAGTTCTTGGCATCCGGATGAAACAGGCACGTGGGATGAAACTGAACGAACTCCAGATTGGCGACCGTGGCGCCGGCCCGGTAGGCCATGGCGATGCCGTCACCGGTGGCGATGTCCGGGTTGCTGGTGTAGAGGTAGACCTTGCCGGTGCCGCCGGTGGCCAGCAGGGTGATATGAGCCGCAAAGGTTTTCACCCGCTGGGTTTCCCGTTCGAGCACATAGGCACCGCAGCAGAAATCTTCATGGGTGGTCGTCACCAGGCCTCGCTTGATGCGGGTGGAGTGGGTAATCAGGTCGATGGCGACGTGATCCTCATAGAGTTGGATGTTGGGGTGGCTGCGAACCAGATCCACCAGCACCTGCTCGACCTCTTTACCGGTCATGTCATGGGCGTGCACGATGCGGTTCTTGCTGTGCCCGCCCTCACGGCCCAGATCGAAAGCCGTACCGGCATCCTCGGCTGGGCCGGCATCGGGCCGCAAGTTGAAATGCACGCCCAAGGAAATCAATTCGTTGATTCTTTCGGGCCCGGCCTTGACGACCATTTCCACCACATCCGGATTGCACAACCCATCTCCTGAATTCAGCGTGTCCTGGATATGCAGGCCGAAACTGTCCGTCGCTCCGAAAACGGTGGCGATGCCGCCCTGGGCCAGGTTGGTATTGCTGTCCATGGCCGCCTTCTTGGTCACCAGGGCTACCGTGCCTTGCTCGGCCACCTTGAGGGCAAACATCAATCCGGCCACACCGCTGCCGATTACCAGGACATCGGTTTTAATATCGGTCATGTCGTTGTTCTCGATTCTCGGTTCAAATCATATGAAAGTGTGACAGTGGGGGTTTTGTCATGGCGGCGGAGGAAAGAAAAAAAGTTTAAAGTTTTAAGTGTTAAGTTTAAAGTGGTGGTATTCTGTCGATTATATTTGAAAATCTCGCAACAATTCATTAGCGGATGGCGCCGTGAAAAGTCAGGAATTACCATTTACCATCATCCCGGAGAAAACCGGGATCCAGTCTTTGCAATAGGTTCTGGATGCCAGATCAAAGCCTGCCCCGGACCACAGTCGCGAGTCCGGCACAACGCCCTTACGATTTCTAAGGAAGCGTCATGCTCGCAGGTCCCTTCCTATGATTAAATGTTTCACCGCGAAGCGGGGGTTAGCCGCTTTTTACGAATCCATCAATTTTAAAATTCCTTATAAAATGACCATCTTCCTTCAC
>DHGT01000077.1 GCA_002402905.1 Desulfatitalea sp. UBA4791 | reverse complement strand
GAACTCGGTGTATTCTTCTTCCCCGACCTCGGACTTGTTCTTCGTCCAGATGGCCTTCATGGAGTTGAGCGTCTCCTCCTTCACAACATCCCGGGTGGTCGAGCCGATGGGCTTGCCGTCCTTGTCCTTGATGATCGCCTCGTCGGGCAGGGGCACCTCTTTTTCCACGTCCATCACGATGGGGTAGGCCACGTAGTCGGAGTGCTGCTTGATGATCCTGCGGATCTGCCACTGATCGGTAAAATCGGGCTCATCCTTGTCCTGCTGTTTGAGGTGCAAGGTGATGGTGGTGCCGTGCCTATCCTTTTCGGTGGCCTCGATATCGAAGCTGCCGTCGCCGCTGGACTCCCAGCGCACGGCCTGATCCTTGGGCGCGCCGGCCGCGCGGGTGACCAGGGTGATTTTTTCGGCCACCATAAAGGCGCTGTAAAAACCGACGCCGAACTGGCCGATGAGCTCGGGGGTAAGCATTTCGGCGCTCTGGGCCTGCTTGAGCATCTCCATGAAACCGGCCGTTCCGCTCTTGGCGATGGTGCCGATGTTTTCCATGACTTCGTCGAAGGTCATGCCGATGCCGTTGTCGCTGACCTCGAGGGTCCGGGCGATGCCGTCGGTCTTGATCTTGATTTTGAATTCGGCGTCGTCGCCCAGCAGTTCCGGCTCGGTCTGGGACTTGAAGCGCAGCTTGTCGATGGCATCCGATGCGTTGGAGATCAGTTCCCGCAGAAAGATCTCCTTGTTGGAATAGAGGGAATTGATGATGAGGTTGAGAACCTGACGAACTTCGGTCTTGAATTGGTGGGTCTGTCGTTTGCTTTCCATACCGACTCCTCTTGGACTCCTTTCATGAAATGATCTTGATCCGGAAATTCGTCTTAATAATGGGTGAAAAAACGCGATTGTCAACCGGGCATCCGCGTTTGCCAGCGATTCTATCTGACTGCTATTCATTCAACCCGGGATTCTTTTCGCTGATATTTTTTGAGCCGGTGACGCAGGGTGTTGCGGCTGATGCCCAGCATTCGGGCTGCCTGAACCTGGTTGTTGCCGCACGCTTCCAGGGCTTTCGAAATGATCGTTTCCTCGACCATATCGATGACGTTGGCATGGACGCCTTCTTCCGACAGGCGAAGGATATCCGGCAACACGTCCTGCAGCTTCTCCTTCAGGCGCGCCATCAGTTGGTCGCGATCGGCGGCTTGCGTGGACTGGGCTTGGGGAAATGCCTGCAATTCGATATGATCTTCGGTGATGACGTCGCCGACGCACAGAATCACGGCTCGCCGGATGCAGTTTTCCAGTTCGCGCACGTTGCCCGGCCACGGATAGGCGCGGAACAGCTCCAGGACCTCTTCGGACACGAGCCGGATGGGTTTGGCATATTCCCGGCTGAATCGAAGGACAAAGCAATCCACCAGTTCGGTGATATCCTCGATGCGTTTCCGTAACGGCGGCAGGTGAATGGTGATCACCTTCAACCGCCAGTACAGATCTTCCCGGAACCTGCCGTTTTGGACCTCCTGGGCCAGGTCCTTGTTGGTGGCGGCGATGATGCGGGCATCCACCTTGAGGGTCTCCTTTCCGCCGACCCTTTCGAATTCGCCTTCCTGCAGCACGCGCAGCAGTTTGGCCTGCAGGGCCATGGACATGTCGCCGATTTCGTCCAGGAAACAGGTGCCGCCGTCACATCGTTCGATCTTGCCGATCTTGGTGCGCTGGGCCCCGGTGAAGGCGCCGGGTTCGTAGCCGAAAAGCTCGCTTTCAAACAGCTGTTCTGGGATCGCCGCGCAATTGATGGCTATGAAGGGTTTGTCTTTTCGCCGGCTGTGATGGTAAATCGCCCGGGCGACCAGTTCCTTGCCTGTGCCGCTTTCCCCGCCGATCAGCACGGACACATCCTTTTCTGCGATCTGGCCGATGATTTTGTAAACGGCCTGCATGGTCCTGCTGCGGCCCACGATTCTCAAAGCGCCTTTTGGGGCGCAGGAGGTATCGGCGGTGGCCGGATCGGGCAGGCAGACCACCTCTTTCATCTGGCAGTTGAGTTCCAGTGCCTCGGCGACGATGCGGCTGAGCTCGTCTCGCTCGAACGGTTTGTTCAGATAATCATAAGCGCCTCGTTTCATGGCCTCGATGGCCGTATCCGTGTTGCCATAGGCGGTCATGATCACCACCGGCGTTTTCACCTGGGTGCTCTTGATCTCCTTCAAGATGTCCAAGCCGTTTTGTCCCGGCATCTTGTAGTCCAGCAGAATCAGATCGAAGGGTTCCCTGGCGATGGTTTCCAGCGCCGTGCGGCCGTTCAGGCAACTGGTGACATCATATCCCTTGCGCTTGAAAAAGCGGCTCAAAAAGTGATTCAGGCCTTCGTCGTCGTCAATGAGCAGAATCTTTTCCATAGGCTTCCGATGTTGGGGCGGTGATGGGTAAAAACAGCGAAAACACGGTACCGCCGACCTGGTTGCGGACCCGGATTTCGCCGCCATGACGCTTGATGGTATTGAGGACCATGGGCAATCCCAGTCCGGTTCCCGCTGCTTTGGTGGTGAAAAAGGGATCGAAAATCAGGTCGAGCTGTTCATCGGCAATCCCCTGGCCCGAATCCGCGATATCGATTCGGATACATGGGTGCAACCCCGCTTCCGCTTCCAAAGTGTCCCGTGCCGCCGATACGGCAATGCGGCCCTGATCGGGCATCGCCTCCAGGGCGTTGATGAACAGGTTGATCAGGGCCTCTTCGAGCAGCTTCTGGTCCGCGTCTATAGGGGGCAACGCCTCCGCAATATCAATCTTAATCGAACACTCCTGTTTGTTGGCCAGCGGCTTGATGATCGACACCACGTCGGTGATCAAGTGCTCGATGTCGAGTCGCGAAAAAAACATGTCCTTGGGCTTGGTGAATTCGAGCAGACGGTTGATGGCCGTTTCGATGCGTGCGATCTGTCCCATGGCCACCGTAAAATCTTCCACGTATTCAGGCGAAATTTCGATTTCGGCTTCGACCGACTCCAAGAAGAGCTTGAGGGAGGTGAGGGGCGTGCGGATTTCATGGGCCACTGCGGCGCCCAGACGTCCCAGCGCGGCAAACTTTTCCGATCGTTCGGCGATGAGCTGGAACTGTTTGAGGGTGTGGCCGGTCTCTTTCAGTTCGGCTTCTTTGAGGTTGAACTGATGTTCCAGGTTGTCCTGCCGCTCCCGGATTTTCAGCGCCATATCGGTGAACGCCCGGCACAGGATGCCGATTTCGTCCTGGCGGTTGGTTCTGGCGTCGGGTATGTCGCCGATATCTTCATCCGCATTGGCCAGGGTTTGGGCCGAACGGCTGAGCGCCCGGATCGGACGGACCACGTGGTAGGAAATCACCCAGGTCAGTAACAAGGCGCTGCTGGCGGCCAGCAACAGGGTGATATAGACTTGGTTTTTCAGTTTTTCCACACTTTGGAAGGCCTCGTCGCGGTCCTGTTCGACGACGATGTACCAATCGGTGCCGCCCACCTTCTGAGAGGTGCCCAGCACCTCGATGTTGCGGTAGTCCAGATAGGTGTCGTCGGTGCGGTTCCGGTTTCCGAAGATGTTTTTGAAGCTCGCCGATTGGGAGATGTTTTCGGACAAAATCCGACGCGGTTCCTTGTGGACGAGAAAGCGGCCTTCGTTGTCCACGAGATAGCATTCGCCGGTATGGCCCAGAGAGACTCGCAGAATGGTGTTGATGATGCTGTGGGTGCCGACCGTGCCATAGACCATGCCGAGGCGTCGATCCAGGTGGACAATCGGGGCGGCGATGTGAAAAATGGATTCCCTTTCTTCGGACAGATAGCTGATGTTGGACATAAAGAGCCCGTCCCGGCCGCCGGAATGGTTGCGGATAAAATCAATGGCGGAATAGGGACCCTCGGTGCTGACGATCACCTCGTCGTCGGCGGAAACGACCGTTATGTTTCTGTAAACCCCATAGTGTTCTTGAATGAGCGTCAGGTAGGGGACGATGGCCGTCGGATCCATGGTTTTGAGTATTGATGTGCCGGCGATGACTTGCAGATCCTGTTTGCGTTCGTCCAGCCATCTTTCCAGGATCGCGGCTTTGTCGGCCGCGACATTTTCCAGCTGCCGCAGCACCAGCCGCTTGATCAGCGCTTCGGTGGTGTCGATGGAAAAGGCACCGATGACAATCAGCGGGCCGATGGCCAGGGTGAGAAACAGGAACACCAGCTTGGCTTTCAGCGTGAGTATGGTTTCGATGAATCTCAATCCAAAGGGGCTCCTGGTCTGGAAAAACGTTTGAGCATCGCGCCGGTATCGGGCCAAAAGAATTTTTTAGAGTGCGTGTCTCTATCGATTATGGGAAGGGCCGCATAAGATCAACCCCAAACTGCCGCGTTTGGACGGTCCAGGGCTGATTTTCATCGTCTGGATCACATACGATAGCAGATCATTTTCTGGGTTTGAACATCCGACTGAAGGATCAGCTCCTTTTCTTCCAGCAAGTACACCTTCACGACCTCTTCGAGCCATTCAGGGCCGGATTCGAACCGGGAGAGGGCGTTCGGCCGGCCATCGAGCCAGCCTGCATTGAAGACGACATCGGCCCTTTCCGGGTAAAGGGCTGCATAAAAGACGTTGGCTTCGGTCAGATCATGAAAAAAATGGGTGCCGAAGGAGAGGTCGGGAATCAGGCTGCCGGCCCGATAGCTGATTTCCACCAGGACGGCGATGTGGTTGATTTCCGAAAAATTCACCGGAACGCCCATGGCCGGGGTTTTCGTGCCCCACCGGCCCGGCCCCATGAGCATGGTGGTGCGGGTCCGGCGGTCGGCCACCTGGCGGTTGAGTCTGCCGATCAACCGGACGACGCTGTACTTTTCCGACATGCCCAAAGCCGCGTAGGCGGCCGGGTCGACCCAAATGATGGCCGCGATGGGCAGGGACACATTGCCGCCCATGAAGTTGCCCTCTGTTCGAATGAAGATCCTTTCGGCCGGGACCTGTTCCGGCAGGGCCACATGGCCATGGTTGCCGATGGTCTGGAAGGGGCGGCACTGCAGCAGGTTGATCTGGATCTCCTCCGCGGCGTTGTAATTGACGGTGAATTCCACCTCCACGGGAGTGGTGTAGGCCTTTTCCAGCCGCTTGAGCATGGCGGCCATGGTCGGGATAAAGTCGGTGTGGGCGAAAAAATGGTCGAAGGTCAAAATCCACTGGTCCTGATCGGGCCGCACCCCTTCACCGGCGTAATGGTGGGTTTCGGTATCCCGCACCGCGATGGATTCCAGATGGATCTCGAGTTCTTTGGCCAGCAGCTCCCGCAGAGCGGTGGTCTGCAGCTCGTTTTCCTCCAGGTTGAGGTAATCCACGTAGTGCTGGGAATACTTTTTAAGGTCCCAGATGCCGGTCAGCGGTTTGACGACCGGATCGTCCATGGCCACGATGCGCGGATAGTCGTCCTCGACCCGGTTGACCGCCCGGGTGCCGAGCCCCATGACGATGCGCAGCATGCCGGCCGCCGGGTCCATGTTTTTTTTCCAGACATAGGGATTGTGGGAGAGACCCACACCGGCCATTTCGGGAAAGAAGTAGCTTTTGCGATAAGCGCCCGATACGCGCTGGACGAGGATGGCCATCTGTTCGTCCATTTGATCGAGGCCGCGCTGGAGACGGTAGGCCAGGGCATCCTCGTTCATCGTGCTGGCGTAGATGCGTTTGATGGCCTCTTCGAATTTCTCGTAGCGTTCGTCCGGGGAGGCTTGGTTGACACAGAAGAAGCTGTCGTACTTGCCGGCAAAGGCACTGCCGAACGCGTCTTCCAGAAGGCTGCTGGAGCGCACGATGATCGGGGACTGGCCGAAGTATTCGAGCATGAGCTGAAACCGTTCGCGGATGCTTTCCGGAAAGGTGCCTCTGAGGATGTTTTCTTTCAACTCGGCGGCCTTGGAAAAGTATCCCTCCCGGGTCTTGTGGGCCATGAACAGCTTCCACCAGCCGTTCTGAACGATGTAGGAGTAGAAGACATCCGATCCGATATAGAACGAGTCGTGGTGCTCTAAAATGCGTGGCCAGTTCAAGCCGTTGTCGCGGACCAGGATGTTGCGCGACAGCAGCATGCCCAGGGCCTTTCCGCCGATAAACCCCGTGCCGATCAACCGTTCCTTGACCTGCAGGAGATCTTCCAGGGACATGTAGCGGCGGATCAGTTCCAGCACCCGCTTGTTGCGGCTCAGCACCAGGCGGCTGAGTTGCTCGACCTTGTCCATTTTTTCGGCCGGGGTCGCGTGGGAGGCCACCAGGCTTTCGGACTGCATGAAGATGCGATCCCAGTAATCCAATATCCGCTGGGCATCCACGGCCTTCTCGCGAAGCAGATGGGAGAACAGCTGGGTGGCCTCCACGCTGTTGATCACCGGCACGAGCTGGTCGCGCTCCTTGATGTGCGGGAAAAACATGGTGGGCGAGTAGCGGTCCTGGATCTTGATCGGATGGACGACCAGTTTGCGCTGATAGCTGTATACATCGATGAGGATCTGGGTGGTCTCCCGGATACGGGCGATGGCCTTGAACGAATGGCAGTTTCTCAATATCGCGAAATAGGCGATGGTATTGAGTTCGAAAAGATAGGGGCAGGTCACGAAGAAGAAATTGACGATCATCAGGTCGGTGGCCCACTCGTACAGCAGGTCGGAGAGCGAGTCGAAGACATAGAAGATGTCCTTGCCCTCCCGGGTGATGATGCTGTGCACTTCCGAAGAGAAGGATTCGAAACCGGCGGCCACGTTCAGCGTGTAGATGCGCAGGTTGGGGCGTTCTTCGAGCAGCGGTCCATGGCGCCCGAAACGCATATAGACCACCCGCTCCTGGTTGGCGATGGCGTGGTTGACGAAATTGGAAACCAGTTTACGGTAGGCATCGATGTCATCCACCTGCCACACCACGTTGTCGCCGCGGCGCAGATGATCGATGATGCTGTCCAGGCTCTTCCAACCGGTGCTGACATGGGCGTAGTATGCCATCGGATCGTGATCCCTTCGGCAGCGGCGAAGGTGCGGCCGTCGCATGATGGGCGACCCGATCGCGCCGGCCGCCCATCATGTCTTGTGTCGAATGTAAAACGGAACGATTAAACGATCCCGTAAGCCAGCATGGCCTTGGCCACCTTGAGGAACCCGGCGGTGTTGGCGCCGGCCACGTAGTCGCCCTTTTTGCCGTAGGCCTCGGCGGCATCGAGGCATGATTTGTGGATGCTTTTCATGATGATCAGCAGCCGCTGGTCCACCTCTTCACGGGTCCAGGACATCTTGAGGCTGTTCTGGCTCATCTCCAGACCCGATGTGGCCACGCCGCCGGCGTTGGCTGCTTTTCCGGGGCCGTAAAGAATATTGCTTTCCTGAAATACCTTGATCGCTTCGGGCGTGGAGGGCATGTTGGCCCCTTCGGCCACGCAGCGGCAGCCGTTTTCCACCAGGGCCACGGCATTTTCCCCGCTGATCTCATTCTGAGTGGCGCAGGGCAGGGCGATGTCCACCTTGATGCCCTTCTTGCGGATCACGTCCCACACGTTCTCACCTTCAAAACACTCCGTGTTGTACTTTTCGGCGTACTCCTTGATGCGGCCCCGCCGATTGTTCTTCAGGTCCATAATGAAGCAGCATTTTTCAGTGGAGATGCCCGCTTCGTCCACCACAGTGGCGCTCGAATCGCACACCGTGATGGCCCGGGCGCCCAGCTGGGTCACCTTTTCCACGGCGTATTGGGCCACATTGCCGGCCCCGCTGATGGCCACCACCTTGTCCTTGAAATCCATCCCCCGGGTGGCCAGCATCTCGGCGGCAAAGTAGGCGGCGCCGTATCCCGTGGCCTCCGGCCGGATGAGGCTGCCACCGTACTCGAGCCCTTTGCCGGTCAGCACACCGGTGTGCTCGTTGCGAATCTTCTTGTAGTAGCCATAAAGGTAGCCGATTTCCCTGCCACCCACGCCGATATCGCCGGCCGGCACGTCGGTTTCGGCGCCGATATGACGGAACAGCTCCAGCATGAAGGCCTGGCAGAACCGCATAATTTCGGCGTCGGACTTGCCTTTGGGATCGAAATCGGACCCGCCTTTCCCGCCTCCCATGGGCAAGGTGGTCAGTGCATTTTTAAAGACCTGTTCGAATCCGAGAAACTTGATGATGCTCAAGTTGACGGACGGGTGAAATCGCAATCCCCCCTTGAAAGGACCGATGGCATTGTTGAACTGCACACGGTAGCCGCGGTTGACATGGACCTGGCCCTTATCGTCCATCCATGGCACCCGGAAGATCACGGCCCGTTCCGGTTCCACGATTCTATCATAAATACCGGCTTTGACAAATTCCGGATGACGTTGCGCAGTCGGTTCCAGTGTCTCCAGTACCTCTGTGACGGCCTGCTGAAATTCCTTCTGTTCCACATCCAACTGTTTGACGCGCGCGATGACATCTTGAATTACCGACACTGTGTTGCCTCCTTCTTGAGTTGTTTTTCGGATTGATACTCCCAAACTGAATATTTTCCATCATCCCTGATGGTATAGATTTTGGCGGGATTGCCCTTCTTCAGGGTGTTGGGTTGCCTCATTTTATAGAAGGTGAAATCGTCGTAGCCGATGCCTTGTTTTCCCAGAAATTCGCTCTCCAACTCGGCCATGCTGTCGAACCCACTGCCATAGAGCTCCAGTTTCGAAAAAAAAGGCTGCAGGCTGTGCATGTCGGTCACCACGGCAAAGTGGGCGGGAAATGCCGGGTCACCGATCACCAGCAGATAGCGCTCCTCGGACTTGAGGATATTGTAGTTGGAGGGCACATCTTCCCGCTGGATGGGAACGAATTGCTCCTTTAAAATGGCCGCGGCCTCCACATCGTCGATCTCTTCGGCCGACAAGATGTCCGGGCATTTCAGAACGCCCAGGACATAGAGTGCGATACTGAAGTTGCTGACCTGCTCGTAGATTGGATGCTCTCGATTGCAAATCCGGCTGACTTCGTTGATTCTTTCAGAAATGTAAAGCCATTCACGATCCATAATGTCCCCCTTTTTTGGTGCGTTGAGCCGCACGATCCGACTTTTTGAATGCCGGTCGATGAAACGTCGTGGCACGCCGGTCAAGACACCTTTCCTTCCGCAAAAGCCGTGCCGAGTCATGGATAGCTGGAATGAAAAGCTAATGGTTTGATTATAAGAGATATTTTGGATCGGGCGGCGGCAGCCGCATGGGATCTCCGAAGACCCGGTGGTGATATATCAACAGCCCCGGTCCGGACGTTCGATCATAAAACATGAAATGGACCGCAGGTCGCCCGGCCAGTTGGCGTCCAAAGGTGCTGTTCAAAAATTGAGCAGCAGTGGTGACTCTTGTGCATGAGAAGCGGGGGCCGCTCAGATCGAGGAGGGTTGTTACGATTTTGCTTGACCCCTGCAGTGGCTGATGATCCTATTTTAGAGTTTTCTGTTTTCACTGCGGTTGTCTGAGAGTCCAAACTTATGCCAACGATCCCAGCCGACAAGGTACCGATGGAACGCGCCGAGCAGGCGGCACAACCTGCCGACCCATGCGTCTGCGATGCGGCCCGGCCCAACCCCTTGGCCGAGCGCATCAAGGAGCTCAATTGCCTGTATGGGATTTCCAATCTTTCCGAGAATCAGGACGTCTCGTTGTCGTGGATCATGCAGCGAGCCGTCGAATTGATCCCCGCGGCCTGGCAATACCCGGGGAACGCTTGCGCGCGTATCGTTTTGAACGGTCACCAGTATATCACCCAAAATTTCAAGGTTACCTCCTGGCGTCAGAATAAGCGGATCATCCTCAATGGACGTCATGTCGGTGATGTGGATGTCTATTATCTCCAAGAACCGCCGGGCAGAGGGGATAGCCCCTTTCTCGAAGAAGAGGAACGCCTGTTAAAAGCGATCGCCGAGCGGCTGAGCAAGGTGCTGTGGCTCAAGGAGTCGGAGGACGCGCTCAAAGAGAGCGAGGAGCGCTACCGGGTGTTGACCGAGCAGGTCGCAGAAGGTGTGGCCTTGGTTCAAAAGAGTCGGTTTTGCTATGTCAATCCGGCATTCTGCAAGCTGTTCCAGATTCCATCGGCCGAGGCCATGCGCGAAGGGTTGGTGCACCAACCCCCCGTGGGTAATGGCGACGAGATCGCCCGGCTCTACGGGGACAGGGCGGACCGTATCGTCGAATCCAGGGTGGAGGCGGTCCATGCCTTGTCGCGACCCGAAAAGCCCCTCTGGATTCAAGTCTGTCATAGTCCGATCAGCTTCAGGGGCCGGCCGGCTCTGCTGTCCACATTCAAGGACATCACCGATCTGAAAGAGCAGCAAATGGCCGCCCAGCGCAAGGCCCAGGCCCTGGACGATGAGAACCGGGTGCTGCGGTCCTCTTTGAAAGAACGCTATCGCCTGGGCGGTATTCTGGGGCGATCACCGGCCATGCAGGCGGTATACGAGCTCATTCTAAAGGCAGCCGCCACGGATGCAAGCGTTGCCATATTCGGCGAATCTGGATCCGGCAAGGAGCTGGTGGCGCGAGCCGTTCATGAGCACAGCGCCAGGAGTGGGGGGCGGTTTGTGGCGGTCAATTGCGGGGCCATGCAAGAGTCGTTGTTCGAGCGCGAATTTTTTGGCCATCGCAAGGGAGCCTTTACGGGCGCGCATGCCGACGCACCGGGGTACCTGGATTTGGTCGACGGCGGCACCTTGTTTCTGGACGAGGTCAGCGAGCTGACGGTCAACATGCAAGCCAAGCTGTTGCGGGCCATTGAAGGCAGCGGTTACAGGCCCATCGGCGGTACGGAAACAAAGAATAGCGATTTTCGTATCATATCTGCATCCAACGCTGCTCTCAGCGACAGGGTGCAGGCTGGATTGATGCGAAAGGATTTTTTTTACCGGATCCAGGTGGTGCAGATCGAGTTGCCCCCCTTGCGGCGTCGTAAAGAGGACATCCCGCTGCTGGTCGAGCACTTTTTACATGAAATGAAACCGTTGCCCGACTCCTCGAACGTGCCCGGCCGCATTATGGATCTCCTGGTGGAATACGATTGGCCCGGCAACGTGCGCGAACTTCGCAACGTGTTGCAGCGATATGTCACCCTGGGGCATTTAGAATTTTTGGCTCCTGGGCCCCAACTCCAAATGGATTCTGTGCCCATCGGCCTCGACCTGCGGGAATCGGTTCAAAAATTGGAAAAATTTCTCGTCAACCAGGCGCTGCAGCAATGCGGGGGCAATCGCACCCAGGCGGCCGCGTTGTTGGGTATTTCGCGGCGAGCCCTCTTCCGTAAGATGTCCACCTGATTCCGAGTGCCATTGGCGCCCGTCGCTGGGCGATATCGCCCGCTCATCTTTAATTCGTATTATCAAGCTGTTACCATCGTATTAATGTATTTTGCGGGCGATTTTGACCCAGGGCCGTGGTGCCTTCCAAATTCATTTAACAAAATAAACTCATGATATCAATTGGTTATATGTAACTTCCGCATTGGCATTCCCATTGCTATATGATGTCCGCATACGATGTTCCGCAAGATGGTCGATCCGAATTAAATTTAAAATCAATTTTCAGTGGCCTCGTGAATCGCCAGGCCCACATCATATATTGGGATGATTCGTGAAAACTTCGGGCAGGGAGCCGGCAACCATGGAACTGGTCAAAAATATCGCTTCGGGTAAATACTTTATTGTGGTCGATGATGCCGATGAAGAGGCCATTATGGTGATCACCCCCGAAGGCAAGGTCAAAAGCCTCGAAAGGCGTTTGTTCGGGCCACAGGTGAGTGTTGAAAATGGTTGTTCAGATCTGGATCGACGACTGACCCAGCGTCAGTTGGACAAGTATGGTGAGTATGAGGCGTATGTGGACTGAAAATGTAAAAATAGGAGCCTATGATGGACAAAGACCCCTTTGGCAATTTGCGCGATTGGGGGCCGGTACTGGATCAGATGGAACTTCTGGCGCAAGAAAACCGGCTATCGGATTGCCAGTCCGGCTTGATACGAATTCTTCGATACAAGGGGAACTGGCGGCTTCGAGAGGAGGCGCTCAAATGTGTCGCTCAGATTCAAACCCCTTGTGAGGCCTTGGTTTTTCAGGTGTTGGATATCCTTGCCGACGACAACCTGTACTACGATGCCAGAATATTGGCCAGTGATGCCTTGGTTCGACTGCTGAGATGTGCCGGAAATGGGTGTTCCCAGGATATCGGTCAGGAGCTGTACAAAATTACGGAAAAGCTGAAAAGTACGCCGCAACCGCCGTTTTTCAACAAGGCGCTGACCCGTCTCTATGCCGAGGTGGATGCTTCCGCCGTCGTGCCTCTGCCGGTACAAGGGATTTAGCCATCTTATCAGTGTCCGTCCACAGCTTGGCCATTTGTGGATGGGCACTATTTAATGGCATTCGCCTGGGGCGATTCCACCAGCATGGCCTGCCTCACCACCATGGAGGCCGGCACCAGCGAGACACTTTCCTTGAAGCGGGGTAAAAATTCTTCGAGTACCTGACAGGTATTGGGATGAGGGTGTGCGATTCCCACGGCATACCCCTGTTGCTGGGCCTGGTGGATCAGGCGTTTGAGTTGGGATCGAATGAAAGCCGGATCATCGATATGATCGATGAAGATATCCCGTTCGGCAAAGGGCAGCTGCAACAGTTCGGCCGAAGGTCTCGCAACGGTCTCGGCGGTGGTGCGGCTGTCGATATAGTAAAGGTCGTGCTGTTTAAGGATCGAGAAGATCTGGCGCATGCGGTCGGAGGACGTGGAGATTTTGGATCCCATATGATTGTTGACGCCTTTTATTCCCTTGATCTGATCGAGGTTTGCCCTGAGCTGAGTGATCAGCTCATCGGGGCTCATTTCCGAGAGCAAAGCGCCGGGACCGGGTTTGACGGCCGGGTATTCATTGGGTTCCATGGGTAGATGGAGCATGATTTCAAGCCCCTGGGCACGTGCCTGTTCGTTGATCTCACGACCGAACGGTGCATAGGGCAACATGGAAAAGGTCATGGGCACATCCATCGCCATGAACCGTTCGGCGATTCGTCGGTCATAGCCGATGTCGTCGATGACGATGGCCACCAGGGGGGGACGGGCCCCCGGTAACTGGGGCAGGCGGGTGGGTGGTTTGGCCGCTGGTGTGCCTTTGGGAAATACCTCGTATACCGGTAACCGGGGGGATTTCACTTCTGGTACGGGCAGGCGCTTGTCGGGCTGGACCGCGGCACTCGGCTGTTCCGGGGCTGTTCCGATCAGCCACTTGGCCACCACGCCGGCAGCCAACACCACCACCACCAGCACGGCGAGGCTGCTGAAGATTTTGAGGAGTTGGAGCGGTAGATCCGGACCTTTGGATGAACGCTTCGTACGTCGTTTGACCTTGGTGCTCTTTTTAGCCATCGCCCAGTTTCTTGAAAATATCGTATCCGATCAAAATATCGAGAGCTCTGCGTACCTGGCTGTCTTTGACCAGTTGTTCCGGACTCAAAGGGCTCAGGCGGGCTTTGGCCGAGTCGTCGGTCGGCGTTTCCGATGGTTCGTTCTGGGTTTCAGGGGTTTTTTCCCCTTTGTCGTCTTCCAGGTGGTTGGCCAGGTCCTTTTCCTTGAAAAGGCGTTCCGCTTCGGTGGATGGCTCTTCTATGATCCGGTGCGCCACCACGATATCCGGCTCCACGCCCTTGGCCTGGATCGATCGGCCGCTGGGGGTGTAATAGCGAGCGATGGTCAGCTTCAAGGCGTAACCGTCGCTGAGGGATTCGATGGACTGCACCGATCCCTTGCCGAAGGAGGTGGTGCCGATGACGACCGCCCGTTTGGCGTCCTGAAGGGCTCCGGCCACGATTTCAGAAGCGCTGGCGCTCCCTCCGTTGATCAGGACCGCCATCGGATAGGTGCGCGGCGGGTTGCTCGGGGTGGCCGGATAGACCTTGGTATGGCGCTTGAGGCGGCCCTTGCTGGTCATGATAATGCCGTCGTCGATGAACAGATCCGAGATGTCGATGGCCTGGCCGAGGACACCCCCCGGATTGTCGCGCAGATCCAGGACCAGCCCTTTGAGCGGTGGGTCGGTGGCTTCCAGTTTTTCGAGCGCGGCCGTCAGGTCGTCGTAAGTGTTTTCGCGGAAATGGGTGATCCAGACATATCCATAGCCCGGCTGCAAGAGGATCGATTTGACGCTGTGAATGGGAATCACGTCGCGGATGAGTTTAAAATCCAGGGCCTTGGGTTCTCCCTCGCGGATAATGGTGATGGTCACGGGAGTATTTTTAGGGCCGCGCATGCGCTTGACGGCATCGGTCAGGTTGTCTGTGGGCGTGCCGTCCACCTTGATGATTTTATCTCCGGCCTTGATGCCGGCACGGTAGGCGGGTGTGCCCTCGATGGGGGAAATGACGGTGACCAGGTTGTTTCGCATGGTGACGTGAATACCGATGCCGGTGAATTCGCCCTGGGTGTCGATCTGCAACTCCTTGAAAGCGTCCGGGGTCAGCAGGGAAGAGTGCGGGTCCAGGCTGCTCACCATACCCTGGATGGCATCTTCGATCAGCTTTTTCTGGTCGACTTCGTCCACGTAATTTTTTTCGACGATGTCAATCACGTCTGAAAATATCTTGAGACCCTGGTAGGTCGCTTCGCGGTCGGCGGCAAGATTGCGGTAGGCCCCGGGCAGGAAGAGGGCGGCAGCCAACACGACGATGCCGATCCATATCCAGCGGGAGGTTTTACGGGAGTCAAGCATTGGAGGATCTCCTATCCTTTGTTGATCCACTCCAGGGGATCGATTGGTTTGCCATGGTGTCTGATTTCGAAATGGAGCGCCGGGCCGATCAATGAACCCGAATCGCCTACCGTGGCAATGACTTCGTCTTTGTCAATACGGTCGCCCTTGACCTTAAAGACCTCCTCCAGATGGGCATAGACCGTATAGTAGTGATGGCCATGGTCAATGATCAGCATGTTGCCGAACCCTTTGAACCAGCTCGAGAAGATCGCGTATCCACCTGAAACGGCCCGGATCGGTTCTCCCCGTTCGGCGCTGATATCGATGCCGCTCTGGAAATTGACCAGATTGGCCTTTTCGTCCCGGTAAGGGCCGAAAAATGAAATGATCTTACCCTTTACCGGCCAACTGAGCAAGCCCTTGTATTGATCGAACCGTTGGTGGATTCCAGGACGGTCGGGCGCCGGTCGTGCCGTGTCGGCCCCCTTGGGCGGCTCGAACGAGGCCAGGGTGCTGTCCAGCTCCAGAGCAGCCTGGCGGAGCGCCTTGAAGGCCGCCTGTTCGAGCTCCTTTTGGTCCCGGATGTTTCCCAGAAGGGTCGTCCGTTTTTCCTGTTCGGCATTTAGAACAGCGATGCGCCGGTCCAGATCGATTCTCATAGCCTTTTGTTCGGCCCGTTTGGCGTTGACCTGTTCCAGCAGTTGTTCCAGGGCGTTCTGGTCGGCACGCAGCCGTTCGAGCACCGCTTCATCCTGGCTGAGGATTCGTTCCAGGGACGCCTTGCGTTGAACGAAGTCGTAGAACGAATGGGCCGTGGCCAACAGCTGCACCCTGCCGATCCAGTTGAGTTTGTAAAGTGCGCGCAAGCGCTGGGCCGCGTATTCCCGGCCGGCGGCGATTCGCGCGTCGAGGGCGGCGTGGTCCCGTTCGATTTCCTCGGTCTTGGTTTCCAGTTGTTCCAGCGCATGGCGCGTGGCGCGCACCTCCCGGCGGTGCCGATCCAAGGCCTGTGCAGAGGCGTTGATCTCGTCGATCACCGCCTGCTCCTTGCGGCTGACCGCGTCGAGTTGTTTGCGCGACGCCGTCAGCTTGTGTTGGAGATCGTCGGCTTCGCGCCGCCACGCCTCGCGTTTTTCGGGAGCCACGCGCTGGTCCGCATCGAGGGACGATCCGGCCGATTCATCGATGGTGGTCAGCTGGACGTAGCGATCGTTCTCAAGGATATAGCCGCTCTGTCCGGCATGATCGATTTTGAGCCACCCCTTTGCGCGACCCAGTACCCTTACCCGGCTCTCTTTGGCCAGGCGCAATACGATCCGATACTCCTTTCCGGGTCCAGAGCGCACATTCAAGTCCGAGACTTGGATCGTGCCCACCTCGGCCGCCGGGGCGTTGCCCGTCCAGACGAGCAGGCCGGCGATCAGGACGATGGCGATATGAAGCAAAGGACGACTCATTTCATAAACTGTTTCAGAGAGATCCAGCAGCCCAGCCATCCCACCACGGTGCCCCCGGCCACGATCGAAACACAGACCAGCACAGGGAAAAAGCGCAGGGTCAGCAGGCCGCTGGCCAAACTGGGCTGGAAGTGGCTGCTCAGGGAAAAATAGCCGATGTAAAGTGCGACCAGCCCGATGGTGGTTCCCAAGGCCCCCTGGATCATGCCTTCCAGGTAAAAAGGGATCTTGATAAAACGATCGGTGGCACCCACCAGTCGCATGATTTCAATTTCGTCGCGTCGGGAATAGAGTACCAGACGAATCGTGTTGGCCACGATGAAGACGGTGGCCATGAAAAACAGGGCACCGATGCCGTAGCCGGCAATACTGAACAGGTTGATGACGCTGCTGAATCGCTGGATCCACTGCTGGCCGTATTCCACCTCCTCGACGGGCTCCAAGGCCTGAATGCGTTCGGATAGAAACTGGAGTTGCACACTGTCGCGGGCGGCTGCCTCGAGGGTTACCTCGAAGGCGTCCGGCAGGGGATTCTCTTTGAGGTTTTCCAACAGGGCCGAGTGGTGGGGCATCTGACCCTTGAGCCGCTCCATGGCCTCTTCCTTGGAGATGTAGGTCGCCTCCTGAACGCCGGCGACCCCCTGAATTCGAAATTTGGTGTCCAGCCTGGCCGCTTCGGAGACATCGGGCTTCAGATAGACCATCATGCGGATGCCTTTTTGCCATTGGGTCAGCAGCTCTCCGGCATTGATGAAAAAGAGCGCGAAGGCCGAAGCGATCAGGATCGACAGGGCAATGGTCACGACCGTGATGGCGGCCAGAAATTGATTCTCCCTCAGGTCGTTGATGGCGCGCTTGAAAAACCGTTTCATTTCAGATCCCGGCCCCTAGTGCAATTCGTCGGACCACAGCTGGCCGTCCCGTAGTTGCACCACCCGGCTGTTGCGCCGTTCGAGCAATTTTTTGTCGTGGGTGGCCACGATAACGGTGGACCCGCGGGCGTGGAAGTCATCCAGGAACGTCATGATTACCTCGGCGGCCTCTTCGTCCAGGCTGCCGGTGGGTTCGTCGGCAAGGATGATTTTGGGGTCGCCGACCGCCGCCCGGGCAACGGCCACACGCTGCTGCTCTCCGCCTGAAAGGCTTTGAGGCAGCGCGTTCATGCGATCTTCCATGCCCACGGTACGCAGGACGCTGCGGACTTTTTTATCGATCAGGCGCGGTTTGCGGCCGGCCGCCTCCAGGACCAGAGCCACATTTTCATAGACGGTCTTGGTCAGAATCAGTTTGTAATCCTGGAAAATGATGCCGAATTTGCGCCGGAGCACCGGGATGCGACCCTGCCCGATGCGTGACAGGTTCATGCCGTCGATCAGCACCTGGCCCTCGGTCACCGGCTCCCCGAGATAGAGCAGTTTAAGAAGGGTGGTCTTGCCGGCCCCGCTGCGGCCGGTGACGAACAAGAAATCGTTCTTGGAGATTTCCAGGGTGACGTCTTTGAGTGCGAACTTGTTGCCATATCGTTTATGGACATGGAACATTCGAATGATGGCATCGCTGTTGGCTTGGATCATCTATCTCAAAACCCTATTATATTGACCGCTACCGACAGGCCTGCTAAGAACGGCGCTGAGCTCAAGGAGTGCTGCCCCCAGTTTTCCTTGCTTAGCCTCCACTGGAACCCATCCAACGGCTTCTTCCAAACAGTGGAGGCTTTATTATCTCATAAGTGCTCTATCATCAAGCACTTCTTGAAAATTCGGCGGCTTGAGGCATATAGGAGCAAGGATGAAATCGGAACTGATCGCCCTCTTATGTGAAAAATCATTCAAATATTCGCCCGAACCGACCTTCAAACTGGTCTCCGGGCGCATGAGCCATTTTTACGTCAACTGTAAACCCACCGTGTTGCACCCCCGGGGCATGTACCTGGTCGGGCATCTGATGTTTGACGCCATTGCCGATCTCCAACCCGAAGGGGTCGGTGGGTTGACCTTCGGTGCCGATCCCATCGCCATGGCTACGGCCTTTGCCTCCGGGTTGAGGGGCCAGCCCATCCAGGCCTTTTCCATCCGCAAGGCCAAGAAGGACCATGGCATCGCCCGCTGGATCGAGGGCGACCTGGCCGCAGGTGCCCGGGTGGTGGTGATCGACGACGTGGCCACCACGGGCGGATCGACCATCAAGGCCATCGAACGCGCCCGCGAAGAGGGGCTCGAGGTGGTCCGTGCCGTGGTGCTCGTCGATCGCCAGGAGGGTGGGGTGGAGAACATCCGGCAGCATGTCGCCGATGTCCGGGCCCTGATCACGCGGGATGAGTTGATGGCGAATTTTAAAAAAGTTTAAAGTTTCAAGTGTTAAGTTTTAAGTGGTGGAATGCTGCCGATTATCTATATTGTCTTTTGCGTCCTGGTGTGGGGGCTCTCCTTTTCGGTCACCCGCAGCGCCGTGCAGCAGATTCCGCCGCTGACTCTGGCCAGCCTCCGTTTCTTTCTGGCGGCCGCCCTCTTGTGGCCGTTGACCCGCAAAATGGACGTTGCACTGCGGCCGAAGGACCGCAAGCTGATCTGGGCGTTGGCCCTGAGCGGCATCTCCTTCTATTTCGCCTTTGAAAACATCGGCCTCAAGATGACCACCGCATCGCATGCTTCCCTGATCATCGCCACCATTCCCTTGGGCACGGAGCTGGTTTCGGCCTGGCGCATCCGGAAGTGGCCCGGGGTCAATACCTGGCTGGGCGCCCTGCTGGCCCTCGGCGGCGTGGCGATGCTGGTGGTAAAAGATGACGGCAGCGCATCACTGGCCGGCGATATGGTGATGCTGGGAGCGGTGGCCTGTTGGATTGCCTACACCTTTCTGGTGGAGCGCGTTTCGGGCCGATATGATAATTTGTTGATTACCCGCTGGATCATGTGGATCGGCGCCATCACCCTGGTGCCGGGGGCCTTGATCGAGTGCTGGTGGTACGGTGTTCCGCAACCCACGGCCCTGGCCTGGGGACAGGTCGTTTTTCTGGGCATCGTCTGTTCGGCCCTGGCCTATGATTTCTACAACCGGGCCGTGCCGGCCCTCGGGCCGGCGGTGGCCAACTCCGCCATCTATTTCATTCCACTGGTGGGGGTGGTCGGCGGCATTGTCCTGCTGGACGAACCGGTTACAGCCGCCCTGTTTTTGGCAGGAGCCTTGATTTTCGGCGGGGTTCTCGTGGCCCGTTTACGGTAGGGGAATATGATGTTGCGGCAGATAGCAGGCAGATTGATGGTATGGGCCGGTATGGCCTGGATCATGGGGGCACAAATGTGGGGCGGTGGTGTCGCGGCCGATGATGGCCGCCGGTTTGTCCATGGCGGCGACGGTCGCATCGAACTGTTCAACACCAAGAACGGCCGTTCTTTTTCGGGAACTTTTCGTAAAGGTGCGGGGCATTATGACCGACAGGCCCTCGAGGGCATTCGATTGGTGTTCGAGTCGCCCCTGGACGATCCGTTGGCCGTCATCTCCGTGCGGTTGATCGAGTTTATCGATCACCTGCAGGATCATTTCGATCCCGAGGCCCGCATCGAGATCGCTTCCGGATGGCGCAGCCCGACCTACAACGCCAATTTGCAAAAGAAAGGGCGACTGGTGGCCACCGCCAGTCTGCACCAATACGGCATGGCGGCCGACATCGAGATCCAGGGAGTGGCCTCCGAACGGGTGTGGCACTATGTCCGGGAGTTGGGTTTCGGCGGGGCCGGATATTACCATGGTCGCCTGGTGCACGTGGACGTGGGGCCGGCCCGTTTCTGGGATGAGACCAGTTCGGGAGTCGGCTCCGGTTTGTCGGATGAGAACAAGCTCATCGGGCTCGTGACCGAATTCGATGTCTACCGGCCCGGAGAAGAGGTGGTGCTGCGCTTTATCCGCATGACTGCTTTTCCCATCGGCGTGACGCCTGACTTTGTCCTGGAGAGGGTGGATGTGAGCGATGGGCCGTACACGGTGGCCTGCGGTCGGCCCCATTTCACCATCGAGATCGACGGCCCCTGTCCCCAGTTTTCATCCATCGCCGAGATGATGGAGATTCGATGGCGCCTGCCGGAAACGCTGCCTGCGGGCCGCTATGTCTTGCGCGCTTCTTTTTGTCGGTCATCCTGGGAGGCCATGCCGGCTTCGGTGGCTACCCCGGCATTCCAAGTCGTTGAATTTTAACGGTAACGCATTCTCAGCATCCACGGCCCCGTGCTGCGTAACAGCACTGCGCCGATAATGATGGCGCCGCCGACCATCGCCAATCGACCCGGCCGCTCGCCCAGCAATAGAAAGACCCATACTGGATTGAGGATCGGTTCGATGGTGGGGATCAGCAGGGCCTCCAGGGCGGTCACATGGCGGATGGCAATGGAGAAGAGGGCGTAGGCCAGGCCGATCTGGACCACCCCGAGGAGTATCAGGCCGGTCCATCCGGCAGGTGAAGGGGCATTTGCGAACATGAATGGTGCACCGGCCGCGGCGGCCATCAGGTTCCCGAGGATGACCGAGTGGATCGGGTCGCCGTCTTTCTGTTTGCGCAGGCTAAGTGCCATCCAGGCAAATCCGATGCCCGATATCAGGGCGGCCAGGTTACCCCACAAATTGCCCATGGAAAGATCTTCGGCAAAAAAGAGCACCATGCCCATGACCACCAGGACGAGTGCATACCAGTCCAGCCGGTGTGGCTTTTCCCCCAGAAACCAATATCCGAAAAAGGCCACGTGTACCGGCGCCGTATATTGCAGCAAGATGGCGTTTGCGGCCGTGGTCCACTTGTTGGCCAACACAAAGAAGGTCACACAGACCGCATAGGCAAAAGCGCCGCCGATCACATACCGATCCAGGCGCCAGCGCTTGGGCCGGAAGATCAGCGCTAAAAAGAGAGCTGCAATGGCGCTGCGCAAACCGGAAATGGCCATGGGCGGCCACTCCACCCATTTGATCAAAAAACCGCCGGTGCTCCAGCAAAGGGCGGTCAACAGGAGCAGAACAATGGCGGTCGATCGTTGCATTCAATACCGCTTTTCAGGGATGGGATTACAGATTCA
Source organism: Desulfatitalea sp. UBA4791 (assembly GCA_002402905.1). Taxonomy (GTDB): domain Bacteria; phylum Desulfobacterota; class Desulfobacteria; order Desulfobacterales; family Desulfosarcinaceae; genus Desulfatitalea. The sequence continues at coordinate 36,987 of DHGT01000077.1, read as the reverse complement.
AATATTCTGGCCGCTGGTGATCGACCTTGAGTCCCTCGGCGATGCGTTCGAGCACCTTTGGTTTTTCCTCGGGAAACTTGTATCCCTCGTAGCTGTGGGTAAACAAAAGGTTTCCATGGCGATCCCGCCAGTAGTTGCCGGCATGATCGAAACAGACCCGCGAAGTGACATCCAGCGCTTCGATCATGCGTTGCAGCTCGGTCATTTGTTCCCTGGGGGTGAGCATCTGGAACTCGCCCCGCTGGGCCGCCGCGTGCATGGGGGTCCCAGGAATCGTATAAAAGGGGCGTGAGCGGATGTAGTGGGGGTTGATGGCGTTGAGCACACGGGCGGTGTTGATGGCATGGTTTTCCCACATTTCCCGGCCGCCCAGCCCGGGCATCCAGTATTCGGATACCTGGAAACCGGCGGCCATGGCCTTTTGGCCACCCTTGATGTGACCTTCGGCAGTGACACCTTTCTTCACCTTGTTCAACAGGTCGTCGTCCCCGGTTTCCAGGCCGATATGCACCCGATCCAGGCCGGCCTTACGGATGGCGAGCAGCTCTTCGGGCTTTCTCTGGGACAAGGTTTTGGCGCGAGCATAGGATGTGACGCGAACGATGGAGGGGAAGGTCTTGCGCACATAGCGCAACGCCTCGACCAATTGCTCGGTCGGCATGATCAGGCTGTTGGCGTCCTGGACGAACGCGGTCTTGGCGCCCGCCAGCAGCCAGTGGTACACCATGGCAAAACCCTGGTGGTAGTTGAGTTCCGGATGTCGTTCGATCAGCGCGATGACCGTTTCGCGACTGACCGTTCCGTCAGAACGGCCGCCTTTCAAATCGTTGCACAGGGCGGCAATGGCATCGATATCTGTCTTGATCTCATCGACGCTGCGCAGCTCGAATTTTTCGGTTTTGTACATGGCGCAAAATTCGCAGCGATTCCAAGGGCAGTTGCGGGTGAAACGCACGAGCAGCGAATCGCTTCCCCCTTCGCTCGGTGGACGATAGATACCGGTTTCAAAATCATAGCGTTCTATGGATCGGGCAGACATGTGCACTCCTTGCAATTTTCGATGATCGGGTCTTTTGGTTATCAACGAATACCATAACCATCTGAGCCGGCAATTCAATCGGATCTAAAATTTTAGGCAGGCGTTTTCATTGCGCATCGCCGGCTGCGGGCAGGTAGACCGAGATGGTGGTACCGACTTCCGGGATGCTGTCGATATCGATGAATCCATTGTGGTTGGCGATGATGCCATAGGCGCTGGAGAGCCCCAGGCCCCGATGCTGACCGAGACCCTTGGTGGTGAAAAAAGGTTCGATGGCGCGCTTGCGCACCGTATCGTCCATGCCGATGCCCGAGTCGCGGACGGTCAGTTTGACACACTTGCCGGTGCGCGCATCCTGATAGTGCTCGCGCCCTTCGGTCAATTCGAAATTCTCGGTTTTGACCAGGATCCTGCCTTTGTCCACAATCGACTGCCATGCATTGAGCAAGATGTTCATGACCACCTGTTCCAGTTGTTGGCTGTCGGCCTCAATGGGCCAGAGCGCGGAATCCAGCTCACGAATCAGGGTGATGTGGTTTTCATTGTGGACAAACGATTGGGTCGCCGCCTGGATCACGTCGTTGAGATTCAACTTGGTGACGTTGTATTTGCCGGATTGTGCGAATCCGAGCATCTGGCGGGTGAGTTTGGCGGCGTCCGACACGCACGCCTCGATCCCCCGCAGGTGATCGCGGCGCACATCGTTCAATCTCATGCTGCGATACAGCAGGGAAACACGGCCCTGAATGCCCATCAGGAGGTTGTTGATGGAGTGCGCCATGCCACCCGACAAGGTTCGCAAGGTGGCCAGGCTCTCATTTTGGAAATAGTGATGTTCGATCAGTTTCTGGGAGGTGATATCGCGGATGATGTTCAGCGTGGCGGATTGGCCTTCCCATTCGATGCGAACCGCATTGACTTCTCCCCAGAAAATGTCGCCCTGGCGGGTGACGATGCGCAACGGGTACATGTTCAGGATTTTTTCACCCTTCAGGCGCTGTTCATGGCGACGCACCACGATGTCGCGTTCTTCCGGGTGCAGGTATTCGCTGAACGGCACTTTTTCCAGGTCCTCGGCCAGGACGCCGCCCAAGGCCAGAGCCTTGGGATTGGCAAAGCGGATTTTGCCGTCTTGTAGGACGAAAATGGCATCGTTGGCATTTTCCACCAGCACGCGGTATTTGTCTTCGGCTTGGCGCAGGGCGTCCCTGAGGCTGGCGACCTCTTTTGTCTTCTGTGCCAAAGCGAGACGTTGGGCTTCGTTATGATCTGCCTTCGAATGCTCTTCCATCGACGCTTCTCCCAGCCTCGTCGAACGTGATCGCCGCGGTGTGGCATGCCCCGGGGAGCCGTTGCGCGAAATCCGTCATGGGGGTTCAGGTGAGAAACCCATATTTCAGTTCAGGAAATTTAAAATCGGGCGATATCAATAGGTGTCATCTATACCAACGCCGCTCGCGGTGCAAGAGTTGCGGTGAAAAGCCAGCGGGAAATTGAGACCGTGAATCTTTATAAAAACGAATGATGTCGGCAAGATAACCTAATCTTGCGTGACCGTGCCCGGAAATCAGATACGATCCTGCAGGTGCCATGATCGACGCTTTTTCCATATTCATTATACCGCCCTTGTTGTCTTTGCTGTTCGGCGTCTATCTGGCCGTCCTCGCCCTGGTTTCTTTTCGTCGCGTATCGCTCAAGGGGCGAGTCTTGTTTGCGCTGGTTTGCATTGGATATTCCCTGCTGTCACCGGTCTTCATCTGCCACCACTTCATCGACGATGACCAGCTGATTCTATCCATCGAACGCACGGTCCATCTCTTTTATGTTTTCCTGCCGTTGTTGGTTGTGACCTTTTTTCACCATCTGCTTTCAATACTCCCGCCATGCACGGCGTGGATTTTTATCCAGCGGGCAATTTCAGTTTTTTGCCCCTGGCCCTTCTGGCCTACGGCGTCTTCAAGCACCGGCTGGTGGAGGTGCGGAGCCTGCTGCACCTTTCTTTCCTTCGCGCCATTTTGTATGCCATGGTGTTTTTACCCAACCTGCTGCTTTTCCTCTGGCTTTTCCCGATCATCGCCAAAGCGTCGGAGGCGGCCCAGTTCGTTTTTTTGAGCCTCTGGTACCTGTCCAACACCCTCTATGTCATTCCCATCCGGGCACTGGCCCAGCGCTGGCTTTACAAAACGCGCAACGAGTTGCAGCAGGCCGAAGTGGCACTCATGAAAGAGATGCTGGTGCTGGGCGATTCAGGCGGCCTGATCAGCAAAGTCAATGATGCGGTGTGCCGTCTTCTGGCCTTCGATCGGATCGAGATTCTGACCTGTGATGCATCAGAACGGGCGTTGATCCTGCCCGACGGCACGATCTTCCCGCTGCCGGAATCGCTGTACCATCAACTGCGTCACCGGCGGGTGATTTTCGAGGCCACATCGGGGAACATGAATGTGCCGGTGACCGCGACCCCGGCGAGCCTTCTGGGATTACTGGCAAAACTCGATGCCATGTATGCCGTCGTCCTGGAACATAACGGCAACCTGATCGGCTTGCTGGCCCTCCCGCAGAAGCATGACCAGCGGCCGTTGTATGCCGAAGAGGCTGCATTTATAAAGAATATTGCCGGCACGGGATTATATAATCGCAAGGCTTTTGTCGAACATCTGGGGAGTGAAATCCGTTATGCCGATCGCTATGGTTCTGGGTTGGGATTGCTCTTTTTCGATTTGAACAAATTCAAGCAGGTCAACGACACCTTTGGCCATGAAGTCGGCGACCGGTTGCTTATGGGGGTGGCCAAGCGCCTGTTGACCATCGTCCGCGAAACCGATCTGGTGGCCCGGTTAGGCGGTGACGAATTTACCATCATTCTCAAAAATCCCGATGCCGTCATGCCCGAGGTGGTCGCCCGACGCACTGCCGAGGCACTGGCCCGGCCTTATGAAATCGGCGGGGTGGTCATCGATTTCGTCAGCGCCAGCATCGGCATCGCCGCCTTTCCCAAGGACGGAAGATCGGCCGGCGCGCTGATGAAAAGCGCCGACCTCGCCATGTACAGAGCCAAGGAGAGCAACTCCCACTGGGTGTTTTGTTCCGCCCCGCCCGTCCAGACCCTCTGACCAAACCCTCTGATCCGATCCACCCGGGCCGGATTTGATGAATGGCATTCAGTTAGAATCGCTGGAAAATCCTTTGGCTTTTTGTCCGAACCCGGGTATGGACTCCGGATGAAAAAATCACGTCGGCGGTCGTCGTGGCCGGCGGATCGCACCTGCAGTCTTATATCGAACGATCATTTTGGCCCATGGACATTGAAAACAACGTTGATTTGACCCCATTGAACACCTTTGGCTTGCCGGCGACGGCCGACCGGCTTGTCCGCATTCGCACGGAAACCGACGTGCGACGCATTGCCGAGCGTGCCGATTTGGCCCGCTTGCCCAAGTCGGTGCTCGGCGGTGGCAGCAACGTCATTTTGCCCCCGCGTCTATCCGCCCTTGTCCTCAAGGTGGAGATCGAGGGAAGGCGGCTGGCCAGGGAATCGGACGATGCCTGGGTGATCGAGGTCGGCGCGGGGGAAAACTGGCACGACGTGGTGGCGTGGACCCTGGACATGGGGTGGCCGGGGTTGGAGAACCTGGCGCTGATACCCGGAACCACGGGAGCCGCGCCGATCCAGAATATCGGCGCCTATGGTGTGGAACTCAAAGATCGCTTCGAGGCCCTGGATGCCGTCGATATGCAGACCGGCCGCATCGTGCGCATGACGGGTCAGGAGTGTGCCTTCGGCTATCGTGACAGTGTGTTTAAACGGGAACTGGCCGGTCGGTTCGTCGTTTCGAGAGTCCGATTGCGCCTGCCCCGCCCGTGGCAACCGGTGATCGGCTATCCGGACCTGAAACGCCGCGCCCAGGGGTTGGGTGGTGACGCGCCCGAGCCTCGGCAGATTTTCGATTGGGTGTGCGACGTCCGGCGGGCCAAACTGCCCGACCCGACGGAGGTGGGAAACGCCGGTAGTTTTTTTAAAAACCCGGTGATCGATGCGGCCGCCTGGCAACGGATGAATCGCGATGAACCTGGAATGGTGGCATTTCCCCAAGCCGATGGAAGATGGAAGCTGTCGGCCGCATGGATGATCGAGGCCTGCGGATGGAAAGGGCGCGCGCTGGGCAGGGTGGGGGTCTATGCGAAGCAGGCCCTGGTGCTCGTCAACCGGGGTGGTGGCACCCGGGATGAGGTGCTCGCCCTTTCGGAGGCCATCTGCGACAGCGTCCAGAATCGTTTTGGCGTGCGCCTGCAAATGGAACCGGTGCGGTTTTAGGCTTTCGGCGCAGCAGGGTAGTAGATGGCACAGGCGTCTTCCGATTCCCATGTCGTCACCCGGCTGACCCGGACATCGGTTTCGGAAAGTTGTTTGGCCAGGGCTTCGGCGATATAGAGGGCGATGTTTTCCGAAGATGGCGCGCCGGGGAACAGATTCAACTCATTTAGAAATTTGTGGTCCAGGGTATCGATGACCTGTTTGACGTGGGCCTTGAGTTCACCGAAGTCGATCAGCACGCCGGCCGGGTTTAAACGATCACCGGTCACGCAAACCTCAACCTTCCAGTTATGCCCGTGCAGGTTTTCACATTTTTTGGCCACCATCTGCAGTTGATGCGCGGCCGCGAAGTGGGTCAGTATCTTGAGTTCGAACATGGTCCTGCTGCTCCTGTGATGATCGGCTATTGAAAGGCTTTGGCCGCCGTATCTTTAATGATGTTTTTCAGCCGCTTGCCCAGCTTGGCGTCCTCCAGTTTGGAAAATTCCCTGAGCAGCGCCTCTTGCTTTTTGCTCAGGTTGGTCGGGGTTTTGATGGTCACCTGGACGATTTGATCGCCTTTGCGGCCGTTGCGCAACGAGGGGATGCCGTCGCCGCGAAAACGGAAGACATCACCGAACTGCGTCCCTTTGGGGATATCCAGGCTCTTTTCGCCCTCCAAGGTGGGTACGGTGATGCGATCGCCCAGGGTGGCCTGGATAAACGAAATGGGAATCTGGCAGATGACATCGTTTTCGTCGCGTCTGAAAAATTCGTGCGGTTTCACGTGGATAAATACGTAAAGGTCACCGGGAGGACCGCCCATGGCGCCGGCTTCGCCTTCGCCGCTGAGCCGCAGCCGCGAGTTGTTGTCGACCCCGGCCGGGATTCTGACCGAAACTTTCTTGAAGATCTTTTTCTGGCCCTTGCCATTGCATTTTTTGCAAGGGTGGGGGATCACCTGCCCGGCACCGCCGCAGTGGGGGCACGTGGTACGGATCGTAAAAAAACCCTGGCTGCGACCGATCTGGCCGGCACCACGGCAATGGGGACAGGTTTCGGCCTGGGTGCCGGGTTCGATGCCGCTGCCTTGGCACGCATCGCAAGTTTCATGCTTGTCCAGATCGATGGTGGTTTCCACGCCGAAGGCCGCTTCCATGAAGGTGATACTCAGATCGTAGCGCAGGTCCGCGCCCCTGCTGGCGCGCCCGCGACCGCCGCGCCGGCTGCTGAAACCGAAAAAATCTTCGAAGATATCGCCAAAGCTGGAAAAGATGTCCTCGAAGCCGCCGAATCCGGAAAAACCACTGCCTTCCAAGCCTTGATGACCATACTGATCGTAAATCTGCCGTTTGCGGGGGTCACGCAGCACCTCGTAGGCTTCGGCGGCCTCCTTGAAATTTTCTTCGGCCGCTTTGTCTCCCGGGTTTCGGTCGGGATGGTATTTGAGTGCCAGTTTTCGATAGGCGGCTTTCAATTCGTTATCCGAGGCGCTTTTGGCCACGCCGAGAACTTCGTAGTAGTCTCTTTTCCCTTTCATAAAGCGTTCCGATTGATCCTTGTTGAGAGTCTCTGTTGTGTGTTAGGGATACGAATCCCGGCTATCGTAAGCCACAAACGGCCCTTGCCGATGGAACGGCCGGCAAAACCCCATCCGCGGCGTAGTGGTCTCATGGGCCGGATCGCCGGTCCATTGAGTGCTTCATCATAGCAAACGGTATACGTAATCAATGGCGAAAATTAATGCAAGAGCTTAAGTTGTCAATGAAATCGCGGGAGCTGCCATATGTGCGTGATATGTTTAACCACATTGCGCCCCACTACGATTTTTTGAATCGGTTGCTGAGCCTGCGCCGGGATGTGTTCTGGCGGCGGGCGATGGTCGAGGGATTGCGGTTGGCTCCTGGTGCTCGTGTATTGGACGTGGCTTGCGGTACCGGCGATGTGGCCCTCGAGATCGTGCAGCGGACTGGAGAGGGGGTGTTCGTCGCTGCGGCGGATTTTGCACCCCGCATGCTGCACCTGGCCAGATCCAAGGTTGACAAGCGCGGTTCCAGCGGCCGCATTGGCCTGCTCGCCGCGGACGCTTTTCGGCTACCGTTCGGCCGAGACCGTTTCGATGCGGTCACGATTGCCTTCGGTATCCGAAACATACAGGACAAGCAAACGGTGCTGCGGCACTTTTATCAGGTGTTAAAACCCGGGGGGCGGGTGGCGGTGCTGGAGTTGGCGTCGCCGGACAGGGGGATGCTCCGATCGGCCTACATGTTTTATTTTCACCGGGTACTGCCCTTACTGGGCCGATTGTTCAGCAAACATGGGTTTGCCTACAGCTACCTGCCCGCGTCGGTGGCGAACTTTCCATCGGCCGGGGATTTTGCCGGCATCATGCAGTCGGCCGGATTTGTAAAAGTGGTTTACCGTAAAATGACCATGGGTATCGCGGTGCTGTTTACCGGCGAAAAACCGTGATCTATTCGAGGCTGCCGAGCAGGGGCCAGGCCGGGGTGGGATCGAAAAACTGCAACGATAAGGACGGGATATGCAAAGTGCCAATGAGCGCCAGATGAACCTGGGACTGTTGATCATGCGGGTGGGCGCCGCCTTGAGCCAGTTGGTCTACGCCCTGCCGCGCCTCATCGATGGGAGGGGGGCATGGATTTCGGTGGGCCGTGAAATTCGCTTTTTGCAGGCCGATTTTTCCGTTCAGGTGGTCGGTCTGGTGATCCTGGCCGTGGAAGTTCTGGCTGCTGTGGGGTTGCTGACCGGGTATCTGTTCCGCATCTGCGCTTTTTCCCTGGCAGTCATTTATAGCCTTTATTTTTTTAATTTTATACACATGGGGTACAAGACCCTGCCCTTGTACGCCGGTGCCCTGGCGTGTGTCTGCCTGGGGCTGCTCTTTTCCGGTCCGGGTCGATTTGCCGTCGCCGTGAAGATCGAAACCAAGTGATCGCGCTTGGCCGGTCCACTGTCGCCCGGCGGCTTGAACTGACAAACAGATATCGAGGAAACATCATGGCGTCCGCATCTGACGATATACCCATTTACAATCGCCGCTCGGGCCGCGTGGAGATCGAACAGGTTTACGGCCGTAAATGGATGGACCTTTTTTACGGCACCCCCTGGGGCCGGCTCGTTACCGGCCGGCTGCTTTGCCGGCCGATCTGGTCAAAGATTTATGGCCGGATACAGCAACATCCCTGCAGCCGCGGAAAAATCGCCCCCTTCGTGGATCAGTATGGCATCAACCTGTCCGAGGTCCGGGTTCCCCGTGACGGATTCGCCAGTTTCAACGATTTTTTTATCCGACAGCACAAAGATGGGGCGCGTCCCATCGACGCCGATGCTACGGCGATGATATCACCGGCCGATGCGCGCCTGAGCGTTCTTTCCATCGAGGCCGACACGCGGCTTAGCATCAAGGGTGCCTCGATGACCGTTCCCGAGTTGTTGGGGGGCGTCCGTCTGGATGTTTTTTTTGACGGCGGCGTCTGTCTCGTCTATCGCCTGGCCCCCTGCGACTATCACCGTTTCGGCTACGTGGAGGATGGCGTTCAGGGGCCGGTGCACGTCATCGAAGGCCCGCTTCATTCGGTCAACCCCCTGGCCTTGCGCCACAAACCCGATGTGCATTGCACCAACTACCGCCACTGGTGCGTGGTTGAGTGCGCGCGCTGGGGCACCACGGTCCAGGTGGAAGTGGGGGCCATGATGGTGGGCAGCGTCGTGCAGCACCAACCGGCCGGCGGATGCTGCCGGCGCGGCCAGGAAAAGGGCTATTTCCAATTCGGCGGCTCCACGGTGATCGTTCTGGTCGGGCCGGATCGTCTCCGCGTGGATGCGGATATCCTGGAAAAATCGAGCCAAGGTGTCGAAACCCTGGTGCGTTACGGCGAGCGGGTGGGGCGCTGGACGGACACTATTTAAGGATCAACAGGCTCCCGCAGCGCTCCTGGCAGGCCACGTGGATTTGAAAGGATCGTGCGGCGCCGCCCAGGGCGCGTTCAACCGTGTCCAATGCTTTTTCCGGCGTGTTGTTGGTTTCACTCAAGTGCGCCAGGATCACATGGCAGAGGCCATCGTGCTGGATCTCGGCCAGCAGATGGCCGGAGTCTTCGTTGGACAGATGGCCGTTACGGCTCTTGATACGCTGTTTGAGCGGCCAGGGATAGGGACCGTTGACCAGCATGTCCGGATCGTGGTTGGCCTCCAGCACGAGCAGGGTACAATCTTGGAGGTGTTGCCGCACCATTCCGGTGGCCACGCCCAGGTCCGTGGCAATGCCGACCTTCTGGCCGTTGCGGGAGATGGTGAAGCCGGCCGGGTCCTGGGCATCGTGGGATGTGGCAAACGGATGGAGCGCCAAATCATTGATGGCAAACGAGCGGCCAATGTGAAATGGCCGGATGTCGTGTAATCGACCCATTTGATTGCCGGCGGCTTTCAGGGTGTCCGGTGAGATGTAGACCGGCAGCTTGTAACGCCGTGACAGAACCCCCACGCCCCGGATATGATCGCTGTGCTCATGGGAAACGACGATGGCGCTGAGCCGTTCCGGGCAAAGCCCGGCCCATTCCATCCGTCGCTGGATGTCGATACCGGACAACCCTGCATCCACCAGCAGCGACGTCGCCCCATCGCTGACATAGATCGCATTGCCTTTGCTGCCGCTGGCCAGAATGCACACCGATAGTCCGCAGGGTCCGGCTTCGTCCAGGGCGTCCTCTGCATCCATATCAAGCATCCGATCCAGTGCTGCCGAATCCGCCCGCATTGCGCTCGGTGGCGTCCAATTCATCGGCCTGTGACACCTGAGCCCGGCATACCCGTTGGATCACCATCTGGGCGATGCGCTCGCCGCGGCGGATCGTATAGGGCGCTCTGCTCAGATTGATCAAGCCGATCTTGACCTCTCCCCGATAGTCGCTGTCGATCGTTCCCGGCGAATTGACCACGGTGATCCCGTGATGGATGGCCAGGCCGCTGCGGGGTCGGATCTGGGCTTCGTAGCCGTGGGGCATGGCCATGGCCAGGCCGGTGGGGATCAAGGCGATCTGTCCGGGTGCTAGTTCGATGGGATCGTCGATTGCGGCACAGACGTCCATGCCGGCGGCATGGGGCGTCATGTAGCGAGGCAAGGGCAGGTCGTCGTCATGTTCGCGATTCAGGCGTTTGAAGGCAATGAGAGGATCCTGGGGCATGAGTTTGCTACTTTAGGCGATTTGAGAGCAATAGTTGGAATTGTTTTGAGCTAACGGTCATTATAGCTGGTTAGCATAGTTTTAAGTNNTTAAGTTTAAAGTGAAGGCATGCTGTCATTTGATTTTTATGATGGATCGAATCGCTTTATTTCAAATCAAAAGTTGAAATTGAAACGATCCACTATTTGTCGAAGATGGCTTCAAAACGTGTCGCCTTGTCGACCGGGCCGAGCAGGGTCAGGGCGCTTCGATCGCTTTGAAACAGTTGGGCGCCGGCGGCCTGGATGTCGTCTATGGAGACCGCTTCGATGTTTTGAACCACCTTGTCCACCGGGATGTATTCGCCGAAATTCAGTTCGTTCTGGGCCAGCCGCACCATCTGATTGTCGACGCTTTCGGCGGCCAGCAGCAGGTTGCCCTTGGTGTACTCCTTGGCATCCTGCAGTTCATCCTCGGATACCGGCGTGCGGCCGAGTTTTCGGATTTCCTGAAGGATCAGATCGATGGTGCGTTGGGCTTGCTCGGCATTGACTGCGGTGTAAACGCCGAACATGCCGGTATCCACGTAGGACATCATAAACGAGTAGACCGAGTAGGCCAGGCCGCGTCTTTCCCTTATTTCCTGAAAGAGACGTGAACTCATGTTGCCGCCCAGGATGGTGCTCAGCAGGGAGACCGCGAACCGGCGCGGATCGGTGACGGAAAGACCCTGGGTCGACAGGCAGATGTGGACCTGTTCCAGGGTACGCGCCTGGCAGCTGGTTTTGGGATGGATGTCCGGGGTGGTGCGGGTGGGCAGCGGATGGCCATTGTGGATGGTGGCGAAGGTCGGTCCGACGAGGTCGGTAAAATAATCGTGGTCCACATTGCCGGCTGCCGAGATGACGATGCGCTCCGGATGGTACAGGCGCTGAAAATAGTCCTTGATGGTCTCGGCGGAAAAGCCCATCACATGTTCCCGGGTGCCCAGGATCGAGCGGCCTAACGGATGATCGCCCCAGAAATCCCCGCCGGCCAGCACATGCACGAACTCCTCGGGTGAGTCTTCGACCATGCCGATCTCCTGAAAAATGACCGGCCGTTCGCGCTCCACCTCCTCGGGGGCAAACACGGAATTGAGGAAGATGTCCGACAGGATATCGACCATGGTCTCCAGGTGGGCATCCATGACGCGTGCATGGTAGCAGGTGTTTTCCGTGGAAGTGAAGGCGTTGGTGTGACCGCCGATGGCATCGAAGGCCTTGGCGATCTCATAGGCACTACGGCGGGCCGTTCCTTTAAAGATCATGTGTTCGATAAAGTGAGACAGCCCGCTTTGTTCGTCGGACTCGTCCCTGGCCCCCACGTCGACCCACACTCCCATGGAGACCGATCGAACGTGGGGCATATGCTTTGAGACGATGCGGATGCCGTTGGGGAGTCGGGTTTTATTCACCACCTTGGTTCTTTTCCTCTTCCAGGGCCGCCTTCAAACTGAGCCGGATGCGGCCGTCCTGGGATACCTCCAGGACCTTGACGCGGACGATGTCGCCTTCCTTGACCACATCGGTGACCTTGGCCACCCGCCGGTTGGCCAACTGGGAGATGTGGACCAATCCGTCGGTGCCTGGCGCCAATTGCACGAAGGCTCCGAAATCGGTGGTCTTGACGACCTTGCCTTCATATATGGCCCCTTCTTCGGGCTCCATGGCGATGGCCTGCACCTGCTCCAGGGCCAGTTTTCCCTCGGCCTCGTTGGTGGCTGCAATTTTGACCAGACCGCTGTCGTCGATTTCGATGCGGGTGTTGGTTTCGGCCTGAATGGCGCGAACCACCTTGCCGCCCGGACCGATGAGGTCGCGGATCTTGTCAGGGTTGATCTTGATCGTCAAGATTTTGGGGGCGTATTGAGAAATGTCCTGTCGCGGCTGGCCGATGGCTTCGAGCATCTTGTCGAGGATATGCAGCCTTCCGGCACGCGCCTGGTCCAAGGCCTTTTGCATGATGTCCCGGGGCAGCTCCTTGATTTTGATGTCCATCTGAAGCGCAGTGATACCTTCCCGCGTGCCGGTGACCTTGAAATCCATGTCTCCGGTGTGGTCTTCGTCGCCCAGGATATCGGAGAGAATCACCACTTGATCTCCCTCCTTGACCAGTCCCATGGCAATTCCCGAAACCGGCGCCTTGATCGGCACGCCGCCGTCCATCAGCGCCATGGTCCCGGCGCAAACGGTACCCATGGACGAGGAGCCGTTGGATTCCAGTACCTCGGAGACCAACCGGATCGTGTAATCGAAATTTTCCCGATCAGGCAGGATCTTTTCGATGGCACGGGTGGACAAGCCACCGTGACCGATATCGCGGCGGCTGGGGCCCCCGACGCGTTTGACTTCGCCCACCGAGTAGGGTGGAAAATTGTAATGCAGCATGAAGGGGCGCATCTCTTCTCCGCTGAGCGTTTCCACGCGCTGCTCGTCCGGGCCCGATCCCAAAGTGAGCACGCCGAGCACCTGGGTCTCGCCTCGCGTAAAAAGAGCGCTGCCGTGGGGACGGGGAAGCAGCCCGACTTCACAGGTGATCGGGCGGATTTCGTCAAACTTGCGTCCACCGATACGCCGTCCCTCCTTGAGGATCATCTGCCGTGAGATTTTTTTGAGCAGATCTCCCAAAATTTCCATGCATTCGGCGCGACGCTCGGCGTAGGCGTCTCCCAGGCCATCGACAATCTCCGCCTTCAGTGCGCGCATGGCGCTGTTTCGCGCCATTTTGTCATGGATATCCAGCGTTTGACGAATGCGTTCACTGGCGATCGCCTCCAATTGGGCGGCCAGGGCCTCGTCCGTTGCCGGTGGGGCGAAGGGGCGTTTGGCTTTGCCTAAAGCGGCCCGAAGCTCCTCCTGGATGTCGATAATCGGCTTCAGGGCTTCGTGGCCGAAGAACAGCGCCTCGAGCATATCGTCTTCCGTGATGATCTGTGAGCCGCCCTCCACCATGACCACGCCGGTCTTGGAGCCGGCCACCACGAGGTTGATATCCGAGGACTCGATCTGGCTCAGCGTCGGATTGGCGACGAATTGGCCATCGATGCGTCCCACGCGGACACAGGCAATGGGGCCGTCGAAGTGGATGTCCGAAATGGTCAGGGCCGCCGAGGCACCGACCACGGCCAGGACGTCCGGATCGTTCTCCTGGTCCATGGAAAGCACCGTGGCGATCACCTGCGTTTCATAGCGCCATTTTTTAGGAAACAGCGGCCGGATCGGTCGGTCGATCAAGCGTGCGGTGAGCGTCTCTTTTTCACTGGGGCGTCCGATTTCACGCCTGAAATAGTTACCGGGGATTCGACCGGCGGCGTAAATTTTTTCCTGATACTCCACCGTCAGAGGTAGAAAGTCTGCCGCGCGTTCATCATGGGCGGCCACGGCCGTGACCAGAACGATGGTGTCACCGTATTGGACGACCACCGCGCCATCGGCCTGCTTGGCCACTTTACCGGATTGGATGGTGAGCGGTTTTCCCCCAACATCGGCTTTTACATTTATTTCCATTCAATTTCTCCTTAAATAGTGCGGCCTTTCATAAACACACAATCAGCTGCGAGTTGCGGCACCTTACGAAATGGTATTTGGCCGCCGTTCAATTCAATGCAGCGACGACCGGCGACACCGCACCCTTTCGGATGCGTTGGCGCTCCGGTCTATGGCCGCAGGCGTGATCCGCGGACTGGATGGTGGCTATCGACGAAGTCCTAATGTGTCGATAATCGTGCGATAGCGTTGCACATCGTTCTTTTTGACGTAGTTGAGCAAGCGACGACGACGGCCCACCAACATCAACAACCCGCGGCGTGAATGATGATCTTTCTTGTGAATTTTCAGGTGCTCGGTGAGATAAGAAATCCGATGGGTGAGCAACCCGATTTGAACTTCCGGGCTTCCGGTGTCGGTGTCATGCAGTTTATATTGCTCAATCAGCTGTTTTTTATCTTCTGTTGTGAATACCACTTTCGTGCTCCTCCTTATTGATCAACCAGTGTGATGAGTTTGCTATGAATTATTTAAAAACACAACCATAAATGTAAGTGCCGTCTTCCGATGACCACTCGAGCAGCGCCTTTAACGTGTTGGCCCGATCAACGATCATCAGCGTGTCGGCCGGTGAGCCCATCGGGTCCCGCTCCTTGAACCATTCGGGCTTGAGCGGGCGTCCCTGTTGCATATGAGCGATCATCTGGTCGTCGGCCGTCACGGACGGCATGCCTTCTAATGCCTCGGCCATGGGGATCAGCACTTCCCAGGGGTCGATCTCCCCGAACCGCTCGAGCGTTACGGCCTGGTCGAGGCCGAAGCCGCTGCTTTCCGTACGACGCAGTTCGGCCAAATGGCCCCCGCATCCCAAGGTCCGGCCGATGTCGTGGCATAAGGTGCGCACGTAGGTGCCGGCGGAACAGGCCACCTCAAAACGCACATCGGGCAACGCGACCTGCAGGATGCGCAGGATCGAAATGGTGACCTGACGGGGCGGTTTTTGCACCGGTTTTCCACGACGGGCCAGCTTGTACAACGGCGTGCCTTCGTGCTTCAGGGCCGCAAACACCGGTGGATGCTGCCATTGTGGCCCTTCGAAACCCCGAAACACCGACACCAGATACGCTTCATCCAGGTTGGGTAGGGGCGCCGCGGCGACGACACGGCCGGTGGCATCCTGGGTGTCGGTCGTCGAACCCAGACGCATCACGGCCTCGTAACGTTTTCCACCGTGTAAAAAGAAGCGCGCCAAGCGGGTGGCTTGATTGATACAACATATCAGTACGCCGGTGGCGAAGGGATCCAGCGTTCCGGTATGCCCCACTCGGGCAGCTCCCATTTTTCTTTTGACTTCGGCCACCACCCTGGCCGAGCTCATGCCCGCCGGTTTATCGACGACGACGATGCCGCTCAGACCGCTTCGCATGCGTCGCTGAAGGCTTCGGAAAGTTGCATGAGCTGTTTTTTGAGGTCGGTCAGGGTGGTATCGATACTGAATCCGGCCGCCTCGGCATGCCCGCCGCCGCCGAATTGGGCGGCGATTTTAGCCACATCGACACCGCTGTCCGAGCGCAGGCTCACGTGGTATCGCGTTTTGCCCCGGGGGGCGGTGCCATTGTCGCACAACTCATGAATCAGGGCGGCCACTTTGACATCCTCGATACGGCGGGCATAGTTGATGATGCCATCGATATCTTCGGCCTGTGTGCCGGTTTCGCGCAACATGCGTTGGCTGAGCGTCATGACGGACAGCTTTCCATTGGGTGAAATCTCCAGCGAATCCAGGGCCAAGTTGAGCAGCTTGATTCGTCCTAAAGAATAGGTGCCGTATACGTGCTGGGCGACCTGGTAGGGATCCGCCCCCAGGCCGATCATCTTTTCGCAGATGGCGAATGCCGACCGGTTGGTGTTGGAAAAACGAAACGAGCCGGTATCGGTCAAAATGCCGGTGTATATGGCGGTGGCCATGGCGCAATCGATCTGCACCGGCAGCTTCTGGATCAGATGATAGAGGATCTCGGCAGTGGCACAGGCATTGACATCGATGAACTGGAGATCACCGAATCGGGTATTGGTGATGTGGTGGTCGATGTTGATGACCAACGATCGTTTACATATGGCGACCGCTTCGGCACCGATGCGATCGATATCGCCGCAATCGAGGACCAGGGCCACATCGAATCGGACGTCCGGAGCCAGCGTCTGTTTGATCTCCAGTACCGAAGGCAGGAAGCGATAGACCATGGGGATGGGGCTCGGGTTGAACAGCTGAACCTTTTTGCCCATGGCCTTGAGTGCCAATCCGAGGGCCAGCACCGATCCGATGGCATCACCATCCGGGTGGATGTGGGAGGCCAACAGGAAGGTCTGGTGTCGCTTGAGTTGGTTAATGATGGTTTGCATCATTTCGTTTCACCGCTTTTAACAACTGCTCGATGCGGGCACTGTAATCAATGGTTGTATCGTAAAAAAATTTAAGGTCCGGCATATATCGCAAACCCAGGCGTTGGGCAAGCTCGCGCTTGACAAATCCATGCGCCCTTGCAAAGCCGTCCGATGCCGCCTGGCTCGTGTCCGCCCCTTGGGGGGTGGCAAAATAGATCTTGGCGTTGCGCAGGTCGCGGCTCACCTTCACACCCGTGATGGTGACGCCGGCCAGGCGCGGATCGCTGATCTGTTTTTGCAACAGCTCGGCCATGGTCTCCTTGATCAGTTCGCCCACACGGTCGCTGCGCGTATAAGGTCTCATGCCAACCCACTTTTTTATGGTTACAGATGGATGATTTCCATCTCGCTATCGATCATTTCGGCCAATCCCAGCGCCTCGACGAAATTGAGGAGCTTGTCGATCTTGGCATTGATCACCTGGTGATCCGCTCCGGCCAGCGCGAATCCGACCTGGGCGCGCTGGTGAATGTCATTGGCCCCCACCTCGGCTACCGATGCGTTAAACTGGTTGCGCACCTGATGAATGATCGCCTTGACGATGCCCCTTTTGGTTTTCAATGAGCGGCACTCGTGCAGCCGGAAAGTGAGCACGCCGATGCCCACCACCATATGCGCCTGGGCAGAGGATTTTTTTGCCATGCGTTAAACGACTTCCGGCTTGATCTCCTCCAGATAGTAGGCCTCGATCACATCGCCGACTTTAATGTCATTGTAATTTTCCAGCGCGATACCGCATTCATATCCGCTCTGGACCTCTTTCACGTCGTCCTTGAAACGCCGCAGCGAGGTGTTTTTGCCTTCATAGATGATGACACCGTCACGCAGGAGCCGACAGAGTTGACCCCTCTCGATTTTGCCATCCGTCACATAGCAGCCGGCGATGGCGCCCACTTTGGGGATGTGGAACACTTCGCGCACCTCGGCGTGCCCCACGGAATGCTCTTCGAAGGTCGATTTCATCATGCCCACGATGGCATCTTTGATCTCTTTGATGACATTGTAGATGATGTTGTGGTAGCGGATGTCGACATTTTCCTCGTTGGCCATCTCCTGGACCTTGGGATTGGCCCGGACATTGAAGCCGATGATGATGGCCTCCGACACCGCCGCCAGCGAGATATCCGACTCGGTAATGGTGCCGGTGGCCGAGTGGATGATGTTGATGTTCACCTCTTCGTTGGAGAGCTTGAGCAGCGAGTCGCGAATCGCCTCCATAGAGCCGTCCACGTCGGCCTTGATAATGACGTTCAGGTCCTTGACCTCGCCCTCCTGCATGCGCTCGTAGAGTTTTTCGAGACTCAGGCGGCTGGTCTTGGCCAGTTCTTTGGAACGCTGTTTCTGGATTCGGTATTGGCTGACCTGCTTGGCATCTTTTTCATCCTTGAGGGCCACCATTTCATCGCCGGCCATGGGCACTCCAGACAGGCCGATCACCTCTACCGGGTGGGAAGGTCCGGCTTCATCGACCTTTTGTCCGCAGTCATCGAGCAGCGCGCGCACCTTGCCGTAGTGTACGCCACAGACCACCGCGTCGCCGGCGCGCAAGGTTCCCTCCTTGACCAGAACGGTCGCCACCGGGCCGCGCCCGGAATCGAGTTTGGCTTCGACCACGTGACCCACGGCCAGCTTGTTGGGATTGGCCTTGAGTTCAAGCAGTTCAGCCTGCAGCAGGATCATCTCCATCAAGTCGTCGATGCCGGTTTGCTGCTTGGCCGAAACCTTGACAAAAATGGTATCTCCGCCCCAATCCTCGGGGGCCACTCCCACTTCGGACAATTGGCGTTGAACGCGATCGGGATTGGCATCCGGCTTGTCTATCTTGTTGACCGCCACGATGATCGGAACCTTGGCGGCCTTGGCGTGGTTGATGGCCTCGACCGTTTGGGGCATGACGCCGTCGTCGGCGGCCACCACCAGAATGACGATGTCGGTGATGTGGGCGCCGCGGGAGCGCATGGCAGAAAACGCCTCATGGCCCGGAGTGTCCAGAAAGGCGATCTGGCCCTTTTCCGTGCCGACCAGGTAAGCACCGATATGTTGGGTGATACCCCCGGCCTCGCCAGCGGTGACACGGGACTTGCGGATCACATCCAGCAGGGATGTTTTGCCGTGGTCGACATGCCCCATGATGGTCACTACCGGTGGTCTCGGCAGCAAGGTCTCGGGCGCATCGGTTTGGGCGGTTTGTAAAATGGTTTCCTCCTCGAAGGCGGCGCGTTCGACTTCATACTCGAATTCGGATGCCACCAGTGCAGCCGTGTCGTAATCGATGGTTTGATTGACCGTCACCATGACCCCCATGGCCATCAGTTTCGCGATCATGTCGCCGGCCTTGATCCCCATGCGTTTGGCCAGATCCGACAAGACGATGGTGTCGTCGATCCGGATGCGGCGCTTGATCGCCTTGGCCGTAGTGATCTGGGTTTTTTGGGCCGCCGGCTGGGCTTTGGCCTTGCCGCCCTTGCGCCCCTTTTTGGGCCTGGCACGATCGTACAGATCGGCCCCCTCGACGACTTCTTTTTTCCGGAACGAAATTTTCTTTTTCAGGAACTTTTTGTCTTGCAGCCCCTCTTCTTCTTCGGCCGTCTTTTTCTTGCCTTTTTTCTTGGGCCGCTCGCCTTTGGGCGGCGCAGCGGCTTCTTCGGTTTTTACGACCGCCGGTGCTTCGGGAACCGGTTCGGGCACCACCTCGGGCTCGGGTTCCGGCGCCACAGGGCGTTCGGGCAGCTTGATGATTTTGGCCGCCGTCTCTTTTTTCTTTTTCTTGGGTTTGGCCGCAGCCTTGGCGGTGGTCTCCGTTTCAAGGGACGGCTCAGCGGCGGCAACCGTCTCTTCGGCCGNNTCGGCCGCCACCGTTTCGGTTTCTACTTCCGGCACCTCGGCCGCTTCGGCCGGGGCTTGCGCTTCTGCCGGTGCCGCAGGCGCTTCCGCGACCTCTTCGGTAACGGGCTCGACCTTTTCAGGCGCTTCGGTGACCGCTTCCACCGGCTCCGCGGGTTCTTCGGCGACCGGCTCGGGCTCGGGCGTCTCTTCCACAGGCGCTTCGACCGCTTCTTCCGCCTCTGCCGACGCCGTGTCCTCGGCCGTTTCGGCGACGACTTTGCGGCGTCTGCGAATCACCGTGGGCTTGACGCGCTTTTCTTCAAGTTCGGGTGCGGGGCCGCCTTGGATGAAATGTCGGATCTTTTCCTCTATCTCTTCATCGATTGCGCTCATGTGGGAGTTGAGGCCAAGATCGAGCGGGCTGATCGTATCAAGCAGATCCTTATTGGTCATATTGAGCTCGCGTGCCAGCTCGTAAACTCTTTTCTTGGTTTGTATCATCCATCCCCCTTAACTTGATTGTCCTTGCCGTCGCTCGGCACAGCCTTCAGTTCTACTTGCGGCTAATTTTGGGGCGGCACTTCAGTTTCATCCGTATCCCCCTGCGCGGATTCCGGTGCCGCATCAGGTGGATCGGCCTCATCGGCCGACGGTTCGGTATCTGCCTGTGTTTCCGCATCATCGCTGCCCGATTCCGATTCCGATGCCGCGGGCGTTTGGGACGCGTCGGCGGCGGCCTGGGCCTTGACCTTTTTGGCCTTTTTGAGCGCCTCCTGGGCATTGGCGATCAGTTGTCTGGCCTTTTCCTCACCGATGCCGCGAATCTGCACCAGATCGTCGATATCGGCCGCAGCCAACTCCTCGGCGGAGTAATATCCTTTTTCAAACAGCGCATCGGCCATGCTCACCCCGATACCGTCCACCTGAACGAGGGAATCGTAACCACTCTGCATGGCTTGGTTGTATTGGGTTTCACTGTTGACGTCCAGATGCCAACCGGTCAATTTGGAGGCCAGGCGCACGTTTTGACCTCTTTTGCCGATCGCCACCGAAAGAAATTCGTCGGGTACGATCACTTCCATGGAGCGATTTTCCTCGTCGATGATCACCCTGGAGATTTCGGCCGGTGCCAGGGCATTGCATACAAACTTGGCCGCATCGACATGCCATGGGATGATATCGATCTTTTCACCCCGCAGTTCCTGGACGACGTTTTGAACCCGGCTGCCCTTCATGCCCACACAGGCGCCGACCGGATCGATATCCGAATCCTGCGACGACACGGCGATTTTAGCGCGGCTGCCCGGCTCCCGGGCGGCCCCTTTGATATCGACGATGCCTTCGGCGATTTCCGGCACCTCGGTCTTGAACAGCATCACCAGAAATTCCGGATGGGTCCGGGTCAACACGATCTGGGGCCCCCGGGTTTCATAAAGCACATCCAAAATCAGGGCCCGAATCCGGTCGCCCCTGCGGTAGCTCTCGCGAGGCACTTGTTCGCGCACCGGCACGACCGCTTCGGTGGCCCCCAGGTTAACGATGATGTCACCGCGATCAAAGCGCTGAACGATACCGTTGATGATTTCGCCCTTACGATCGATGAAGCTGGAATAGACGGCGTCGCGTTCGGCGTCCTTGAGTTTTTGGATGATCACCTGCTTCGCCGATTGGGCGGCGATGCGGCCGAATGTGCTGGCATCCATTTTGGTGCCCAGGCTGTCGCCAACTTCACAATCGGGATCGAGGCGACGTCCCTCTTCGAGGGTCAGTTGCAAGTCCGGCTCATCGATCTTCTCCACGACCTCTTTGAACTGAAAAACTTCGATTTCACCGGTTTCTTCGTTGTAGTTGGCTTCAATATCGATTTTAGCGCCATATTTTTTTTTGGCCGCGGAGCGCAGAGCCTCCTCCAACGCCTGGATCAGGATCTGGCGGTCGATGCCTTTGTCGCGGCTCACTTGTTCGACAACGCGTTTAATGTCTGCTATCAACATGCGTTTTCTCCATTGTGTTATAAAAGATGCGCCTTGACGATATCTGCAAAAACGATGTTCCTGGTCTGATCGTTGCTTTTAAGGCGAACCATCGTTCCATCAATACCTTCCAATGTTCCGGTGAAATTTTTTTGACCGTTCAAAGCCCTTGCAATTTTAATTTTCACCCGGTGTCCGCGATACCGTTCAAAGTCGCTTAACCGGCCCAAGGGGCGCGATATCCCCGGAGAGGAGACCTCCATGTGATACGGTTCCTCCACGTCCAGGGCAACGTCCAGCAGATCCCCCAACTGACGACTGATGCGGGCACAATCGTCGAGGGTGATACCACCGGGCTTGTCCAGGTAGAGACGCAGCGTGCGGCCACCCGGTTCGCGTTGGTACTCCACGTGCACCAGCTCTACGCCCTCGCTTTGACACAGTGGTTCGGCCACCTGCCAGACCCGACCGACGATCGGATTACCCGTGATTCCGACCACGGAAAGCGCACTATCGTCGTTACCGGTCACCATCTGCCTGCCCTCCTGGCGAAAAAACAAAAACGGGCTTGAAGCCCGTTCCCCTGTAAAGTAGATCCTTCCCAAGAAGGATGCGCGTATCCGCTATTTGGAACCGATCATCTGAATCACACGTTCAAAGCCGCACCTACTTTGCCTCTACTTTACCAAGTTCGGTTCAGATGACATACCGGACTTTTGGGTGGAGCGGGCAACGAGATTCGAACTCGCGACACCAAGCTTGGGAAGCTTGTACTCTACCAACTGAGCTATGCCCGCTCGCAGAAGCCCTATATAGGACAGCCTTTCAATGATGTCAACCGGTTTCATCGGACCGTCAACATTCTATCCAAGCATGTCCCTGATCGCTTTCAATTCAGCGTATAGCTCTTTGATGACGGTGTCCTGATCGGGGGCCACGGCGGCATCGGTACGGCCTTTTTTGAGATGCTGGCGGGCGCCTTTGATCGTAAACTTGCGCTCGTAAAGCAAGTGTTTGATCGATAGGATCAATTCGACGTCGCTGCGGCGGTAGAGCCTTTGCCCGGCATCGGTACGCTGCGGTTTGATGCGTGGAAACTCATTTTCCCAGAATCGCAGCACGCTCGGCGGGACCTGGGCAATGCGGCTCACTTCACCGATGCGAAAAAAAAGCTTGTCCGGAATGTCGGGCGGGTTTTGTGTCGGTGCATTCATCAGCGCTCCTTTTTCCTTTTGGAGCGTGCCGGCGATGGTGACCGGCGTTCCCCCAGGGCTTATCCCCGTCAGGTGGTCGTGTCCACTGCGCGCCTAATTCTTCGGTCAAGTGGGCAGGCCTGCCTTGAAGTGGTCCACCAGCCGATCGGTAATGCGTTTGTGCAGGCGGTTCACCTCTTCGTCTTCCAAGGTCTTTTCCCCCGATCGATAGACGATGCGCAGCGAGACGCTTTTGCGGCCCGCGGTGATGGGGGCGCCCTGGAATACGTCGAACAACCGGACCTCTTCGACCAGCGATTCGTCCATCTGATCCACGAGACTGAGCATTTCCGCTGCTTCTATGGCTTCGTCCAGGATCAAGGTGGTGTCCCGTGCGGTCGGTGGATACTTGGGCAGCGCCGTAAACTGGATTGTTTCCGGAATATGGGGCAGAAGCCGGGCCAGGTCCAGTTCGAAAATAAACGCATCCTGTTTCAGCTCGTAAACGCAGCAGACCTTGGGATGGACCTGGCCGACGAGACCCACCTCATTTCCGGCCGCCATGATTTTGGCGGCAACGCCGTAACGCAGATAGGTGCACTGCTCGGGTTCGAGCCGCGTAAACCGAACCGGCGCGACGTGCAACCCTTCGAGTACCCCCTCCACGGCCCCCTTGATATCGAAAAAATCGCACGGTACAGGCTTGGTGTGCCACTGCTGATCGATGCGATCCCCGCTCCACAGGGCGGCGAGCATCTCTTTCTCAACCGGTTGGCGGTCGTTTCCTTCGCTGATGAAGATCTTGCCGGTTTCGTACAGCTTCAGGTTTCTGGACTGGTAAGAGAGGTTGCGCCGCATGGTTTCCAGCATGCCGGGGATCAAACTGGTGCGCATGACGGCCTGGTCTTCGCTCAGGGGGTTGAGGATGGCCAACTGGCGGCAGCGCGGATCTGCTTCGGGCAAGCGCAGGCGTCGGCAGGAATCGGCGTGCACGAAACTGTAGTTGATCGTTTCCGTGAAGCCCATACCCGCCAGCAGGTCGCGCATTCGCTGGCGTTGGGTCAGCAATTTGGGCGGCGGCTGGATGGCCGCCGGCAAAGTCGGAAAGGTAACCGGGATATTGTCATATCCCATGCGCCGGGCCACCTCTTCCATGAGGTCTTCCGGACGGCTGACATCCACCCGGAAGCTTGGCGTCGCGACGGTCAGCAGGTCGTCGCTCTTGATGGCTGTCTCAAATTCGATTTCCCTGAGCAGGCGCGCGATCTCGTCGCGTTCGACCGCCGTGCCCAGCAGACGGTTGGTCGCCGATACGCTCAGATCCAGGGTCGGGGCCTGGGGCAGGTTATAGGTCACATCGATGCACCCCTCCACCAGTTGCCCGTTGCCGATGTCGACCATCATTTGGGCGGCGCGATCCAGCGCATAGCGCGTGCCCTGCGGATCCACCCCCCGTTCGAAACGATGGGAGGCATCGGAGTTGATGCCCAGGCGCTTGGCGGTCTTGCGGATGCTGATGGGGTTGAAGTAGGCGCTTTCAATGAGCACGCGGGTGGTTCCCGGATCGATCTCCGAGTTCAGGCCGCCCATCACGCCGCCCACGGCCACCGGCTTCTGGCCGTCGCAGATCATCAGCATGTCCGCTTCCAGGAGGCGCTCCTTGCCGTCCAGGGTGGTGAAGCGTTCGCCGGCACCGGCGGTGCGAACCACGATGCGATTTTCGGCCAATCGGTCGAAATCGAAAGCGTGCAGAGGTTGACCGGTTTCCATCATCACGAAGTTGGTGACGTCCACGATGTTGTTGATCGGCCGCAAACCCACGGATCGGAGGCGGTCCTGGAGCCAGAAGGGAGAGGGACCGACCGAAATGTTTTCTACGACCCGGGCCGCGTAGCGCGGGCAGTGATCCGGGGATTCGATCGTGACCGAGGTCATCTGTTCGATGCGGCCATGGGGTTCGGGCAGCCGGATCTCCGGGCGCCGGATCGAGGCGCTGTCCAGGGCGGCCACTTCCCGGGCGATGCCGATCACACTCAGGCAATCAGGCCGGTTGGGGGTGAGGCCGATTTCGAGAACGGCGTCGGTCAATTTCAGGGCCTGGTTCAGCGGCGTGCCGGGCGGCAGGTCACCCTCCAGCGCCATCAAGCCCGAGGCGTCCGCCCCCAAGGCGAGCTCGGCCGCGCTGCAGAGCATGCCTTCCGAAGCTTGCCCCCGAATCGTGCCGATTTGGACCACGGTGCCGTTGGGAAGCTCGCAGCCGACGGTGGCCAGCGGCGACAGCATGCCCTCGGCCGCATTGGGCGCTCCGCAGACGACCCGGCAGCTGCCCTGGCCGGTATCCACCGTGCAGAGTTTGAGTTTGTCGGCATTGGGATGCGGGGAAATCTCCTGGATCCTGGCGACGAGCACCTGGTCCAGGTAGGCGAAACGCTCTTCGATCGCTTCGACCTCCAAGCCCGCCATGGTCAGTAAATGTGCCAGGCGTTCAACGTCCGTTTTCACCGGAACATAATCTTGCAACCAGCTCAAGCTAATTTTCATGATCTACCTGCTCGCTTCAATTTTGCCGCGCTAAAACTGCCTGAGGAAGCGGATGTCGTTTTCATAATATCGGCGGATGTCGTCGATGCCGTATTTGAGCATGGCGATCCGTTCGACCCCCATGCCGAAGGCGAAGCCGGTGTACCGGGCCGTATCGTAGCCGACGTTTTCCAGAACGGCCGGATGAACCATGCCGGATCCGAGGATTTCAAGCCATCCGGTCTGGGAGCAGACCCGGCAGCCTTTGCCGCGGCAGATGACACAGAGGATGTCGACCTCGGCGCTGGGTTCGGTGAAGGGGAAAAAGCTGGGACGGAAGCGCACCCGGGTCTGCGTGTCGAACATCTGGTGCACGAAGCTGGTCAGGGTGCCTTTCAGATCGCCGAAAGAGACGTTTTCATCCACCAACAACCCTTCGACCTGATGGAACATGGGCGTATGGGTGATATCCGAATCGCAGCGGTAGACCTTTCCCGGCGCGATGATGCGCACCGGCGGCTGCCGTTTCTCCATGACCCTCGGCTGGGTGGGAGAGGTGTGGGTGCGCAGGACGATGTCGTCCGACACGTAAAACGTATCCTGCATGTCGCGGGCGGGATGGTCTTTGGGAATGTTCAAGGCCTCGAAATTGTAGTAGTCGCTTTCCACTTCCGGGCCTTCCACCACTTCGAATCCCATCCTGGTGAAGATATCGCAGATGCGGTTGGTGATGAGGGTAATGGGATGACGTGATCCGGGGGCCGATTTTCGGCCGGGCAGCGAGACGTCGATGCCCGTCGACTGGTCCGCGCCGTCCCTCTCGATGCGCTCCAGGGCCGCCTGGCAGGCTGCGGCAATGGCCTGCTTGACCTCGTTGGCCTTGCGGCCGGCGGCCGGTCGATCGTCTGCGGGCAATTGGGAGACGGCGCGCAAGGCCTGGGTCATCACCCCCTTGCGGCCCAGGTACCTGGTGTTGATTTCCTGTACGGCGTCGACGGTGGTCGCTGTGTCAATCTCTTTCAGCGCCGCTGCGCGGATTTGATCGATGCTCTCCACGATAGTCTCTTTTTGTTCGATGGTTGCCAATATGACCTGCGGCCGTCACTCGAAAGGACGGCCGCAGTATGGGTAGTTTTCCCGATGGGAAAAGCGGCTACTGTTGCGAAGCCAATGCAGCGATTCTGGAAAAACCGGTGGGGTCGGACAAGGCAAGCTCAGCCAGCACCTTGCGGTCCAAAGCGACATTGGCCTTTTTCAATCCGCTGATAAATTTGCTGTAAGAAAGGTCGTTCATTCGCGCCGCCGCATTGATGCGGGCGATCCACAGGCGCCTGAAATCTCGCTTGCGCTGGCGTCGATCCCGGTAGGCGTAGTTGAGTGCCTTGTCGACCGAATCGGCGGCCGTACGGAACAGTTTACTGCGGCCGCCGCGGAAACCCTTGGCCAGCTTCAACACCTTTTGACGTCGTCGGCGGGCCTTGAATCCTCTTTTGATACGCATGATCTTTCTCCTTATCCGTTGGGCAGCAACCGGCGCACTTCTTTCATGTCGCTGGCTTTGATCAACTGTGGCTGCCGCAGTCCCCGTTTGCGTTTGGGGCTCTTCTTGGTCAAAATATGGCTGGCATGGGATTTGGAAAACGAGTATTTTCCACTCCCGGTTTTACGAAACCGCTTGGCAGCCGCGCGATTGGTTTTGATTTTGGGCATCGTCCGTTTCTCCTGATAGTGTTGCCGTGTCTGGTGGCATTTTCTGCTTTGTATGTGCAAGATCTAAAAAAACAGTTGGCGCGAGCGCCGCGTATAAGGCGCCAAATCCACGCCAACGACATATATTAAACCGGATCCGACTCAGGGACCTCGCGTTCGGCTGGTGATCCTGTCGCCGATCCTATTTGGGCGCCAGCACCATCATCATGGTTCGCCCTTCGAACTTCGGGAGTTGCTCGACGATGGCAAGCCCCTCCATTTCCTGGGCGATTTGTTCGAGCAGCTCCCTGCCTCGGTTGGAAAGGGCGATCTCCCGCCCTCTGAACATCACCGTCACCTTGACTTTATCCTTACGCTCAAGGAACTTGCGGATATGCCCGAGTTTGGTCTGCAGATCATGGTCGCCGGTTTTCGGTCGCACCTTGATCTCTTTGACCTGAAAGGTCGTCTGCTTTTTCTTGGCCTCTTGCTGTTTTTTGGTCTGCTCGTATTTAAACCGCCCATAGTCCATGATTTTGCAAACCGGTGGATTGGCGGTGGGAGACACCTCGACAAGATCGAGTCCAAATTCCGAAGCAGCCGCAAGGGCCTCACGGATCGCTAAGATGCCGAGTTGGTTACCGTCCGGATCGATAACGCGAACTTCCCTTGCACGAATACCCTGATTCAATCGTGTTCGTTGCGATGAATCATCCTTTGCAGATTTATATTGAGCTATGCCAACACCTCCTAGACTACGGGTTGGGTCGTTTCGGCCCCTACCGACCATTGCCGATATGTAGCCCACTGAAATTAACCAAAATTTTTAAGGGCCACGCTTCTAAAAGCTTATTTCATTATATAAACGCCCGTGGAAATGCAAGCAAAAAAGACGTTGACCTGCCATCGGGTGCCGCTTTTCATGACGTCTCGGCACCGTTCTCGGCGCATTTCCACTTAGCTCCGCCTCAGGTCTGTGTCAATGTATATCGAGCCAACTCGCTGTCCTTCCAATAGTCGATGTGCGGTTTTCTATAGAAGGTTTGAAACAGGGCCAGGCTCTCCTTACGGCAAATGCCGGATACAATGTGCAGTCCGTTGCCGCTGTAAAGCGACGGCAGCCGGGAGCGGTCGCAGGCGGTACCACCCCCCATGGCATCTTCGTAGGCGTAGACCAGCGTGCCGATGCCGCTGATCAGAATGGCCCCAAAACACATCAGACATGGTTCCAGGGTGGCGTACAACACCATGCGACGGCGATCCAGGGCCGCATCAACTCGCTCCAACTGCCGCAAGGCGAGTATCTCGGCATGGTCCAGTTCGCTGGGAAGGGACTGCCGGGTGTGGACCCGCTCTCCTTGGGCGACAATTTCGCCATCGGACACGATGACGCAGCCCACTGGGAACTCATCTTTGTCCAGCGCTTGCCGCGCAAGGGCCAGGGCCTGTTCCATGTATCGTTCGTGGTGCATGATTCGATCCTATTCCAAACGACAAATGGTGCCATCGCACGGGCACCGATCATCCACTTCGAACGCCATGACGATCCGGGCCGCCATCTGGGCGTGCAGATTCGATACAGGCGCCCAGAGGTGATGTTCCAACCTTTCCACGAGCTGAGCTTTCGAAGGAACCTGGTCAAGGCCCGACGCCGTTAGGCGTCCCGTGGTCCCGTCGAGAACGTCGGCCTCTTCGCCATTGGTGACGACCACCACGGGAATCTGGTAGGGCGCCACCAATCTGGCCAGCGCCAGGGCCGGCCGGTGGCGCGTGATCAGCGACCCGGGACCGTATTGCAGCACCATGACCCTATGTTCGTCCCATTGCACGATGAAAGTGACCGGAACCAAAGCGGATTTCCCGCCTGCCGTGACCTGGACCGGTTGTTCCGATCGAATTTCCGAACGATCATATCCCTTTGATTCTAATAGTAAACGTGCGATTTTCTGACGATAGCGCTCGTCGTGGGTGTCGTCTATGATACGTCCGGTGAGAACGTCTTCCAGTTGGCCCAGTATGAGGTGATGGTCATTCATAGCGTTCCGGTGCTGTTACGAACGGGTTAAACCACCGATGTGCAGGTCGGCCTTGGGGCGGAATTTCAAGTTGCCTGGCAAGGCGGAATGGGGTACCTATGGTCGACATAACAGCTTATATCACATTGGCAGGCGGCTGTTAAATCGATATTGTGAGCATCGACCCTGCCGGAAGATCGAACAGAGACATGACCTTACGTGAGGAATTTGAAAGACGCGAAGCCAATTTCATGTCGCCCTATGGGTGTCTGAGCGCCCATTCACGCGGGCGATGGCGGCCCGAACCGGCCTGCCCGATCCGAACCGCATTCCAGATCGACAAGGACCGGATTCTCTTCAGTAACGCCTTCCGGCGGCTTAAGTACAAGACCCAGGTCTTTCTCAATCCGTCCGGCGACGAATATCGCACGCGCTTGACCCATACGTTGGAGGTGGCCCAGATTTCGAGAACCATCGCCCGGGCCATGTTTCTCAACGAGGACCTGGCCGAGGCCATCGCCTTGGGGCACGATCTGGGGCACACCCCGTTCGGACATGGCGGCGAAGCGGTCCTCAAGGAGATTTTTTCCAGGGGGTTCACCCACCAGGCCCAGAGTGTGCGGGTGGTTCAGATCCTGGAAAACTCGGGCCAGGGGCTCAATCTCACGTATGAAGTGTGCGACGGGATTTTGAGGCATTCCAAGGGATATGGAAAGATCATGCCCGAAAACCCCCGCGAGCTGCCGGCTACCGCCGAGGGCTGCCTGGTGCGGGTGGCCGATATCATGGCCTATCTGAACCATGACCTGGACGATGCCATTCGCAGTGGGGTGATCAGCGAGAGCGATATTCCCGATGTCTGCAGCCGGGTGTTGGGTAATACCCCTGGCGAGCGCATCACCATCATGATGACTGACCTGATTACCACCAGTCGGCCCTGCAATGGCCAGATGGTTTGGGATATGACCGACAAGGTCTATGGGGCCATGACGATTCTGCGCGAATTTCTGTACGAGCGCGTCTATCGTTCGCCCCTGGTGCATAACGAGTTCATCAAGGCAAAAAAGGTCATGGCCGAGTTGTATGACCACCTGCTCGAAAACGAGCCGTTGTTGAATGACGAGCTGGCCAAGATGCGTCTGCCGGCCTTGCATGCCAACGGCTGCTCCAGGGAGCGCCGGGTTTGCGACCTGCTGGCCTGCATGACCGATCGATACGCTTTGTCCTTGTACACCAACACTTTTTTTCCTGCCCAGATGCGTTGAGATGAGCGGCAAGACAGGATCGACCATGGACCAACATCGCCATCTCATGGAAACGCTGGCAACGCTTTATGCCGAAATGGACCAGGCTTACGAGGAAGCCGCCCGAAAAAACGGTTTCACATGCCATGGCTGCGAGGAGAATTGCTGCCGCACGCTGTTTTATCATCACACCCTGGCCGAGTATTTGTATCTCCAAGAGGGGTTGGGGCAGCTTTCGGCCGAAACGCGGCGTCGATTGGCCGGGCGGGCCATTGAGGTGCGGGATCGTATGCACAAGACAGAAGCGGCCGGCAGGCCGGTGTCTGAGATGTGTCCGTTGAATGAAGACGAGCGCTGCATACTTTACGCCCATCGTCCCATGATTTGCCGCCTGCATGGTATTCCGCATCGGTTGCAGCGGCCCGGCGGACAGAGCCAGGTCGGTCCCGGGTGCCGTGAGTTCGATCGGCAGTGCAGCTTGCAACCCAAGGCGCTGCTTGATCGGACCCCGCTTTACACGGCCATGGCCCAACTGGAGAGACGTGTTCGGGCATTGTGGGATTATCGGAACAAAATCAAAATGACGCTCGCCGAGATGATCGCCACCATTCTTTCGGACGATGACGGCGGGCCGTTGGCGGGTATGAGAAATGAAATACATCGCCCCTGATCAGATCGAACAGGTGCCCGGTCGGCAAATTCGTCCGGGCGAGCACTTCGCCTTTCGCTGCCACGCGCAACTGTCCTGCTTCAACCAGTGTTGCCGGCACCTCAACCTGTTTCTCTATCCTTATGATGTGCTGTGCCTCAAGAATCACCTGGAGATGACATCGGACCAGTTCATCGACCAGCACGTGGACGTCGTGCTTCGCGAGGGGCATTACTTCCCCGAGGTGCTGCTGCGCATGAGCGAAGAAGGCGACCATCCCTGCCCGTTTCTCACCCCGCAAGGCTGTCGGGTATACCCGGCGCGTCCGCACACATGCCGCCTGTTCCCCATAGAGCAGGGGGTGCTTTTCGACTCGGCCCAAAAGCGCACAACGCCGGTTTACTTTTTTCGGCCATTTGATTTTTGCAAAGGACCGGGAGAACCCCAGACCTGGACCATTGAAGCATATCTGAAGGACCAGGATGCCGACACGTATTATCAAATGAACCTGAAATGGGCCCAGGTCCGGCAACTGTTTCAGGCCGATCCGTGGGGCCTCGAAGGCCCCCAGGGCCCCCGGGCCAAAATGGCCTTCATGGCCGTCTACAACATCGACCGTTTCCGGGAATTCGTCTTCGGCAGCAGTTTTCTAAAACGCTATCATGTCAAGTCCACGTTGGTGAAGAAGATACGCCATTCAGACGAGGCCCTGCTGGAATTCGGCTTCGAGTGGATCCGTTTCTTTGTATGGGGCAAGCCGTCCAAGCAGATGAAGGTTCGAAAATAAAGTAATAGGTATGAAAGTCGGAAAGTATGAAAGTTAAGGAATTCTGACTATTTTATTCAGTGTCCGTCCACAAATAGGCGAAGCGGGGCGAGATCAAGGCGCGCGAAAAATTTAACCGCAGGCATATGGTCGATATTCCGAGGATTAAATTTTTCGCGCAACACCGATATCGGGACAATTGGTCCTTTGTGGATGGGCACTATTCATGTTGAGGCGCTTTTCAGTCCATATCACAGGCCAACCTATGGATCAGCCGGCTCCGGCATGGGCGCGATCTTCTCTCCCCCCAATACATAGCCCCCGTCCAGGCGCAACACACTGCCAGTCATGAAGGGCGCATCTTCGATGATAAAACGGGCCGCCTTGACCGCGTCATCCAGGCGGCCGGTGCGGCCCAACAAGGTGTGATCCTTGATGGCCCTGCGTTGGGGCTCGTCGAGCAAGCCCCAGCCGCGTGTGCCCTGCGCGTGGCGGGTCTCGAAGATGCCCAGCATGATCTCGTTGACGCGCACCGTCGGCGCACCCAACCTTGCCCAGGTTTCGGTGAGCAGGGAGATGCCGCGGTTGGCGGCCGAATAGCCTTCGTTAAAGAGGTAGCTCGCCGGTCCGCTGCGGCCCACGACGCCTGCGATGGAAGAGAAGTTGATCACCACGCCCTCGCCGGATTGTTTGAGATGGGGCAGCGCAGCCATGAAGGCCCACTGTTTGGCCCGCAGCGTGGTGGCCAGTTCCATATCCCATTGGTCACGGATATACTTGCCGTGGACAATCGGCATGCCCCCGCGCTCGATGTTGTTGATTAACATATCCAGACGGCCGAAGCGTTCGACGACCTGCTGCACCAGGGCGTCTACCGCCGCCGGGTCGGTCAGATCTACCGGTACGATGAGATGCGTCGGGTTGGCCGCCGCTGCGTCTTCCTTCAGAGGGGGCAGGCTTTCGGGCCAATCGTGATAGGTATAGGCGACGCGGACGCCGGCCCGCGCGAGGTCCAGGCCGATGGCCTTGCCGATCCCTTTGACACTGCCCAGCACCAGGGCCACCTTGTCGGTCAGTTGCATGGTTGCAGTCTCCTATGCTTCTCCGGTTTGCCCTTTAAGTCTCCTGCCAAAACCACCTATTCAAGACGAAGCGTATCGATTTGGGCAGGCGATGGGCGATCAGCACCGGAGCAGTTCCTGAAACCTGGGAGGTTCAATCGGGTTCCTATCATAGCGATATGGCGCCTTCAAGACGTCAAAATTTTTCCCCTTGACCGAAAGGCCGCAATTCAATAAATGCAGTTATTTGAAAACGGCATTCAGGTGCTCCTTGGAGCTTAATAGGGAACTCCGTGAGAATCGGAGACAGGCCCGCTGCTGTATTCGGGGACGAAATCCGCACGACGCCACTGTTTATAAAATTTGAAACGGGAAGGCGCGGAGAGTAGGGCGAACCGTAAGTCAGAAGACCTGCCGGATGCTTAGAGCGTTGACTTCGTGGACAGAGGTGCGCTCGAACCGATTCTGCGGAATAAAAGGGGACTTCCCGGGTCGATCTCATGGATCGATCCGGGATTTTTTTTGCCCGATTCATGATCTGCGGTGAGGTCGATCGATCCTCTGCAAAAGGAGGTGGTTTGAAGGATTAGATATCCCGATTGATTAAGACGGGTGTTTGGCACGTCGGCCCATTGAAGGGCGCGCAAGATATGAGAAGCGGCCCATTGGGTGCGTCATCAAACACCGGAATGGGGCAATCGGTCACCTGGGTGACCCGGTGATAATAGGGAATCCCGTGTAAGTCGGGAGCGGTCCCGCCGCTGTAACTCCGCCCTGCAGGAAAGAGGCTGCAGGGAACCCGGCCGACGGTTTTTCGCCACTGTCGCTACTCTGCGATGGGAAGGCGGTCGACCGGGCGGAGAAGCCAGAAGACCTGCCGGTTGCAATTCGAGTGAAAAGGACTGACGCGGATTCGGTCGAATTTTCTATAAGGGGGGCCACGCCATCATTTATTGCGCCTCCCACATTGGAAATGGTGACCCGGCAAGGCCTGTCAGGGCTTTTCTTTTTCCTCGTGACACGGATCATTGACACTCAACGACAACTGAATTCGGAGGAGAAAGATGAAGGTACGTCAATTGTCAAGCGCGGTCGTTTTACTGCTGTCCGTTGCCCTCATACTGGCATCCGAAAGACCCGCCTCGGCCGAAGAAGGCAGCGAGGAGGCCGAGGACAGACTGGTGATGCAAGAGGTGGTGGTGACCGCCACAAGAACAGAGGTGCCACTGGAAGAGACCACCAAGAGCATCGAGGTGGTGACCAAGGCTGACGTGGAAGAGCAGCAACAATATTTTCTGCCCGAACTCATGGGTAATCTGCCCGGTGTTCTGCTGAGACGAAACGGCGGGATGGGGCAATGGAGCAATATCAGCATCCGCGGCGCCGGCCCCCAGTATACGCAATACCAGTATAATGGACTGCCCCTGCGGGATATCGGCGATACCCAGGGTGCGCTCACCTATCATGTCGGCGACCTGATCGGCGCCAGCAACCTCGACCGGGTCGAAGTCCTCAAAGGGACCAACAGCACCTTGTATGGATCTGACGCCATGGGCGGGGTGATCAATATTATTCCCCAGAAATGGCAGGGCGGATTGAAGGGAGAGGTGCGCGCCGAAGTCGGGCCGGACAGCACGTTCAGCGGCAATGCGCGCATCGCCTATGGCCGGGAGAATTTCTACATCGATATCAATCCGTTATACGCCACGACGGATGGTATGAAAAACGACGGCGACGGGGATTTTTACTACGACAATATCGGGTTCGCCTTCGGCAGCGGATTCAAGCCGTCCGATACCACTGCCCTGGAATTCAGTGCTCTTTACTACGATTCGGAGTTGGGCATGGGCAGTTCGCCGCATATCGATGCCAACGGGAATTTGATTACCCAACAGGCAGATGCGGATCAACACCGGGAAGGCTTGCTCTACCAACTGGGGCTGATTTGGACCCATCAGCTCATGCCGCGTTGGGATTATACGATCAAGGGATCCCATTCGGGTACGGAGCGCCACTATTTTACGTATGACCGGGAAGATGCTCATTCCGACTATGACGGTAAGAACGACTATGTGGAAATGCAGCACAACCTGCACCTGGCCGACTGGCTCACCTTCTCTCTTGGCGGCAATTACGAAAAGCAGAACTACATCGGCAAGGAGCCTAATAATCCCGGTGCCGGTGACTACAGCACTGTGAAATTCGACGAAGAGCGCAAGATCTGGGACGCTTTCACCCAGGCGCAATTCGTTTTTTTAGATCGAAGTCTTTTCTTGACACTGGGTGGGCGCTACCATGATCCCGAGGGCTTTGATGAGGAAACCGTCTGGGAAGCTTCGGCCGCCTATATTTTCGAAGCGACGCAAACCAAGGTGCATGCCCATGTGGGGACCGGCTATCGCGCACCCTCCTTGTATGAACTCTACGGCGGCTATGTCTACAGTGGTAACGCGATTACCATTGGAGATCCCGATTTGGTCCCGGAAGAGAGTCTCGGGTGGGAAGTAGGCATCGACCAGGCCTTCATGGCAGGCCGAATGAGTGCCGGAGTGACCTTTTTTAAGACCGAATTCGAACATTTGATCAATTTTGATTCGGCAACTTTTACATACGGCAATGTGGATGACGCCGAGACCTCCGGCGTCGAGTCGTATGTCAGCATCAGGCCCTGGCGTATGCTCAAACTGGATCTGGCTTATACCTATACCCACCTGGAAGGCCGGACGAACTATCCACGGCACAAGTTCGACCTGGTGGCCACCGTCTATCCCATCGAAAACCTGACGGTGGTGTGTGATGTCAGCTACCAGGATGACAAGACCGTCACCATCAGCAACGTGGATTATACCAAAAGCATCGACTATAACGAGGACCATCCGGCGATCGTCAGTCTGGCGCTCACCAATGCGGTCTCGGAACATATGGACCTGTTTGTCCGGGCCGAAAACCTGCTGGACGAAGACTACACCGAAGGGGGTTACCTCATGCCCGGGCTTTCGGTTTATGGCGGGGTGAAGCTCAGCTACTAAATCTTTCGTACGGGTACCTCGCGTTGGACCCTATGGGTGAGCTTCGTCGCGCTCCGGCCGTGCATGACGAAAGGCACCGCAAGCCAAACTGAAAAGGCTAATGAAATGAAGGTGTCGGCAGATGGTTGGCGGATGATGTTTGTGCTGGTTGCCCTGGCCCATGCGGCAACTGCTTTCCCCGTAGACGCACAGAACGGCGGGGCGGTCAATTGCCCTGCATATGTCCGGGTGTCATGCGGGAAACAGATCCGGCACAAGAACGGCGCGGTCACCCAGCGTTACCATTTGTGCACCGACAACCCAGCCGGCCTGGCTTGTGATGCCCGCGTCGAATGCCAGGCATTCTACCGGTTCGACCATGGGATCCGTCCTGAAGAGATTTTCTACCAGGCACCGATCGCATGCGACGGCGGTGGCCGGCATGTGGATATATACTGCAGCACCAATGCCACCCTCGAATTGATTGTGGTGGGCAGATGCGGCCGTAAAGGATATACGTCGCAGATCGTGCACGGCCTGTTCGGTAAGGCCGAGTCTACCGAAATGGTGGGTGGGGCGCGGGCCGGCGCCCTGCCTGCCGACCTGCCCCGTCTGCATTTGCGATCCTCCCGTCACAACGCATACATGCAGACGGGGCAAACCTATCACTTCATCTATCACGGGAGAGACAACGCCAAGGTCGCTCTGTCGGTCTTCGAGGAGGGGCGGCGCCTCGCGGAACCATTTATCCTGGGGCCGGACGATGATTTCGCTTTTACACCCGCCCATGATCACCGTCTTGAACGGAGCGGCCCCTACGCGCTGAAGGAAACGGTCGCCGTGGTCCAGGAAGAGACGGTCGAAACGCGTCACGCCACGTCATTTACCTTGCTGCTGCATCGTTCGTACACGGCCCGTTTAAGATTGCTGCCAGGGCTCCTTGTCCTGTGCGTGGCCGTCGCGGCAAGCATCGTCATGGCCTTTGCCTTTAAAAGGAGATCCTGGTACCGATGACGGTGAAGAGACTCCGGCGCATCACCCAGCACCTGTTTTTTATGCTGCTCACCTATGGCGGTCGGATCGGCGTTCATCTGGGATACGCCCTGCCGTGCTTCTCCTGTCCCTTTGTTTCGGGCTGCGGCGGCAGCTGTTATCTGATGTCGTTGCAGGGCAACTGGTGGGGCCTGCAGATGTCGCTGGCCAACCTGTGCACCGTCGTGGGCCTGCAGGCGTTCTATCATTTGGGTCTCTTTGCTCTGTTGACCGTCCTCCTGAACAAATTTTGGTGCGGCTGGATCTGCCCCTTCGGCACCCTCCAGGACTGGTTCACCTACCTACGCCGGCGTCTGGGCATCCGCGAGGCCCATCTTTCCTGGTCGACGCGCGACCGCCTCAAACCGGTCAAGTATTTTTTGTTGGCCTACATGATCGTGGTGCCCCTGCTCATCGCCCATGCCGGGCTGCATTACGATTTCCACCTGCCGTTCTGCCGCAGCATCTGCCCGGCCAAGCCTCTGATGCCGCTCTTTGCCGGCTCCACGCGGCACCTGGCCCT
>DHGT01000024.1:22754-34035 GCA_002402905.1 Desulfatitalea sp. UBA4791 | reverse complement strand
TAACCTCATCGATATCCGTTCTTCCAGTCCTTTTCAACCTCAGAAATGTGGGATTGTTGGCAATGTCCACCCCCTGATAGACGCTGCCGTTTTCCAGGATACCGGTGTATATCTGACCCTTGGCATCGGCAATGAATATCCCCTGATAATAATCGCCCATTTTAGCGAATTGCTTTTTACGGGTCGGTCGGATTTTTATCAGAATCAATATCGGTCGCACCGATGGCCGGCTTTAGCGTGAAACATGGGCGATAAGGGCAAAGGCAAGTCAAAAAAATCGGGGCAAGGCTTTAAATATCGCGGACATGTTGCACTATGTGACATATGAAAAGGAGGTGTCATCATGGTACAGAACCCACCAAAAGATATGCCGCGTATTATTCCGTACTTGCATTACAATCATGTCGAAAAAGCCGTGGAGTGGTTGTGCTCGGTCTTCGGTTTCAAGGTCAGCTTCACCCTGCCGGATAAGAAGGGCGGATTGATGCATGCCGAAATCACATACGCCGACGGCGTAGTGATGCTGGGCCCGGCCAACCGCGAATACAACAGCTTGAGCCCCCTCGATTTGAAGGGCGTCAATCAGGGGCTCTATGTCTATGTGGAGGATGTGGACCGCCACCATGAAAGTGCCAAAGCCAAGGGCGCCGTGATCGTCATGCCGCCCGAGGATATGTTCTGGGGCGATCGTGTTTATGCGGCCAATGATCTGGAGGGCCACATGTGGACCTTCGGCCAGCATACCCAGGATATTCCACCCGAGCAGATGCGCCCGCCTGAATACTAGCCGGTCCGAACGCCTATCCCCTTTTTTCTCCTTTTTGCCGCCATTCTTTTTTTGTGCACAGACACATCTCAATCCCTTTCTGGAATCAAGCCGCTTATTAGATCTTAAGTTATAAAAACAATAAGATAAATATTCCCAGGGCACTGCGCTGCCTGGCCTGGCCGGGGAGCTGTTTTTGCATGTTCAAGCATCCATCAACCCATCATGCCAACCCTAAATCAGGAGGTGTCTTATGTCACTGCAACTCAAAGTTGCGCGATCAACATGGGAAAAGGAACAGGTGTACCAACTGCGGTCCAAGGTGTTCATCGAAGAAGAACGGCGCTTTGATCTGTCGGACAAGCACATTTTCGATCGTTTCGACAGCTTTGCGGAGACCAGCAATTTTCTTGCCTTCGACGGCGATAGGCCCGTGGCCGGCATTCGGCTGGTGTTGGACAACCCGGTGGGCCTGCCGGCCGAGGAGGCCTTCGAATTCGGACCCCTGCGCCAATCGCTGCGCGGCGGCTGCGCCACGGTCGGTTGGTTTTGCATCAGCAGGCGCTTTCGTCGCCATCCCGGCCTGGTCGTATCGCTGATTCAGATGTGCTTCCGCAAAATGCGCCAGCACGGCGCGCGCCATGTGTTGGCGGTGATGCACCCGCCGGCGCTGCCGCTGCTGGCGCGTCTCATAGGGGCCCGGCCACTGGGGCCCGAAATCCTGGATCATGCCCTGGGCGTCGGGATCATCCCGGTGCATGTGGATCTGGAAGATCTGCCGCCCGGAAATAGGCAGCGGTTCTCAGATCCGGATGAACACCTCTTCGACGATTCGGCCGAGCGCCGACTTTTCCGACCTTTATCGATCAGATGTATGCTTCCCCGGAACGCATGATGTGGCTTTGCCGAATCATGAGCCAAAGGGTTCGGTGCACCTATGATCCCATGTTCGAGATGCCGGCGGCGGCCCTCTCCGAAGCTTTGACCGCGCCTGTTTTAACCGATGCGCCCGTCGAACACCGTCGGCCGATGGAGGTCCTGCTTTAACCGTTTTCACAACGTCCGGCTCAGCCGGCAAAAGGAGTCAGCTATGCAAGCGTTTCAATCCCCTCGGCAGATCCATCCTGCGACTGCCGGAAGCAAATACGAATACTATGAGCAAGCCTTCGACCGCAACATCGGCTTTCTGACGCCCGGCGAACAGGAGCGCCTGCACGAGGCCGTCGTGGCCATCCCCGGCCTGGGCGGTGCGGGCGGCGCCCACGTGGCGGCAATGGCCCGTCTCGGTATCGGCCGATTTCATCTCGCCGATCTGGACCGATTCGAAGTGGTCAACATCAATCGCCAGCATGGCGCCCGGGCCGGGACCTTCGGTCGCCCCAAATGCGAGGTGCTGGCCGAAGAGGCGCGAGCCATCAATCCGTTTGTGGCGCTGAAGGTGTTCGAGGAAGGCGTCACGGCGGAGAACATCGATGCTTTTCTGGAGGGCGTGGATGTGGTCATCGATGGCATGGATTTCTTCAACATCGAGATCCGGCGGTTGATCTTTCTTCGCGCCTGGGAGAAGCGCATCCACGTGGTCACGGCCGGACCCATCGGATTCGGCAGTGCATTCATGGTGTTTGCACCGGATCGCGGCATGACGTTCGATCGCTATTTCGATCTTCATGACGACATGAGCGTGGAAGAGAAGTTGATCGCTTTCTTTGTCGGCCTGGTCCCCAAGGCCGCTCATAAAGCCTATACCTTGCCGGGAAGCATCAATATGGCCGAGCAGCGGGGGCCTTCCCTCGGCGCCGGATGCCAGCTGTGTGCGGCCGTAGCGGCGGCCGAGGTGGTGCGGATCCTGCTCGGCAAGCCGGAATTGCGGCCGGCGCCCTATTACTTCCAGTTCGATCCGTTTGCGCGCCGGTTCGTCCAGGGGCGCTTGTGGTTCGGCAACCGGGGGCCGCTGCAGCGACTCAAACGATGGCTGATGAAAGCCAAAATGAGCGGTCAGTCTGAATATTTGCTCGAGCCTCGCCCGAAGGTCGAAGCGCCATCGGCGCTGGTCGGGGGGCCGCTGACCGCGCAGGTTCGGGACTATCTGATGAAAGCAGCCATTCGGGCGCCTTCGGGAGATAATTGCCAGCCATGGCGGTATGCCCAGCAGGCCGATGCGATTCATCTCATGGTGGATCCCGCAGCAGATGGATCGTTTTTCAACGTGGCCCAGGCCGCCTCCCTCATCAGCTGCGGCGCTGCCGTGGAAAACCTGGTGCTGGCGGCCAGCCGTTTCGGCATGGCGGCCGCCGTTGCGGTTTCGGCGGCAGACGGCAATGCCCAAGTCCGGGTCGATTTGTCACCCGGCACGTTGTGCGAAGATCCCTTGCAGCGGTTTGTCTGGGAAAGGCACACCAACCGTACACTTTACGATGGCTCGCCCCTGGAGCCCAATCATCGCCTCAAGATTCAGGCGGCCATACGACCGTTTCAGCAGGCCGAGCTGCTCTTGCTGTCCGAACCGCAACAGATCCGGGAAGCCGCGCAATTGGTCGCCGGTATTGATCGTATTCGGGCGGAGCATCGAGGGCTGCACACCCATCTCATGCGCATGATTCGTTTCAGCATCCAGGAGGCACGCGAACGGCGCGACGGGTTTTTCCTCAAGAACCTGGAGGCGGGCAGGGCCGGCGAGTGGTTCATCCGGTGCACGCGGCCCTGGCCGGTGATGCGGACGCTCAACCATTTGGGGATGGGCAGGATGATATCCGGGATTTCCCGTCAGGGCATTCTTTCGGCCTCGGCGGTGGGGATGCTCAAGGTTCCGAGCGTGCTCCCCGAAGATCTGATTGCCGGCGGCAGGGCGCTGGAGCGGATTTGGCTGACGGTGGCCAGCCTGGGCCTGGCGTTTCAACCCATGACCGCGGCCACCTTGTTCTGGCTGCGCTGGCAACTCGGCGGCCAGGGCGATTTCAGTCCCGCCCATCGGCGGTTGTTGAAGGACCTGTGGCCTCGATACCAGCGCTTGTTCGGCGTGACGCATGAATCCGAGGGGCATGTGATGCTGTTTCGGGTCGGAAAAGGGCGGCCGGTCGGCTGCCGCACGTTGCGAAAGCCGTTGGCCTCTTTCCGGCTGCCCTGGCCGTTCGAGGCATCCTGCCGGGATGGAGCCGCTGGAGGGACTCCGGAGCCAGCGCAGGCGGCTGGATCGATAAAACAGGCGTTCGGGCGATAGGCTCATGCGGACGGCGCCGGTGCAGTGGCTGCCATGCGGTTCTGCTCCGGCGCCGTTTTCGACTTGCCGACATCCCGTAAAGGGAGGATTACGGTTTGATTTTGGGATCATTCTGTCGTATGAAACCCGCCAGGCTTTCAAATGTGCGCCCTATCCTCTCTTTTTGATTCTCTATTCTTGTTTCTCCGCGCTTTTTCCCAGTTCCATTTGCCCGGCGCCACGGCATTTTAATTCTCCCAATGGAGTTTCAGATGAGCCGGAAATTGATCTTTGGCGAACGGCGCCGGCACGAACGCAAGAGCTGCGTCTTTGAAATCGATCTCAACGATCATAACGGTTATTTCAGATGTTATCTGAGAGACTTGAGTCTCGGTGGCGCTCTGGTCGAACACCCCTCCCTATTCAAGCCCAATTTGGGGCAAGAGCTTTTCTTGACGATCCCCTATCGGCAACGATCCGGCGTCGTGGTCGTCACAGGCCATGTCGTGAGAGCCCGCGCCGGCACCGTGGCGGTCGCCTTTCGGCAGGGATCATCGCCGGCAGCATAGCCTCCCTTCCAGGCGATCGCATCTTTCCAGCCTCTGATCCGGATTCCGTGGGCATATCCGCCGGGATGTGGCGCTATCGATTAGCGGTCTTATTATACGTGTTAAGCTCCTTTGTGTTCAGGTGAATATCGCACTTCGAGAAGCCACATGGAGGAGTTCATTGTGAGAATCGGGTGAGGAGGGAGGTCACTTATGAAAACAATCCTTTTGATCACACTGGCGCTGGTCGCCATCGTTGCAGGATATAACCATATGTCGAATCACTATGCCGCCGCCGGTCAAAACAAGACCGGTTCTTCGAAAAAAACGCAAACCGCCGTCTTCGCCGGTGGCTGTTTCTGGTGCACGGAATCGGATTTTGAGAAGGTGCCGGGAGTCCTGGAGGTCATTTCGGGCTATACCGGCGGCCAGGTCGCCAACCCGACGTACGAGCAGGTATCGGCCGGTAAAACGGGTCATGTCGAAGCGGTCAAGGTGGTTTACGATGAAGAAAAGGTTTCCTACACGCAACTTCTCGATGTGTTCTGGCGGCATGTGGATCCCACCGATCCGGGCGGCCAGTTCGTGGATCGCGGCAGGCAATATCTCAGCGCCATCTTTTATGCCGACGACCGGCAGCGTCAGATGGCCGAAGCATCGAAGCAGCGGTTGATCGCCTCGGGTCAATTCGAAAGGCCCATTGCCACGGAGATTTTGCCCCTCGGCGAGTTTTACGAGGCGGAACCGTATCACCAGGACTATTACAAAAAGAATCCCATCCGGTATAAATGGTATCGTTCGGGTTCCGGGCGGGATCAATATCTGGAAAAGGCATGGGGCATGGATAAGTTCGGGCAAATCCCGGACGAGCGCGCCGGCACTTCAGACACGTCCGAAGGGAAAGAGACGGCCGGCGCCCTGCGGCCCATTCCCGACGACCAGACCTTGCGGGCCACTTTGACCCCCATGCAGTACAAGGTAACGCGACAGGAGGGGACCGAGCCACCGTTCGACAACGCCTACTGGAACAACCATGAAGAGGGGATCTATGTCGATATCATTTCCGGTGAACCCCTTTTCAGCTCCACGCATAAGTTCGACTCGGGAACGGGCTGGCCCAGTTTTACCCAACCCCTGGAGCCCGCCAACATCGTCGAGCGCGCCGACCGCAGCCTGTTCATGGTCCGCACCGAAGTTCGCAGCCGGCATGCCGACTCCCACCTGGGGCATCTCTTCGATGATGGCCCGCAACCCACCGGGCTGCGTTACTGCATCAATTCGGCCGCGTTGCGGTTTGTCCCGCGGGAGGATCTGGAGAAGGAAGGTTATGGACGCTATGCCTCCCTGTTCGAGGGGGCACAGGCGACCGCCCCGGCACGCAAGTGAGCCCGTAAGTAAATAGATAGTGTCCGTCCATAAATAGGCAAATTGGGTTGAGATCAAGGCGTGCGAAAAATTTTACCGCAGGCATATAGTCGATATTCGGAGGATAAAATTTTGAGCAGAACGCAGATATCGGGCAAATTGGCCATTTGTGGATGGGCACTGATAGGATGACAGCATCCCCATGTCGTTGAAAAAAAAGGCCCGGCGAGGTTCTCGCCGGGCCTTAATGAGTGATGAG
The DNA here is from genome assembly GCA_002402905.1 of Desulfatitalea sp. UBA4791. GTDB lineage: Bacteria > Desulfobacterota > Desulfobacteria > Desulfobacterales > Desulfosarcinaceae > Desulfatitalea. The sequence goes on along the minus strand of DHGT01000024.1, from coordinate 27,901 downwards.
CGCTTATCCCATCGCCATTTGCCGTTATACACATGGGGCTGTGCGGGTGTTGAACGCAGCAGTGAGGCTCAGCTCCGCTGCTCCAGACGGCAGTTGTCGCGGCACACCCGCAGATCCTCGACGCACCCCGATGGCATGCTGCGGGTGCACTCGGTAAACTTCGCTTCACAAAGGCTCATGCAACCATTTTGACTTTCACTGGACGAATCGTTCATGGCAACCCTCCTGATTGGCTGTGCCGACGGTTTTTGATTTTCAACTCCATGATAACCACGTCTGGCGGGCTGGCAAGCCCTTGTCGTGCGATACCGCCGGGGCCGCGCCTGTCCGGAACCGGCCGGGAACCGGCGTTATGATGTCAGTTTGGGGTTTTGCCAGTGACGCCGGTGGTCGCGTCGGGCTTTTTCTTCCAGGTTGTCCGCCACTGCGGCGGACAGATCCACGCCGGTCTGGTTGGCGATGCAGGTGAGCACGAACATGACGTCGGCCAGCTCTTCGGCCAGGTCCTCCCTGGTTCGCGGTGTGCTTTTAAAACTCTGTTCGCCATATAGCCGCACCATCAGGCGGGCCACCTCTCCCACCTCCTCCATCAGTATGCCCAGGTTGGTCAATTCGCCGAAATAGCGCACGCCGTGTTGTTTCACCCATTCGTCGACCTGGTCTTGATAATCTCGAAGCGTCAGCGTTTGCATGAAAAGCCTTTCCTCTCAACTTCCTGATGCCTGTCGCCAGGTTCCAGGCGTTTGCGGTCCATAAGAAAAAAGGAGCGGTGCCGGATGGCGCCGCCCCTTTAAATTTAAAGAAGAAGTGGAGTTTGCTATAAACCGGATATCAAGATTGCACTCCGAGCGGGGCGTTGCACACGCGCCAGCGCCCGTTTTCCTTGACCAGCTCGATGGTGACATCGACGGGATAATCGTTGCCGATGCGAAACAGTTTGCCGACGACCATGAAGACCGGGTTGATGGCCACGCGAGTCGTTCCAGTCAGATGAACGACGGCCGATTCCGCATCCTGGGAGAGGGTCTGGGTATGGATATGGGTGAACATGTGTCGGAGATAGCTGACATCGAATCCTCTCTGGGCAGCCTCGTCGCTTTTTCGGTTCAGAAATGCCTGGACGCTGTCACCGCTGTCGGCTTCTCCGGCGCAGAGCCACTCTTGCATGTCGGCGTCCAGGTAGTAATAGTCCTTGGCAAACGCCTCGGCCACGGCAGCCGGCCCTTGACGGCAGTCCAGGCCGATCAATGCAGCCTGCAGCACGACGAACAGGGCGATTAACACGACAAAGGGAGCGAAGCGGTTCAAAGAATCCATGGGATCAACCTCCTTGCGGCGATGCATTGGCCTTGGCGGCACGGTTCCAGTGGGTCGGATATCGGCAGTCCATAACATGGACACGCGGGCATGACAAGGGGTTTGGATGTACATGGGAAACCCACGACGTTGACCCACTGCGGGGAATCGGTTATCGTACGGCATCAACACCGCCATCAAGTGTATCACAGCCTCTGACGTTCGATACCCTTTAAGGTAGCTGCAATGGCCGCATTTTTTAGAAAATTGCGCAACAGCCTGATCACCAAACTGCTGATCAGCGTCGCAGGCATCATGCTCGTGTGCCTATGCATTTGGGGATATTTTAACTACCAATATCTGCAACAGAAGGCCATGGACGATCTGGCCGTAAACATGGACCGCTTGAGCAACACCATCCGGCTGGGCACCCATTATGCCATGATGCTCAACTCCCGGGACGACATCCAACAAATCATCAACAACGTCGCGCGCCAGAACGACATCGAAAATGTTCGTATTTACAACAAGGCCGGTGAGATCAAGTATTCCAACCGTTCCGAAGAGGTAGAACGGCAGACCAACATCAAGGCCGAGGCCTGCGATATTTGTCACAACGTCGATCCGCCCCAAGTATCGGTGCCCTTGACCGAACGGGTGCGCCTGCTCCGCTCGGATCAAGGCTATCGCATGATGGGGATCATCAGCCCAGTATACAATGAACCCGGTTGCGCCACGGATGCCTGCCATGTGCACCCGGCCGACAAACGGGTCCTGGGGGCACTGGACCTGGTGGTCTCGCTCAAGGATGTGGACCGCGAAGCAGCTGTCTACCAGCGCAACCTGATCCTGCTGGCGGTCGGCCTGTTCGTCGGCATCGCCGTGATGACCGTGATCATCATTCTGCGTTTCGTGACGGAGCCGGTCAAGCGCCTGATCCAGGGCGCGCGGTGCATCGAAAGCGGGGACTACGGCGCCAAGGTCCAGATCGACCAGAACGACGAGATGAAGGCGTTGGCCCAGGCGATCAACCAGATGGGGCAATCCATCGGTGAGAAGACCCAGGCCCTCAACCGCCAGCGCAATCAGTATCAAAATCTATTCGGGACGGTGCCTTGCATCATCACGGTCCAGGATCGCAACTACCGGATTATCGAGTACAATCGGGAATTCGCCGAAAGGTTTAAGCCCCAGCCCGGCGCCTTCTGCTACCAGGCCTACAAAGGGCGCGACACCAAATGTGTCGTATGCCCGGTGGAGATGACTTTCCGAGACGGGCTGCCGCATTACAGCGAGGAGTCGGCCGTGGACAAGGACGGCACTATACGGCATTGGATCGTGCGCACGTCTCCCATCAAGGATGCCGATGGCAACATCATCGCCGCCATGGAGATGAATCTGGACATCTCCGAACGCAAGCAGTTGGAAGAGAAGCTGGTTCAATCGGAAAAGAAGTATCACGCCATTTTCAATAACATCCCCAACCCGGTGTTCGTGCTCGACCCGGAGACGTGGACCATCCTGGACTGCAACGCCAGCGTCGGCGCCGTCTACGGGTTTCTGCGCGGGGAGGTAGTGGGAACCTCTTTCCTGGAGTTGTTCTGGGATCGGCCCGACCCGGTGACCGCGGCCGGTTTGAAGACGGCGACGGTGATCGAGCGGGCCAAACATCGCGACAAGGAGGGGCAGGCGCGCTATGTGACGATCCGCATTTCGCCCTCGGCGTATGGTGGTGTAAAGGTGCTGCTGGTGACCATCAGCGACATCACCAAGCGTCTGGAGGCCGAACAGCAGTTGATCCAGGCCAGCAAGATGGCCACCTTGGGCGAGATGGCCACCGGCGTGGCCCACGAACTGAACCAACCCTTGTCGGTGATCAAGACCGCCAGCAGTTTTTTCATGCGCAAGCTGCGGAATAAGGCGCCCATCGCAGAGGATATCCTGCTGACCATGTCCGAAGAGATCGACAGCCATGTCGAGCGGGCCACCAAGATCATCAACCACATGCGCCAGTTTGGCCGCAAAAGCGGACCTGAACTGGTACCGGTGCAGGTCAACGATATCCTGCGCCAGGCCTTCGATATCTTCAGTCAGCAGCTCAAGGTGCGCGGCATCGAAGTCGAATGGGAAATTACCTCGGATCTGCCCATGGTGATGGGAGACCCGGGCCGCCTGGAGCAGGTGTTCATCAATCTGTTGATCAATGCCCGTGACGCCATCGAAGAGCGGATGGCCGCCGAGCCGGGGCACCATCGCAGCCACCGGATCAGGCTCTCCACCACCCGCACGGACGACCGCGTGACGGTCAGCCTTTGCGACACCGGCACGGGCATACCCAACGGCATTGCCGAGCGCATTTTCGAGCCCTTTTTCACCACCAAGAAGGTGGGACAGGGCACCGGACTGGGGCTTTCGATCAGTTATGGGATTATACAGGAGTGCAACGGCCGGATCTACACCCGGCCCAACCCCCAAGGGGGGGCCTGTTTTTTGATCGAGTTCCCTATCCCGTCGGAGACATAGGAACATCAGTAGACCCGAGGACAGGGTCACCCATGAGTTTATCCGGGAAAAGCCGATGACGACAGACATTTTATTGGTCGATGACGAACAGGGAATCCGTAAGGTGCTGGGCATCGCCCTGGCCGACCGCGGATATCGCGTCCACACCGCCGCAGATGCCCGACAGGCCTTGGCCCTTTTCGATGAACTCGGCCCCCCGATCGTGTTGACCGATATCAAGATGCCGGGGATGGACGGCATCGAACTGCTGCGCGTGCTCAAGCGTCGCAACCCGGAAACCGAAGTGATCATGATTACCGGCCATGGCGACACGGATCTGGCCATTCAAAGTTTAAAATACGAAGCCACCGACTACATCACCAAGCCCATCGACGACGACATCCTGGACGTGGCCCTCAGGCGGGCCCTGGAGCGCATCACGCTTCGGGCACAGCTTCGCCACTATACCGAGAACCTGGAGCGGATGGTGGAGGAAAAGAGCCGCCGTCTGATCCAGGCCGAGCGCCTGGCCGCCATGGGAGAAACCGTGGCCGGTCTAGCGCATGCCATCAAGAATATCACCGGCGGGCTCAAAGGCGGCGCCTTCGTTGTGGAAAAGGGTTTCGAGCTGGATAACCAGGACTACTTGAAGCAAGGTTGGCGCATGCTTCGGGATAACGTGGAACGCATCGAACAACTCAGTCTGGATCTGCTCAATATCGCCAAGCCGGCTTCGCCCAAGTTCCAGCCGACCGATCCGCGCGTGCCCCTGCGGTCGGTTTATGATTTGATGTACCCCCAGGCTGAGATGTTCGATGTCCGCATGGCCATCCGGTGCCCGGACGATATGGCGCCCATCCCCATGGAGCCTGAGGCCATCAACCGCTGTCTGCTCAATCTGGTTGCCAATTCCCTGGACGCCTGCAAGGAGCAATTGGGTCGCTGCGGGGAGCCTGCCATTGAACTGGCGGTCGAGTTAGAGGAAGACGGCATTCAATATCGCGTCAGCGACAATTGCGGGGGAATGGATGAGGCGGTGCAGGCGCGCCTGTTCAATGGCTTTTTTACGACCAAGGGCAGTCGAGGTACGGGCATTGGGCTCATGCTGGCCCGCAAGATCGTGGAAAATCACCACGGGCAAATCAGTGTGACTTCCACAAAGGATGTGGGAAGCACCTTTGAGATCCGTTTGCCTTCGATTCAGGATCCTTCGTAACCATACGTATAGAAAATGCCCATCTACAAATAGCCACTTTACCTTTTTGTGGCCGGACACTGCCGTTGTGTTTTGAAACATGCCGTCGGCGGCCAGCCCAGCAGTTCTAACTGAATGTGATTCACCCTGAAGG
>DHGT01000024.1:0-22720 GCA_002402905.1 Desulfatitalea sp. UBA4791 | reverse complement strand
CGGCCACCTGCCCCACCCGGGCCGGATTTGATGAATGGCATTCAGTTAGAATCGCTCGGTCCAGCCAGGTCTAATTTTCGTTCAGTCGGCTTAATGATATTCAGAAAAAACTTGACGGTTCAGTACTATCTTGACTATATGAGTCAAGAAGCCGTGAAGCGAATTCCCATCCGTCCGAAAAGGATCATTTGCGTTATGTGCGGCCTGGGTCGAGTAAGTGGACCACCCCGCGAGGCAAGCGAAAGGCCAACGATATCCGGTGCACCCGGGCAAAAATGATCAAAATGGCCAGGACGGGCCTAATGTCGATGAGAGACGGATATGCTGACGCCGACCAAAAAAGGCCAGTATGCCTTGCGGGCCGTCTATGAGTTGGCCAAACGCCAAGGTTCAGGGCCGACCAAGATATCGACGATCGCCGACGCCCAAGCGATCCCCCATCGATTTCTGGAAGTGATTCTCTACCGACTCAAGGCCAGTGGATTGGTCGCCTCGAAACGGGGCTTCTACGGCGGTTACCTGCTCACCAAACCAGCGGAACAGGTCACCGTCGGTGAGATTCTCAGGCACGTTCATAAAGAGATGGCCGAGGCGGAATGCATGGCCTGCATCTCCGTCAGGAAATGTCCGTTTGTCGGCAAGTGCGCATTTTCCAGCTTGTGGCAGCGTGCCAAAACCGCTGTATTTAAAGTCTACGATGACACCACCTTGCAAGATTTGCTCGACGACAACGAGGCGGTCAAGGTGTTGGATCCCCGGTGCGTCGTTTGAACGCACCCCTGTGCCAAGGAGTGTCTATGCAAGGACTCACAACAATGGGCAAGGGTTTCAATCGACACCTCAAGCGTTTTTTTCTGTTGTTCGGATTGCTTCTGCTGACGGCAGGGCTGGTTACGCTGGCCGTGGCCCGGCAGGCGCCGCCGGAGGCGGACCCGGGCCGGGCCGACATCGTCACCATTGACGGACTCAAGGCGTTCGGTCCCCTGGAGCGGCCCCCCGTGGTGTTTTTCCATGACAAACATACGGAGGCGCTGGCCAAAGAGCAAAAGGACTGCCTGACCTGCCATCCCCAGGGGGAGAAGTTCCTATCGCTCAAATATCAGCGCACGGAAGACACGGACAAACAGACCGTGATGGACGTCTATCACAGTGGATGTATCGCCTGCCACACCGAGTTCCGCCAGCAGGACAAGCCTTCCGGTCCGGTCACCTGCGGGCAGTGCCATGTGGAAGACAAGGCCGTGCAAAATATCCGGGCCGGCATCGGGTTGGACAAATCGCTGCACTATCGGCATGCCAAGGCCAACGAAAATAAGTGTGAGCGCTGCCATCACGCCTATAATCCAGAAACCAAGCAGCTTTACTACGACAAGGGCAAGGAGGGCGCTTGCCTTTACTGTCACAAAGACCAACCAGAAGAAAATCGCATGGCCTATCGCCAGGCTGCCCATCTGGACTGCATCGGTTGCCACCGGGATCTGACCGCCCTGAAGAAGAATGCCGGTCCGATGGAGTGTGCCGGATGCCATGATCCCGAGGCGCAGGCCCTCATCGCCAAGATCACCGACATTCCGCGATTGGAGCGCAACCAACCTGACATGACCCTGGTCAAGGCCCACCGGGAAGATCAGAAGGTCGACGCGCAGAAACCGCGAATGGCCCTGGTGCCTTTCGACCACCTCAAACATGAAGGCGCTGCCCGGAATTGCCGCACTTGCCATCATGCCGAGCTGACCTCCTGCGCCAGCTGCCACCCCATCCAGGGGCATGCGGATGGCAAGATGGTCAAGCTGGCTCAGGCCATGCATCAGCAGGATGCGGAGATGAGCTGTGTGGGCTGCCACAACCAGCGGCAACTGCGGACGGAATGTGCCGGATGTCACGCCAGCATGCCGGCGGAGAAGGTTTGGGCCGGCGAGGCAGCCTGCAAGGTGTGTCACATGCCCCAGGAGGCGCCGGTGGCGCGTCCCGGCTACGAAATGCTGGCCAGTGAAATGGCGGCAGCACTGATCGAAACCCGCCGGCAAGCCCCGGCGCCGGTAGCCGTCGAGGATATCCCCGAAACCGTGATCATCGACCACCTGGTGGATGCCTACGAAGCGGTGAAGATGCCCCACCGCCAGATTGTGCGCAAACTTTCCGAACTGGTGAGCAACGATGGTCTGGCCGCTGCCTTTCACACCCAGCCGACCACCTTCTGCCAGGGGTGCCACCACAACAGCCCGGCTTCGCTGAAGCCGCCTCAGTGCGGCGCTTGTCACGGACGCACTTCCGATGCGCTGAACCTTACGCGACCGGGATTGATGGCGGCCTATCACGAGCAGTGCATGTTGTGCCACGAACAGATGGGGATCGAGAAGCCGGCCAATCGTGATTGCACGGCCTGCCATGCCAAACGCGCTTCATCGCAGCGCAACAATTGAGGGTATTTCGCATGTCGATTTCACGCAGGAAATTTTTAGGTTGGATGGGCGCCGCAGGCGTGGTCGGCGCCACAAGCGAGACGGCCCGGGCTGCCTCCAACAAGCAATTCAAAGGGTATGCCGACAGCAATGCCGTACTGCATGACATGACGCGCTGTATCGGCTGCCGGCGATGCGAAGCGGCCTGTAATACCGTCAACGAACTGCCCGCGCCCGAGCGCCCGTTCGACGATCTGAAGGTCCTGGAAAAGCAGCGGCGCACCACGGCCCAGGCTTACACCATCGTCAACCAGCACTTTCCCGACGGCAGCGGTCGGCCGCCTGTTTTTGTGAAGAAGCAGTGCAACCACTGCCTGGAACCGGCCTGCGCATCGGCCTGCTTTGTCAAGGCCTTCACAAAGACGCCCGAGGGCGCGGTGATTTACAATGCCGATGTGTGCGTGGGGTGCCGCTATTGCATGGTCGCCTGCCCGTTCGATGTGCCGGCCTATGAATATCATAAGGCCCTGGACCCCAAGATTATGAAGTGCACCATGTGCCACCCGCGCATCCTGGAGGGCAAGCTGCCGGGCTGCGTCGAAGCCTGTCCCACCGAAGCGTTGGTTTACGGCAAACGCGACGAACTGATCCGGGTGGCCCGGGACCGTATCCATACCTTTCCCGAGCGATACCTGGACCACATCTATGGCGAGCATGAGATGGGCGGCACCAGCTGGCTCTACCTTACCGGAGTGCCTTTTGCATCCCTCGGCTTGCGGGAGGACCTGGGCAACAAGGCGGCGGGTGAATTCACTTCCGGCGCCCTGGGGGCCGTGCCCATTGTGATCGGATTGTGGCCGGTGCTGCTCACCGGTATTTACGCCATCAACAAACGAAAAGAGAAAATCGCCGCCGAGGAGCAGGCCGCCGCCGTGGCCAGTGCCGTGGCGCAAACCCGGGACGAGGCCGAAGGTCGCCTCAAGGCGGCGATGGAAAAGGCGAAGCAGGATGAGGACGCGGCCGTTGCGCGCGAAGTGAAAAAGGCCCTGGAGGAGGCGGCCAAGGCCCGGCAGGACACGGGCCAGACCGGCAGCGGTGACGAGGGCCAGGCGTAAACAAGCAAGGTAGAATTATTCGGCTGCAGCGGACAGGACGCTGCATCACAGCGTGCCCATACGGCGTTTGAACACCCCCGATGACACACGGGGCGTCAGGAGGCTTTCCATGACCCAGGAACCAACCCCGACAACCAGTCGATATCTTACCCCATTCAATGTGGTGGCCGGGATCGTCGTGGTGGTCGGACTGATCATTACCGTGCTCCGCTTTACCGGAGGATTGTCCACCGTGACCCATTTGTCCGATGACAACCCCTGGGGCATCTGGATCGGATTCGACCTGCTGGTCGGTGTGGCCCTGGCGGCCGGCGGCTACGTGACCTCAGCCGCCGTTTACATCTTCGGCATGAAGCGGTTTCACGCCGCCGTCAGGCCGGCCATCCTCACCGGTTTCCTGGGGTATGCCCTGGTGGTGCTGGCCCTGCACTACGACGTGGGCCGGCCCTGGCGCCTGCCTTACCCGTTTCTCGTGTCCCAGGGCACCACGTCACTGCTCTTCGAGGTCGCCGCCTGCGTGGCACTCTACCTCACGGTCCTTTTCATCGAATTCTCTCCGGCCGCCATGGAGTGGCTGGGCTTGAAGCGCGCCCGCGGCCTGGTGGTCAGATTGACCCTGCTGCTGACCATCTTCGGCGTGATGCTCTCGACGCTGCATCAGAGCTCTTTGGGGGCGCTCTTTCTCATCGCGCCGGCCAAGCTGCACCCGTTGTGGTACTCGTCCTATATTCCCATCTATTTTTTCATCACCAGCATCATTGCCGGGCTCTCCATGGTGATCTTCGAAAGCGGCCTGTCGCATAAATTTTTCAAGGACAAAATGGACGAGGAGCATCTGGCCGGCAAGAACGTGGTCATGCTGGGTTTCGGCAAGGCCGCCGCCTGGGTCCTGGCCGGTTATTTTTTCATCAAGGTGATCGGCATCGCCGCGGACAACCAGTGGCACTATCTGGCCACCGGTTATGGGGCCTGGTACCTGGTCGAACTGCTCGGCTTCGTGGCCCTGCCGGCCTTCATGTATGCCGTGGGCGTTCGCGAGAAAAACACCACCATCATCCGCTGGACGGCCGCCTGGACCGTCCTGGGGATCGTGGTGAACCGGTTCAACATCTGCCTGGTGGCCTTTAACTGGTATTTGCCGTCCGACCAGCGCTACTTTCCCCACTGGATGGAGATCGGCATCTCCGTATTCATCGTCACCATCGGCGTGCTGGCCTTCCGCTTCATCGTGACGCGCATGCCGATTCTCTACGCCCATCCGGATTACGAGGCGCATTGATCGACCGCCGGGCAACAAGGAGGCAATTAGTGGAAACGATTCATACCCTTCAGGAGTTCATGCTCCACACGAAAAACATCATTTACATTCTGATGGTGTTGGCCCTGCTCGGCATGCCGGCGTTTTGGCGGTTCTTGAATGGAAGAGACGAGGATTAGGGGAGAGCGGGCGGACGATATCGACAAGGCCTGAAAAGGCGGTAGGAGTCAAAAGATGTACGAATTTGTAACAGGACCGCTGGCCATCTTCGCATTTGTGGTTTTTTTCGTCGGCGTGATCTGGCGTGCGATCTGGTATATCCGGGGGTTGAACTGGCAGATGGACCGCGTGGCCTACGGTCAAAATGTCGTCTATGGCCTCAAGGGCGCCATCCGTTCCATCGTTCGCTGGTTGATCCCCTTCGGCACCCATGGATGGCGTTTCTACCCGGGATTTACCATCCTGGTGTTCACCTTTCATGTCTGCCTGCTGGTCACCCCCGTGTTTTTATTGGGGCACAACCTGCTGCTCGAAGAGCGTTGGGGCTTTCGTTTGCCCTCGCTGCCCGAGGCCGTGGCCGATGTCATGACCCTGGCCGTGATGGTGGCGGCCGTCTTCATTTTACTGCGTCGCATCGCCTTGCCGGAAGTACGAATTTTGACCAAGACCTACGACATCGTCCTGATTCTCATCGCCGTGGCGCCGTTTTTGACGGGGTTCATCGCTTATCACCAGTTGGGAGATTACAAGTTCTGGCTCATCGCCCACATCTTGTGCGGAGAGATCATGCTCGTGGCCATCCCCTTGACCAAGCTGTCGCATTTCATTCTCTTTTTCCTGTCGCGGGCCCAGTTGGGGATGGATTTCGGTACCAAGCGCGGCGGCATGAAAAGCAGCGGGCTGCCGTGGTAAGGATGCCGGCGAAGGCCGCTTGATCGGACGCATGTTTCAAAATGAAGGAATTTTATCGTTAACTTTCATAATTTATTCTCCCCCCGCGAAGCGGGTATAGGAATCACCCATGCCTGAAGGAATACTTTGCAATAAAAAGCCGGTGGATACGGTGGATCAGCTGCAGGCGCTGCTGGCCGACAAGAGCGGCAAGCAGTATTATGAAGAGATGAAGCAGCTCGACGTGAACGGTGATGCGTTGTGGGCCACCCTCCAGAAGACGCTCAAATCGAGGCTGCGCACCTGGCTGGAGATCTGCGCGCACTGCGGCATGTGCGCCGACAGCTGTTTCTTTTACCTGGCCAACGGGCGCGATCCGGAGCAGGTGCCTTCCTACAAGATTCAATCGACCCTGGGTGAGTTGGTGCGGCGCAAGGGGCAGGTGGACAATGCCTTCATGCATTATGTCATGGACACGGCCTGGTCCAAATGCACCTGCTGCAACCGTTGCGCCATGTACTGCCCGTTCGGCATCGACATGGGGGTGATGTTCGGGTACGTCCGCGGACTATGCTTTTCCCAAGGGTTCGTCCCCTGGGAGCTCAAGATCGGTTCCGGCATGCACCGCATCTATCGCGCCCAGATGGATGTGACCACCGAGGATTGGGTGGAGACCTGCGGCTGGATGTGCGAAGAGTACGAAGAGGATTGGCCGGGGCTGGAATTTCCGGTGGACAAACCCAACGCCGATATCATTTATACAGTCAATGCCCGCGAAGTGAAACACTACCCGGAGGATCTGGCCGAGGCGGCCATCCTGTTCCACCTGGCCGGTGAAAACTGGACCGTGCCCAGCGAGGGTTGGGAAGAGACCAGTTTGGCCATGTTTGCCGGCGATTGGGAGGGCTGCAAAAAGCAGGTGGAGAGTGTCTACGCGGCCATGGATCGGTTGAAGCCCAAGCGCATGGTGGTTACCGAATGCGGCCACGCCTATCGCGCCACGGTCATCGAAGGGCCCTTTTGGGCGGGTTTGAAAAGCGGCCGCACGCCTGTCGAAAGCTTCCATTACGTGGAGTGGGTGGCCGAGGCGCTGCGCACCGGCAAACTCAAGATCGATCCGTCCAAGCGCATCAAGGAGCCAGTCACCTACCAGGATTCCTGCAACTATATTCGCAATGCCGGACTGAGGAGCTGCGCCCGCGAGATCATGAGCTATATCGCCGAGGATTTCCGCGAGATGGCCCCCTGCGGTGAACACAATTTCTGCTGCGGCGGCGGCGGCGGGCTAAACGGTATCGGCCGCTACCGGGAGGCGCGCAATGTGGGATTGAAGGTCAAGCGCGACCAGATATTGGCCACCGGGGCCAAGCTGGTGGTCTCTCCTTGCCACAACTGCTGGGATGCCATTCGAGACATGGAAGAGATCTACCATATCGGTATTCGCTGGTCGTTTCTCAAACCGCTGCTGCTCAAGATGGTCGTGGTGCCCGAGCATCTGCGCCCTGAAGAGTGATGCGGGCACTTGTCCGACGGCCTTTTCGCACGGCGATGGGCCCCAACCGCCAAGGTGTTGGTAATGAACCTCGTCGAGCTGCAATCGGGTGGGCGACTTAGAACCGAAGCCCGGGTCCTGGTGCAAGCGCCGTTGGCCTGCCTGGGGCATCAGGTGCGGCTGGCCGACGGCTGCACCTTGCGCAGCGTTTTTCGATTGTTGACGGCCTATCCCGACTTGATCCGGTTGGGGGAATTTTACCCGTCGTTGATTGAACGATACCGGGAATGCCCGGCGGACGGCTGCCGATGGGAAGCATTCGACCATCTGGCACTGTCAAAGACCGTGGAAATGGTCGGCTATCCGGGTAAGCCGCGACTGGACATATACAACAGTCTGCATGGGGTGCGGGCCGAACAGCCGGACCAACCCGAAGAGATCCGTTCCCTGGATCTGAGTTTTCTTTTAGATATGCCCCTGCGCCTGGGGCCGTTGAGGCATGTTGTTTTCGGCGACCGGGTGGATCTCTTTTCGTTCGAAACGGCATACACCCTCTTTGAATTTATCGACAGCATCGCCTGGGAGCTGAGTTTTCACGGCACCCCCCGGGAATGCAAGATAGGGAGCTGAGCCATGTTTAAAAAGATCTTGTTTGCAACCACTGCCTCTCCGGTATGCGACAACGCGGCCAAGGTGGCCTTTGATCTCGAGCTGAAGTGGGACGCCCAGCTCATCATCTTTCATGTTCTGGGTATTCCCACGCGCGGATTCAGCCCCTTTGTAACCGACGTGCGCACCGGCCAGGATGAACAGATGGACCCCGATTACATCGAATGGGTCAAGGAGGAGATGCGCAACACTTACGGCGAACTGCTCAAGGATGCCGACCGGGTCGTCCTGGAGGCGGCGGTGGGTGTGCCGCACCGCGAAATATTGCGCAAGGCGCGCGAAGAGGACGTGGATATGATCATCATGGGCGCGCATACCCGTCCCGAAGACGTGGGGGCCTCCCGCTACCGCAGCGTGGTGGGCAGCACCATGCAGAAGGTGGCCAAGGCCGCCCGCTGCCCGGTGGTGATCATCAGCCGGCCGTGCACCACCTGCTGGAAACTCTTTTCCAACATCCTGGTGGGCATCGACTTCTCCAAGGCCTCCAAGGCCGCATTTTTATGGGCCGCCCGACTCGCCAAGGAGGTGGACGCCAATCTGCATATCTTCCATGCCCTGGATCTGGAGATCACCGCTGCCGGGCATGTGAAGGCCCAGGAGGAGATCGAGGGGCGCATCGCCGCGGCGCGCGGCAAGCTGGAAAACGACTATTTGCCCCTGCTCAAGGGATACGAAAAATACACCGTGCAGGTTTGGGAGGGCGCGCCTTATGTGGAGATTTTGAAGCTGGCCCGTGAGCGTCAGGCCGACCTCATTGTAATGGCCCACCACACCCGGGAGATCGATCCGGAGATCGCGTTGCTGGGCAGCACCGTGGAGCAAGTCGTATTGCGCTCGGCCTGCCCGGTGGCCTCGGTCAACCATCCCGACAAAGCCTTGGACGAGGCCGCCATTTGACCGAAAGGACCATCGCAGCCCCGTGAACGCAGATGGGAAGAAACAGACGGTTTTGATCGTAGACGATGAGATGGATATGCGCCTGTTTATGACCACGCTGTTCGAAACCAGCGGGTTTGACGCCGTGGCCGTTCGCGACGGCCGGCAGGGGTTGGCCAGGGCCGAGGCGCTGCGACCCGATTTGATCATCTTGGATGTGATGATGCCGGGCGAGGGCGGGGCGGCCATGTACAAGGCGTTGAAGAGCGATGCGCGCTTGGCCGCCATTCCGATCATCATGCTTTCGGCAGTGGATGAAAAGACCTTTGGCCATTACCTGGCCATGCTCAACGCCCAGACCGGGGACCCGGTTCCCTTCCCTGAAGCTTACATGGAGAAACCACCCGATCCCAAGGCGCTGCTGGCCCTGGCCCAAACGGTGCTTGGCCGGTCGTCGTAAACTTCCGGCCAAGCCGCATTGAGCATTCAACCCTGCATATTCAAGCCAGAGAGCGAACCATGGATAAACGACTGCTGCTTGTCGATGACGAAGAGGGCATTCGCAAGGTCCTGGGAATCGCCTTGGCCGACCTTGGTTATGAGGTCGTCACGGCAGCCGACGGTAAAGAGGCGCTGCATCTGTTTCGCGAACAGCGTCCACCGATCGTCATCACCGATATCAAGATGCCGATCATGGACGGCATTGAATTGCTTCAGAAGATCAAACAGGACGATTCCGACACCGAAGTGATCATGCTCACCGGCCACGGCGACATGGAGCTGGCCATTAAATGCCTCAAGCTGGAGGCCACCGATTTTGTCACCAAACCGATCAACGATGATGCGCTGGATATCGCCCTCAAACGCGCCAACGATAGAATCCTCATGCGCCGACAACTGCGCGACTACACGGAAAATCTCGAAAGGCTGGTGGAGGAGAAGTCGGCCCGGTTGGTGGCCGCCGAAAGATGGGTGGCGGTCGGGCAGGCCCTGGAAGGATTGACCACGGCCATGCAAAACATTGCCGGTGATCTGGACGGCGGCATCGCCTGCTTCAACGATCTGCCCTGTTTTGTTTCCATCCATTCTCCCGATTACAAGGTGGTGGCGGCCAATCAGCGTTACATTGCCAAGTGGGGCCCGCCGGAAGGTCATTCCAGCGGGGAGATATACAAGTCGCAAAAGCCGTCTCCGGCCGAGACCACGTTCAAGTCGGGTCGCGGCCAGCGGGTCAGCACCACGGTCCTCTTTCCGGACGGCACGGAAACCCCCGTGATCGTCCATACCGCCCCCATCCGCAATGCCCAAGGCCAGGTGGCGCTGGTGGTGGAGATCGCCGCTGATGTGACCGAGATCCGGCGCCTCCAGGACGAACTGCAGCAGGCCCGCCATCGCTATCAACTCCTGTTCAATGAGGCCCCCTGCTACATCACCGTCCAGGATCGGGACTACCGCATCGCCGAGGCCAACCGGCGTTTCCGGGAAGATTTCGGCGGTCGCGAGCAGGCGCGTTGCTACGAGGTTTATCGCAAAAGAGAAGCGGTCTGCGGCGACTGCCCCGTGGCCCGGACTTTCGAGGACGGTCGGCCCCATCAGGTGGAAATCGACGTAGCCGGTCCCGACGGAAGTACGCGGCGCATGCTGGTGCAGACCGCGTCCATCAGCGACAGCGCCGGTCATATCACCCATGTGATGGAGATGTCGACCGATGTGACTGAGATCCGACGGCTGCAGGAGCAGCTCGCCGGTTTGGGGTTGATGATCGGGTCTGTCTCCCATGGCATCAAAGGGTTGCTGACCGGCCTGGAGGGTAGCATGTATCTGGTGGATCGCGGGGTCGCCAAGGCAGACTCGGACGCGATCCGCGAGGGGTGGGACGCGGTGCGCCAGATGATCACCCGCATTCGCAGTCTGGTGATGGATATCCTTTATTATGCCAAAGAGAAGGACCTGAAATGGCAGCGGGTGGATGTGGCCTCGTTTGTACGCGAGCTTGCCGAACAGTTTGAACCCAAAGCCGTCCGGCACGGGATCGGATGGCGTTGGGCGGTCTCCGACGAGCTTTCGGCTGCCAGCGTGGATCCAGCCATGCTGCAGACCATTCTCACCAACATATTGGACAATGCCCTCGAAGCCTGCCTGACGGACACCGCCCCGGGCAAGCGGCACGCCATCGACATGCAGGTCCGGTCCGAGAACGGGGAGATCATCTTCCAAGTCAGCGATAACGGCCAGGGCATGGATCGTGATACCCTAGAACGCATTTTCACGCCCCATTTCATCAGCCATAAACGGGGGGGCAGCGGGCTGGGGCTGTTCATCACCCGGCAAATTCTAGAAAAGAACGAAGGCCGCATCGAAGTCGACTCCACTCCAGGCGTCGGATCGCTCTTTTCGGTCCGCCTGCCCATCACCGCAGCAGGTATCGATCCGGCCCGTGGACCGGAAAATGGCGCCGTCGGCGCGTGATTTTGGGCTTGACTTCTATTCCTGGTTGATCCACCCTAGTCACGATATTTTTATCGGAAATATCAATACCTATTCCGTCGTTCACCGCCGCTCAGCCTTCAACCCACCCGTTTCGATGACAAGGTCAGCGGCAATTTCCAGCGGGTGTATCCACCCTCTTTGAAGCAGGCAAGGAGGTCAAATGGTTTCAAACCAGAGTTGGGACTGGGATATCGGCCACAAAGAGATTGATATTTCCGATTGGTCCCAACGCTTTGAATGGGTGGAAGAACTATACGCCAGCCCCGACGGTGAATCCGTTGCGGCCATCGTCCATGTCGACGAAGCGTTCAATGTTTGCATCAATGGCACGCTTTGGTCCGAAGCGCCTGCGGACAAGATCTGGCACCTGAGATTCACGCCGGACAACCGCCCCTACGCCTTGATTTCCGACGGCGGCCAATGGACGGTTGCCATTTCCGGAGAGACCTGGTCCGAGGGTTACGACTATGCCTGGAATCCGATGGCCAGCGCCGATGGCACCCATCTGGCCGTCGCCGTTCAGCAGGCGGGCCGGTATGCCATGGCCGTCGACGGCAAGGCCTGGGAATCCGATTTTTCAGATATCGGATACTTCGCCTTGAGTCCGTCTGGACGCAGCACGGCTGCGGCGGTACAGGTGAGGTCGGTCGATTCGGGGCAGGTGCACGCCTTCCAGGAGGGCACGTTCAGTGTGGCCGTGGACGGCAAGAGCTGGGACCCGATGTTTGTCAATGTGTGGCACGTGGCGTTCAGTCCCGACGAGCGCCATGTGGCCGCCGAGGTGCGCCTCAATCTATATGATTACACCATCGCCGTTGACGGGCAATTGTGGCCCCAGGTTTATTCGACGGTGTGGGCGCCTTGTTTTCATCCGACCAGTGGCGCCGTCGTGGCCCCGGTGCGAAACAAGGGAGAATGGGTCATGGCGCAAGACGGGCGAACGATCTGGCCGCAGCCCTTCGTGCAGCTTTGGCGCCAGCAATTCAACGCCGATGGCAGCCGCCTGGCCGCCATCGTGGCCCCCAAGTACGGCCGCTGGACCGTTGCCGTGGATGGTGCCCCCTGGCCGCTGACGTTCGGCACCATGGTCACCGACCTGACATTCAGCCCTGATGGCCAACGGGTGGCGGCCTTGGCCAAGGAAGGGGCGAAATGGCATGTGGTCGTCGATGGCCGGGCCTGGCAGCATGCTTTTGAAATGGCGTGGCGGCCTGTCTTCTCTCCGGATGGAAACGCCGTCGCAGCAAAGGTGGAGATCGACGGCCGATACACGGTTGCGGTGAACGACCGCCTATGGTCCACTGCCTGCGACATGGTTTGGGAACCGTGCTTCAGTTCCGACGACACACGGTTGTTGATCCGAAGCCTCGATAAGGGTATCTACCGGCGAAGTGTCATTTCCGTTAACAAGATTGCGGAATAGGCCTTTTCAAAGGGGATTCGGACAGGATAAACGCCGAATTGACCACAGCATGAATGGAGAGCCATCCCGATGCATGCATTATATCAGTTTGTTGCCGGGCCATTGGCATGGGCGGCCTTTATCGTTTTTCTGGGCGGGTTGCTTTATCGCCTGATCCGATTGCTGATACTGGTCCGCAACCGGGAACCGTTCATTTCATCCTATATGAGTTGGCGATACGGCCTCCGTTCGATCGTCCACTGGCTCACGCCTTTCGGTACGGTGCGTTGGCGGACCATGCCGGTGCTGACCGTCGTGACATTCGTTTTTCACCTCTTTTTGCTGATCACACCGATTTTTCTGCTTTCCCACATCGTTCTCTGGGATGAAGCCTGGGGGTTGACCTGGTGGGCCTTGCCCGATGTGCTGGCCGACATCATGTGCGCTATCGTCATCGCCTGCTGCGTCTTTTTTGCGGTGCGGCGCTCGACCCAACCGGAGGTGCGCTTCGTCACGGACTCTTCGGATTATTTGATTTTGCTGCTGACCGCGGCACCGTTCCTCACCGGGTTTGTGGCCTATCACCAGTGGACCGAGGGGGCCTGGATGACCATTTTGCATATGTTCAGCGGCGAATTGATGTTGGCCCTTCTGCCGTTTACGCGCTTGGGGCACATGCTCCTGGGATGGCTGACACGGGCTTATATGGGATCTGAATTCGGCGGTGTCCGGCATGCCCGCGACTGGTGATCCGAAAACCGGGTCGTACCGTAACCCAACTCAATAGGGACATGAAAAAGAATGGCCGAGACGGATAAAGATTCAACCAAGAGCGAAGAGCTGGACGAGGGTATCGAAGTCGGTGTGCGCCGGTTGACCCCCGAACGGATCCAGACAGTGATCAACAGCGTGTTGGGTGCGGAGACAGGTGCGCGTTTCAAGGCCTACATCCAAACTTGCATTCACTGCGGACTTTGCTCGGATGCATGCCATTTTTACTTGTCGAATGACAAAGATCCCCGTTTTTCTCCGGTGGGCAAGGTCAAGCAGACGATCTGGCCCATGATTCAGGCCAAAGGTCGCGTGGATGCCGCTTTTATCCGTAGGGCCGCGCAGATCGCCCATACCGAGTGCAACCTGTGCAAGCGGTGCGTCCAATACTGCCCCTTCGGCATCGATATCGCCTATATGATGAGCATGGTGCGCCGGATCATTCACAAACTGGGGGTCACGCCGCTTTACCTGCAGGACACGGCCCACAGCCACGCGGCCACCATGAACCAGATGTGGGTCAAGGGCGACGAGTGGATCGATACCCTGCAGTGGCAGGAAGACGAGGCACGCGAGGAGATCCCGGAGTTGCGCATTCCCCTTGAAAAGGAAGGCGCCGACATCATGTATTCGGTCATCGCGCCGGAACCCAAGTTCCAGGCCCAGTTGATCTATCAGGCGGCCGTGATCATGCACACTGCCGGGGTGAATTGGACCATGCCGGCCAGCATGGGCTGGGACAACAGCGACATGGCCATGTTCAGCGGCGACAACGAGATCATGGGGCGGGTCAAGCGGGCCCATTTCGAAACCGCCGCGCGCCTCAAGGTCAAGAAGATCGTGATGGGCGAGTGCGGCCACGCATTTCGATCCGTTTACGACATGGGCAACCGATGGTTGGGATGGGCCATGCCGCCGATTCCCATCGTTCATGCCATCGAGTTCTATCATGATCTGCTCAAATCGGGCCGGATCCGCATCGCGCGCAAATACGACAAGCCGGTCACCCTCCACGACCCCTGCAATGTCGTACGCGGCGGCGGGCTGCATGAAATGGCCCGGTACGTGGTGTCGCAGATATGCGAGCAGCTGGTGGAAATGCACCCCAACCGCGAGCACAATTACTGCTGCGCGGCGGGCGGCGGCGTGATCAATTGCGGCCCGCCTTACAAAAACAAGCGGATGGCGGGTAATCGGGTCAAGGCCGAGCAACTTTTTGACGCCAAGAGCCGCGGCGCCGAGACATTGATCGCACCCTGCCACAACTGCCACAGTGGATTGCACGACATCGTTCATCACTATGAGATCGGGCTGGACATCAAGTTCTTCGGCGATATTATCTACGAGTGCATGGAGAAGCCCGAAAACCCATAGCCGGACGGCGGGTCTCGAGGGTGTTTCGCCCCCCTTGGACATGGGTGTTGAAGGAAGGAATGGGACCGCATGAACAGAATGCTTTTTTGGGGGATGACCATACTTTCCATTGCCGTGGCGGTGTGCACCGCTTTTGGTCAGGAGGACATGGAATTGGTCGACAACGGCGCCTTCGACCGGCCCCAGCGGCCGCCGGCCATTTTCGAGCACGATGCCCACAACGAGATGGCGGGACTGGACGACTGTGCCGAGTGTCATCATCTCTATGATGAATCGGGACAGAAGTTGGAGGGGGAATCCTCCGAAGACCAGATGTGTGCCGATTGCCACGAACTCAAGGACGTTGGAAGCAAGCCCGGATTGCGCAAGGCTTTTCATAACAATTGCAAGGGGTGTCATGTGGCGCAGGAAAAGGGACCCATTGCCTGTGCACAGTGCCATGTGCGTTAGCGCCTGGGAGAAGAGAGATGCCGAAGAAAATATTGATCATCGATGACGATCCGGTCATCGTGAAGTATCTGCAAGCCTTGTTCGAAGATAACGGTTATGTGACCTGCACGGCGAGCAGCAGCATGGAAGGGTTGCAGCTGGTGCACGCCGAACGGCCGGATTTGATTACGTTGGACCTTGAGATGCCCGGTGAATGGGGACCGCGATTTTACCGGAAGTTGCGGCAGGACAGGGCATTGCGGGATACGCCGGTGATCGTGATCAGCGGCATCGACGGCGATCACGCCGTCAAGGATGCCGTCGCTTTTGTGGCCAAACCCTTTGATCCCGACAAGGTGCTCGGGATCGTCAAGAAGACCATCGGTTGATATCTACTCTTTTTTTCTCGACAGGATATCGCTATACATCTTTGCGGCACACTCCGGGCACAGGCCGTGTGAAAAGCGGGCGCCGGTGTGCATGGAGACGAACTGCTCCACCTGCTGCCAATATCCCTTATCGTTGCGGATTTTTTTGCAAGAACAGCAGATGGGCAGCAACCCGCTGAGGACCTGCACCTTTTCAAGGGCCGTTTCGAGTTCCTGGGTCCGCTCACGAACGCGCACCTCCAGGTGGTCGCGGGCGTCACGCAATTCAACCATGGCGTGTTCGGCATCGCGGCGAGCCTTTTCCAATTCTTCACCCATGGTGTTGAAGGCGTCCACGAGATCGTCAAATTCGTCAAATGTGCGCATCTCCATTTTTTCATTGAAACATCCCCGGGCCACCTGCTGACAGCGTCGGATCAACGTGTTGATGCGCGAGGCCAATCCCCTCGACAGATAGAGCGCAAACAGCAGCGCCAGGAGCAGGGAGGCCAGCAACGATACCAGGCCGGTCATCCTGAGCTGGGCGAGCTTGTTGTCCACCTCGTCGGCCCGCATGTCGATGCCCACCAGATAGCGTCCCTCGCCATTCCGCAGGGGAGCGTACCCTGACAGAAATACGCCCCATTCATCCCGGTAGGGCTTGTCGTCCACCGAGGGGCTGTGGAATCCGGTTTGAAGCAGGTCGGGTGGCTCGGGGTATTCACGACCGGGCAAGGCCTGGTTTTCGGTTTCGTCGGAATCGATGACAAAGGTGATGCGGTCGGCCTCCTTGCGCATGATAAAGAGGAATGCGATATCCGGGTTGGCGCGTCGCAACCGGCGCAGTTTTTCCAGGGTGCTGGTGTAAATCGCCGATTCGATGTCGGCGGCAGTGCGGATGCTCTCCAGCTCTCTCGCGTCGATGCTTTGACTCAACAGGGCCGCGCTGTTTTGAAGGCGTGAGCGCAGACTTTGCATCAAACTTTCGATGGCGTTGAAATAAAAAAAGGTGCCGATGCTGCCGGATACGAACAGCACGGCCACAAAATGACTGAGGAACAGCTTCGGGCCGAAGCGAAGACGGATGCGAGGAGCAAGGGCCATGACTATTTCTCCCGGTGTCCGAATCAGGGTGGATGGGACCTCGATGGGACCAGACTATTATACCCATCCAGGCATATGCGCAACTTACAATCGGGCTCGATCTTGGGAACTCGTGGCCGCATTCAGCGGGTCGAACCGGGTTTTCGATTGCGCGCCATGCCGAGCTTCAGACGGTCGAAGATCAGCGAGATGAGAAAGGCGAGACTCGAAACCAGGATGATCGCGGCCCCGGAGGTCAGATTGTACCGATAGGAGAGCCAGAGACCGCAGACGGTGAAAAGGGCGCCGAGCACGCTGGATGCGACCATCATCTGGAGCAGGGATTTGGCGTATTTTTCCACGATGAACGGCGGGATGGTCAGCAGCGCGATGACCAGGATCAACCCCACGACCTGGATGACCAGCACGATGGTGACGGCCAGCAGCCCGATCATCCCGAAATAGAGCGTTTTGACAGGTACCCCCCGGATCTGGGCAAACTCCTCATCATAGCTGATGGCCAGCAGATCTTTGTAATAACACATCACCGCCAACGTGATGAATAGACCCATACCGGTCATGATGTAGAGGTCCGAGGCCGGAACCGTCAGGATGCTGCCGAACAGATAGCTCATCAGATCCACATGGTAACCCGGCGTCAGATCGAGCAGGATAATGCCCAAGGCCATGCCCAGGGCCCAAATCACGCCGATGATGGTGTCGGCGCGATGCCGGGCCCGAAGGGTCACGGCGGCCATGGTCATGGCGGCGGCGAATGAAAACCCGATGGTACCCACCAGGTAAGGCCAGCCGAAAAAGAAGGCCATGCCGATACCGCCATAAGCGGCGTGGGCGATGCCACCCGATAAAAAGACGATGCGGTTGACCACGACCAGAGTGCCCATGATGCCGCAGATGATGCTGGCCAAAAGCCCGGCCGCCAGAGCGTGGCGCATGAAGTCAAATTCGAGGGCCTCGATCATCGCCGTTATTCCTTATGTTCCATCAGGACCCGGTGGGGCAGGCCGTGGGCGACCAGTTCAACGGGGCACACCTCTTCGGCCGTGCAGGGATACATGGTCTCGAGCATTTCGCCGGTGATCTCGGCCTGGTCATGATAGTGCAGGCGACGGTTCACGCAGGCGACCGATTTGACATAACGCGAGATAGCCAACAGATCGTGGCTGACCACGACGATGGTCATGTCGCGATTCAACTCCTTGAGCAGTCGGTAGAAATCGGCCTGTCCCTTGGTGTCGATGCCGGCCGTGGGTTCATCGAGCAGCAACAGCCGGGGCCGGGTCACCAAAGCCCGGGCGATGAAGACCCGCTGGCGTTGGCCGCCCGACAGCTCTCCGATTTTTTTGTCGCCATAGGCCGCCATTTCCATCTTTTCCAAGGTGTCGCGTGCTTCTTTGCGGTCGGAGGCCGATCGGCGCGTCCATCTCGTTTTTGGACCGAGTTTGCCCATCAACACGACATCCATGGCGGTGATGGGAAAACTGTTGTTGATATGTACGTTCTGGGGAACATAGCCCACCGACGACGAAGCCTGTCGGGCGGATCGGCCCATGACGCGAACGGTGCCGCGGAGCGGATTCAGGAGGCCCAGAATCAATCTGAGCAGGGTGGTTTTGCCACCGCCGTTGGGACCGATCATGGCCATGAAGTCGCCTGGTGGAATCGCAAGGTTCACTGAGTCCAGAATCGTTTCGCCGTTGTAAGCGAAAGTGACATCCTGGATGTCGACAATCGGATCGTTCACGGTTGCATTCCTATCTTACCTCAGGGCCGCTTGGAAGGTGTCGGCCAGATCGTAGAGATTGGTCAGCCAATCTTCTGCCAGCGGGTCGGCGAACACCACCCGGCCACCGATCGAATCGGCCACGAGCGCGGCGCTTTTTGTGGAAAATTGAGGCTGAACAAAGATGACGCGTATCTCATCTTTC
This sequence comes from Desulfatitalea sp. UBA4791, assembly GCA_002402905.1. GTDB lineage: Bacteria > Desulfobacterota > Desulfobacteria > Desulfobacterales > Desulfosarcinaceae > Desulfatitalea. The sequence goes on along the minus strand of DHGT01000024.1, from coordinate 4,151 downwards.
CTGGCTTCTTCGATCAGCATCTTCAATTGAGCCGGCTTGGGATCTTTTCCTTCGATCTCGATGGCCATCTGTTCGAGCCCGTATGTGTGCGCGAAGTAACCCCAGGAGGGGTGAAACACCATGAATCGCAAACCCGCTTTGCCCGCGAAGGTCTTTTTGAGGTGCGCGTCGAGGCGATCGATCTCGGCGGTGAAGCGCCTAAAATGGTCTTCGTAAACATCCTCATGGACTGGATCGGTGGTCTGCAGGGCATCTGTGATCGTGCGGCTCTGAATTTTCACCAAGGGTGGCGAGAGCCAGATGTGTGGATCAGGGGCGGCATGGGCCTGCTGGTTGGCATCGTGTTCGCTTGGGCCATGCTCGTCCGTCCGGGCCGCTTCGTGATGACCTTCTTCTCCATGACGGTGCCCGGTCATCAACATCTTCTCGATGCCTTGATCGGTATGAACCACGGCCATTTCAGGATTGGCGGCGGCGAATTTTTTCAACCACACGTTTTCAAACGGCACACCCACGGCAAAGTAGACCCTGGCTTTGGAAAGGGCCGCCATCTGGGTGGGTTTGGGCTCATAGGCATGCGGGCTGGCGCCGGGTTGCACCATGACCTGGACCTCGACCCGGTCCTTTCCGATTTGCTCGACAAAATACTTCTGGGGCAGGATGCTGACAAAGACCGCAATCTTATCGGCTGCATAGCCGGCCTTGAATGTCATAAGAAGAATCACGGCGGCCCATATTAAATGGATAACTATACGCATGAAGACAACCTTTTGTCCGAGGCCGGAAATACCGGATTGCGGGGACGGTTCGATTCCGATGGTTTGTGTGATTCAAATCGGCAGATCACCTGTCCGCCAATGCACGCCGTGCAAATATAGGGCATTGGCCTCGAAGATGCAACCGATGGGCTTCAAAGTTTATAGGGATGTGATCAGAAACAGCGCTGGAATCCTAAGAACATCTCGGCCGTTCGTCGGGATTCTTGAAATGGATTCGTTGCAAGTCCATACCGACCTATCACCCGAAGGTCAGGGGAAATGGCAGGGGCGAGGGTTGGCGATACGAGCCTATGGGGTCGCGCCATCGGCTCGTATCGCTATCGATCGGGATTTAGAATTCGATGGCCAATTGGGCCGTGACCGTATCGGTCTCTTCCGCATCGTCTTCGTATTCGTCGTGCAGATATTCCAGAGCTAGGTTTGTGTAGCTGAAGACGCCCCAGTTGACGACCGCGCCGTACTGCTTTTCGGGCAGGAAGTCGGCCCCGTCGTCCGATCCGCCGTAGCGCACGGCCAGCTCCAGATCCTCGACGATCATGACGCCGAATTCCGCGTTCCAGGCCGCGGGCTTGCGTTCGTTGGGATCGGCATAGACTTCGCCTGCTTCGAATTCATCCAGGGCCGACACATACTCGCCGATGAGCCGGAAGCGGTCGAGGAATTCGAAGGTGACGAAAGCGCTCCAGCCGCCGACCAGGTCGGCCACCGGGTCGGTGACCACCTCGGAAAAGGCCTCCGAGGAAGCCAGATTGGAGATAAACGAAGCCCCCAGCGTCAACCCCTCGAAGGGCTGGGCGGTCACGCCGGCCACGAAGCCGTCGACGTGGTCGTCTTCGCCCGCCTCCTCGATTTTTCCATTGAAGGCGCCCACCGAGATGTCCACCAACTCGCCGCCGATGCGGTAGCCGGCCACCACCGATCCCTCGTTGGTTTCTCCGAGAATCAACGTGTTGGGGTCGGTGATAAAGTGGGTGTCGAACCGGCCGAAGGGCAGGTACTGCCGCCCGGCGATCAGGTAGGCGGGAAAGGCGTCGGTACCGGTCAGGGTGATAAAGCCCTCGTCCACGAACAAATCGTCATCTTCCCATTTGAACAGCACGTGGCCGTCCACGTGGTCGATGATGCGGACATCCACGGCCAGCTCCACGGTGGACAGGTCCACATCGCTGCTGTCATCCGCCGTGTCGGCGTCCTGGTAATAGGCCTCCACTTCTACCAAGCCGCTGATCTGAATGCGGTCCCACCAGCGGCTGCCCGCTGTTGCCCCACCGATGGATCTTTCCAGCAATCGGACACGATCTTCGAGGCTTTTTCCGTCTTCGGCGCTGTCCTTCGCCAATGCGGCTGTTGTCACTCCCATCAACACTGAACACGTCAACAGCAGTACCCATTTCTTCATTTTGCAATTCTCCTTTTTCTAATTATGAGATGACGTTAGGCTCGTTAACGTTGCGCCGATGTCCGAGATGGAACAAAAAAGGTGCAACTGCGCTCGCATCGTGTTTGATTTGAGCGCTGTTGCACCTTCGCTTCCCATGCACCCATGTCGGGTCATTGGCCGCAAGGTTACCATAGCAATATTAGGAATCCTAAACTTCAGGTTCGGCGCATTTTACGAACGTATTGCCTGGTCAAGTCCTTTTGAATGCCGGGCATTTACTCAGACCGGTTGGATTGGATAAAAGAGGAGTGTGCTGAGGGTGCAACGGGCGATAAAGCCAAATTGCGGAAACAATCATACCGATTGTGCAAAAAAGTTTTTGATTTTTCAGGAAAAAGAGGGCCATTCGAATTTCTCCTTTGCAGATTTTTCCCTTATTTCCGTTGCGGAAGGAATCGTCGGTGCACTCATCACGGCATGGCCCCAGACACGCAAAAGGCGCAACAGGTTTGATGCTGTACGCATCCTGTTGCGCCTTCACTTCTATGCGCGCCCCATGGGAGCCGCAAGCCGTAAGGTACTTAAAAAATAGTTAGCGCTCTCTAACTAAGTATATGCTTCTAAATTCAAACGGGCGCTTTGTCAACTTCTTTTTTCATCACCAGAGATCGATCGAGATAGACCATCAATTTGGGGCAACGCCGGTTTGGCAACCCAATTCACCTACCGGTTTTCAATTGAGTTTCAAAGCATTCTCGAATAACCTGTTTGCCGATTTGGTTTTTGACCGGATGCGTTGACGGGAGCGTCGATGAAGTTTCTCTATTTCGCAATTTTATGGTTATGTTGTTTGGAAATGGCCCATCCGCTACTCGCGAATACCCTGCCGACGTTCACCCTATGTACCTGGAACATCGAGCACCTCGCGGCGCATCATGAGGCCGGATGCAGGCCGCGAAAGAATGCTGACTACCATGCACTCCAAAAGTTCATCGCTGATTTGAAAGCAGATATCATCGCTTTCCAGGAGGTTGAGAATCACACGGCGGCACGGCGGGTGTTCAAGGCATCCGAATACCACATCGAAATCTCAGGGCGACCGGACATTGCGCTCGGCCGATGCTGGGAAGGCCGCCAATCCAGGCGAATGCAAAGGACGGGATTTGCCATCCGCAAGGACCTGAAAGCGAAGCACGGCATAATCTACAGGCGAAGGCCGGACGTTCATTCTCTGGCGATCGGCCCTTATGAGCGCTGGGGCGTTCATATAGAGCTCATTTCCAGTGCCGCACCTGGGACGACCGTGCATCTTCTTTGCGTTCATTTGAAATCGGGTTGCTCCTATAGTGATCCGGAGTATCGTGGCGACGACTCGCCGTGCAGCCGATTGGCCGAACAGGTGCCGCGGCTCGAGGCCTGGATGGATGCCCGGGCGGCGGCCGGTGAAGAGTTTATTGTTTTGGGGGATGTGAACCGCCAGTTGGACGGATTGGGCGATCCGGTGTGGGAGGCTTGGGACGACAGCGAATGCTGCACCTGGGAGCAGCCGGCCACAGGATTGTGGCACTGCCGTAAAGGGACCGAACGATTCAATCCCATCGCCGACCTCGAACGGGCACGGTCCGGCCGGAAACACCCTTTTCCCCACAATCCAAAATACCCCTTTGCCATCGATCATATCATCATGAGCGCGGGTGCCGATCGGATGGCGATCGAAGTATCGGCCCAATTCATCTATGACCGACAGCGCCTGTCCGATCACACACCGCTGGTCATGAAAATCCAATGGGAATAAGCGAGCGATTTTAAATCACCCCTGCAGTGAGCCGGTCGGATTTTTCTTAGGGTTTGTCAATAAATTAGTGTCACATTTAGGATTTTATGTTATACTCTGTGCATGGAAAAGATCAAAATTGCACAGAGGTATGAGCTTATCAACTGGGCACTTGACGAACGTCTCCGGCGGCTCGTTGCCGCTGCCGAAGCAAAAG
>DHGT01000146.1:450-20816 GCA_002402905.1 Desulfatitalea sp. UBA4791 | reverse complement strand
GAGGCGATTCGCATGGCCGAATTCAAGCCGGAACAATGCATCATCTTTCAGCGGGCCATGGAAAAGGCGCCGATGATCGCGGGTCGGGATATCGACTGGAATGCCGCCATGGCGGCGGCCGTTCCCCATGACTGCGTGCCGGTTGCCGCCACCGACCCCCTGTATATCCTTTATACCTCGGGCACCACCGGAGAGCCCAAGGGAGTGGTTCGGGACAACGGCGGCCACATGGTGGCCCTGAAGTGGACCATGAAGGCCATCTACAACGTCGATCCCGGCGATGTCTTCTGGGCTGCGTCGGACGTCGGATGGGTGGTCGGCCATTCCTACATCGTATACGGGCCGCTGCTGGCGGGATGCACCACCGTTCTGTTCGAGGGAAAACCCGTCGGAACTCCGGATGCCGGAGCTTTCTGGCGCGTGATTTCGGAGCACAGAGTCAAATGCATGTTTACCGCGCCCACGGCCTTCAGGGCCATCAAACGGGAGGATCCGAATGCCGTTCTGATGAAAAACTACGATCTTGCGGATTTCAAGACGCTGTTCCTGGCCGGCGAGCGGCTTGATCCCGACACTCTGCAGTGGGCGGAAAAATGTTTGAGGATTCCGGTGATCGACCACTGGTGGCAGACCGAAACCGGGTGGGCCATCGCGGCCAACTGCATGGGCCTGCATCGCTTCCCGGTCAAATACGGCTCCCCCACCAAGGCCGTGCCCGGTTGGAACCTGCAGGTGGTGGACAACGACAACCGTCAGTTGGCCCCCGGTGAAATCGGCGCCCTGGTGGTCAAGCTGCCCCTGCCCCCGGGAACGTTGCCGACCCTCTGGCAAAACGACGACCGGTACGTCGAATCTTATCTGGAAGAGTTTCCCGGCTACTACAAGACCGCGGACGCCGGTTTCATCGATGCCGACGGCTATGCCTATGTCATGGCCCGCACCGACGACATCATCAACGTGGCCGGCCACCGCCTCTCCACCGGGGCCATGGAGGAGGTGCTCTCCGACCATCCGGACGTGGCCGAGTGCGCCGTCCTGGGGGTGGAAGACAGCCTCAAGGGCCAGGTGCCCATCGGCTTCCTGGTGCTCAAGGCCGGCGTGAAACGCGATCATGCCGAGATTCAGCGCGAAGTGGTCCAGATGGTGCGCGACCGCATCGGACCGGTGGCCGCATTCAAGACCGCCACGGTGGTCAACCGGCTGCCCAAGACGCGTTCGGGCAAGATCCTGCGCGGAACCATCCAGAAAATCGCCGACAACAAGACGTACAACGTGCCGGCCACCATCGACGATCCGGCCATTCTGGCCGAGATGGAAGTGGCCCTCAAGAGCATCGGCTACGCCGGCGCCCGACCCAATTAGGCACGGCAGGGCGCTGCGCACGGCAAACCTCAACGCCGGGGACTATACAGTTCCCGGCGTTTTTTTCAGTTTTCATCCGGGTACCAATGCGCGAATCAAGGATTGATCGGCGAAATGTCTGGAGGGATCAGGACGTCACATGGGCCGCGATCCGCCCCCGGACCATTTCGGCGGTCTCCTCCACGCTCAGAGCGGCATAAGCGGCGTAAGGGATCTCCTCGATCACCTCGATGCGAAAGCGATGGTGGCCGTGAAAATTCAGGCTGGCCTTGGGCAGGGCGTCTTTGGTGCCGTTGATGGCGATGGCCAGGATGGGCAGCCGCATCTGGTGGGCCAGGATGAAGGCCCCGGGTTTGAAGGGTTTCAGCTCTCCGTTCCGGGAGCGGGTGCCTTCCGGGAAAAAGTAGACCGACGAGCCCTGGGAGAGGGCGCGCTCGCAGTCGGCCATCATCCGGCATCGGCTCTCCTGTTCTCCGCGCACGATTTTGATGTAGCGGTTGAGCCGCATGTTCCAGCCGATGAAGGGCACCCGGAACATCTCCACCTTGGAGACCCACTTGAAGTGAAAGAAAAGGCGGAAGGCCACGAGGATGTCGAGTCCCGACTGGTGGTTCGAGACGACCACGTAAGTGGCTTCCTTGCGGATCTTTTCGCGGCCCGCGGCCGTGACAGACCAGGCTGGCATGGCCCACAGATAAATGCAGGCCCAGAACGAGGTGAACTGGTGCAGCCAGACGAGGCGTCGGTCGAAGGGCGCCGTGAACAGCCAGATGACAAGCGCTACGACGAACAAGAGGGCCGAGGAGATCCCCATGAAGGCGAGAAACAGCAGGGCAACGATGCGGTTGATCATGTCGGGTCGTCTTCAGGGATCATTATAGAATCCAGTCCCAATTCTTCCCTGGCTGCCTAAAATGTTTCTGCGATCTCCGCATGCCCCCCATCAAGGGGGGCATTTTCTGCAGGAGGACCAGGGCGGGCAATTGGCCCGGGTGGTCATCGACGTCATGCGGATGTAGGCGCAACCTTGCCCCATGGGTAGGGGGGCGATTGTTCGGGCCGGGAATCGGTTGCGCCGGTTTGCCCGCTCGCTTTGGGTTCGAGCTCCGGTTTATTCTGGACGCTGTCGGACGCCTGAACCGTATGAAATTCCTTTTGCGGATCGAGCCGCAACTCCGACGGGGCCTGGGGAACCTTGAGCTGGTAGGGCAGCTTGATCGTGATCAGATCCGATTCGTTGCCCACCTCGTCGATGGCCGCGATACCCAATTCGATGGGACCGTTGATGTCGGCCAGGGCCTTCACATCGTCGGGCAGCACGACCTCGGTGACATTGCCCAACTTGACGAAGTTGGCGTCATAATCGACACCCTCGCCTTCGGTCCAGTAGAGCTTGTAGCCGACCACCTGAGGCGATGGGGATTTGTTCCAGCTCAATTTGCGTTTTTTTATCTTGGCCACGGTGCACCTCCTGTCATGCGTTGCCGGACCGATGGGGCCGTGTCATCGGTCCGAGCCATCATCGTTCAGCCGATCAATGACGCTAAAGGGATCAGGCCAATGAATCCCGCCACTCCGGCGGCATATAGGACTTTTCGTCGAAAGACTGCATCACTTCCGATTCTTCTTCCTCCAGGGCTGCAGCTGGGTAGAAATCTTCTTTGGTGACGGTCCATACCCGGGAAGACATGTCGAGCACCTCGTCGCACAAGGCTTCGATCTCTTCCGCCGCTTTGCTGCCGGATGCGAATTGGGTCACCGAGACCCCGTGTTTCATGGCATCGACGTAGGCCACGCGCTGGCCCAGTTCACTGTTCAGCGCCTTGACGCCGAAGACCTCCAGCTCATCGTGAATGTCGCGTGCCACGCGGGTGCCGGGAATTTTTTTGGTCACCAGGAAGTAAACCTTCAGTTGGGGGTTTTGCTCCTGAGCCGCCTTGACCATTTCCAAGGTGCCCTGGCAGGACCAGATGTCCAGGGAGCTCGGACTGACCGGAATGATGGCCGAGTCGGATAGCGCCAGAATGCTCCGGGTCCGGCCGCTTTTTCCGGGCGGTGAATCGATGAGCAGGAAATCGCAGCTGTCCGAGAGGATTTCGAATTCTTCCTCGAGAATCGTGTCCGGCAGATCGAAGAGCTCGAATGCCCGGTTGTCCTCAACCGCCTGCCACCGGGTAGCGCTGCCCTGTGGATCGGCATCGACCAGTACGACGCTGAAATTCCGCCGCGCCAGGCTGGCGGCCAGATTGATTGCCGTGGTCGTTTTTCCGACACCGCCCTTTTGGTTGACAAAACTGATAATCATCCGCGGTCATCCTCCTGTTCTGTAGGGTTTCTGATCCATTGGAACCAATATCCATATATCGCAATATCTAAGGTGATTTTTGGAGGCAGGGGGTGTGTCGATGCCTTTTTCCCGACCAAACCGGTCAAGTCGTCATCGCACGCTTAAAAAAAACACGGGCCGTTACCATCGTTTTCCGGCCGCATATCACTTGGATCTGCTTTACGTGCATGAGATATGAAAGTCAAGACACAACCACACGATATTGTCAGATTTAGAGCGTTTCAGTCTACATGTAGTATCTATTCCCGGTTGGCATCAGTGTCCACCGCTTGCTTGCTAAAACAGGACGGTTGTATTAGTTTTATTTTTATGCAGGGCAGGCAGATCCACCATCTCCCATTCATCCCGCAGCCGTTTTTGCCACAATCGCCGCCTGTCAAGCGTTGACCGGCCTTTCGAGCGATAGAAGGCCGGTGGCAAAACACATGGCCATATTCATGACCACGTACATGAAGATCCAGATGGACCGATCAGGAGGGGTTATGAAAAAATTGATTGCATTCCTGGTTCTTGTCGGTTTCTTATTTTCAGTCACTGCCCCCATGGCTGTGGCCGATCGCCGGGGCCATTACCGGCCCGGATACGGTCACCATGTTCGCCACCACAGCCATGTGCGGGTATACCACGCTTCACCCGATCATTTCTGGCTGGGTCTCGGTTTCGGCGTGCTGACCGGCGCCATGGCATCCAGCCTCTATTACTACACCCCACCGCCTCCGCGGGTCGTTTATTATGAGCCCCGGGCCGTTGTGGTTGCGCCATCCCCGGTGGTGGTGCCGCCCCGCCACCGTTTCGGCGAGGCGCCCAAGGCGCTCTACGGGCAGGTGGCGGTGACGGCTGCCGAGCTTAATATGCGCAGTCAGCCGGACCGGGAGAGTGTTGTCACCGGAAAGGTTCGCAAGGGCGAGGTGCTGGATGTCATCGAGAGCATTCCGCAATGGTTTTATGTCCGCACGCCGGCCGGTCGATACGGATGGGTGATGGATCGATACACCCAGCCGTCGCAACCCGTGGGTTAAGGCGTGCCCATCCACAAATGACCCATTCGCCTGTTGGTGGACGTTACTGAGGAGGAAACGATGAAGTATGTGAGGTTGGGCCGCACCGGCCTTCAAGTGTCGCGCATCTGTCTGGGGATGATGACCTATGGCAGCTCCAAATGGCGTGAGTGGGTTCTCGACGAAGCCGACGCCCGGCCGATCTTCAAACGCGCCGTGGAGTTGGGCATCAACTTTTTCGATACGGCCGATATGTATTCCGGTGGCGCGTCAGAAGAACTGACCGGCAAGTTCGTGCGCGAATTCACCCGCAGGGACGAGGTAGTGGTCGCCACCAAGGTCTTTTTCCCCGTGGACCTGGCCTTTGCCGGCGGTTTTGGACAGACGGCCCAGCGGTCGCCCAACACCAGCGGCCTGTCGCGCAAACGGATTTTCGCCGCGCTGGATGCATCGCTCAAGCGCCTGGGACTCGACTATATCGACCTTTACCAGATCCACCGCTGGGACAACGCCACCCCCATCGAAGAGACCATGGAGGCATTGCACGATGTGGTCAGGTCGGGCAAGGTGCGCTACATCGGCGCGTCGAGCATGTGGGCCTGGCAGTTCGCCAAGGCCCGGTATGTCGCCCGCAGTCACGGCTGGACCGAGTTCATCTCCATGCAGAACCATTACAACCTGCTCTACCGGGAAGAAGAGCGTGAGATGATCCCCCTCTGCCGGGACATGGGAGTGGCCTTGATTCCCTGGAGCCCCCTGGCCAGGGGCTTCCTGGTCGGCAATCGCACCGCCCAGGACAGCATCGAGGGCCGCACCACGCGGGCCAGGACCGACGCGTTCGCCCAACAGCTTTACTACCGTGAGCACGATTTCGCCGTGGTCGAGCGTCTGAGTGAACTGGCGGCCGAGCGCAAGGAGAGCAATGCGCGTTTGGCCTATGCCTGGCTCCTGCACCAGCCCGGGGTGACTGCGCCCATCGTGGGCGCCAGCAAGGTTGCCCACATCGAAGACGCCGTGGCCGCAACAGAGGTCAAGCTCGACCCGGACGAGTTGGAACGCCTCCAGGCGCCTTATGTGCCCCATCCGGTTCTGGGCCACTCCTGATGATTGCAACCTTCTCGAGAAAGGGATTTGCCATGCCTGCCCATCTCTGCGCCGGAAGACGCGCTGTTTTTGTTTTGATATCATTGATCGCCGTCGCGGGATGCTATCCCAAAGGTGTGGGACCGTCCGGTTCGGACGGCAGGCCGCTGACATGGCCCGAAATGAACCTCGTGCAGCGTCAGGCCCACATGCGTGAGGTGGTGGTGCCGAGGGCCGGCGCCGTATTTCGCGATTGGCGTCCCGAGCGCTTCGCCCGGATCGATTGCCGGCTATGCCATGGCAACGCCGAAAATACCGGTAATTTCCGCATGCCCACCGGCCATCTGCCACGGCTCAGCGGGGCGCTGCTGCTGGGGCCGGAGCGAGCGAAATTTCCCGAAACCACGCAACTCAAGCTCGACCGCCTGGTGCCGGAGATGGCCGACGCCCTCGGGGTAAAATCCTTCAGCCTGGTCACCCGAAGGGGATTTGGATGCTATTCCTGCCACTTGGGACCCGATGGCCCCATGTTCGGCAACTGAGTCATTCCGGGTCGAGCCGTTTTGCCGCCCGCCGTGCATTTTGGCGACACTCGACCGCTTGGCGTGTGGCATCGGCCACCTGTTCCATCCGCGCCGGGTTTAATGAATAGTATTCAGTTGGAATTGCTGAAGGAGGAACGCCCATGTCGTTAAAAACGCAAATTCTGATCTATCTTGTGGCGCTTGCAGTTTTCGATACGATTATCCCTGTTCCGATCACTGCCCTGATAGGGATCTACGTCTGGTTTCAAAAGCCGCAATGGTTCCGGGCCTGGGTGGATGAGATGTTTCGCTCTTGAATTCCGTTTAACCCTGATACGGAGATAGGCCGTGCGCGTCTTGATGGTCGCTGACAATACCGAGTCGATCAACATGCCGGTACTGCCCCTCGGCATGGCGTGTGTGGCCCGCGCCGCGGAAGACGCGGGTCACGAGGTGGCGACACTCAATCTCATGTCCGCAGAAGACCTTCAGCAATCGCTGGTGCCTTTGCTTGCATCGTTTCGGCCCCATGTCATCGGTCTTTCCATTCGCAATATCGACGATCAGGCCTCCCAAGGCACCCGTTTTTTCCTCGAACCGGTCAAGGCGATCGTCGACCTCTGCCGTCGGTTTTCCAATGCGAGGATCGTTCTGGGCGGGGCGGGCTACAGCATTTTTCCCACCCAGGTGCTGGCCTATCTCGGGGTCGACAAGGGCATCCAGGGCGAAGGCGAGGCCTCCTTTGTCATGCTGCTGGAACGATTGGCGCGCCATGACAACCTCTCGGACATCCCGGGCCTGCATTGCGCGAGTCGTGCCATTTCGAATCCACCGGCCGTCGAGGGTCATATCGATCGATTTCGTCTGCCCGATCCGGATCCGCGATTCTTTTTCCCTGGAAGCCCCGCCCAGGGGTCGATCTGGATGCCGTTTCAAACCCGTCGCGGTTGTCCCCTGGACTGCATCTACTGCTCCACCGCCGCCATCGAGGGCCGGCGGATCCGCAAACGGGGCATCGATGAGGTGGTCGCCTCCCTGGAAAAGTTCGTGGCGGCCGGCTATGATCATTTCTACTTCGTGGACAATACGTTCAATCTGCCGACCGGCTATGCCCAGCGGCTCTGTGAGGCGATCGTTGCCTCGGGGCTGAACATTCGCTGGCGTTGCATCCTGTATCCCTGGAAAGTGGACAAATCACTCGTCCAGGCGATGGCCGCGGCCGGATGCGCGGAGGTCAGCCTCGGCTTCGAATCGGGATCGGACACCCTCCTCGAACAGATGAACAAGCGCTTCCGCACCGCGGATGTACGGCGTATTGCCGACTTGCTCGGCGAGGCCCGCATCCGGCGCATGGGGTTTTTGCTCCTGGGGCTCCCAGGGGATACCCAAGCCACGATTCGACAAAGTCTGGAGTTTGCAGATTCCTTAAACCTGGAAATGGTCAAGGTGACCATCGGCGCGCGCATCTACCCGAATACCGCCCTGGCGAGCTACGCGGTTCGAACCGGCTATCTGTCTGCCGCAGATGCGCTGCTGCTTCCGAAATTCTACATCGAACCCCATATGGCGGCCTGGCTCCGGGAAACCGTCGCCTCCTGGATTAAAAGCCGTTCCAATTGGGTCTGCTGAAGGATTTGAAACAATTGATCAGTGAACCCTTCAGATGGACACCTTCTATCCCAGGCCTTTGATCGCCCTTTCCGTTTTCTAACCCAACCCTAATCTCTTCCTAACCGTTCAGGCCGATAGTTCCCCCATGATGACTATACGGAGCGGGGCTATGACGGAAGCTTGTACTGTTCGGCACGCAAATGGCACGGCCGCCGATCCATCACCCCGGATACACGCCTCGGCGGAGGTGACGGCCTCGGTGATCGGCCAATACACCGACATCGGTCCGGGCTGGACGGTGTTGGAATCTTCCCTGGGCGATTACAGCTATCTCGCCGGCAACGACGGCACCCTCATCTATACCGACGTAGGTAAATTCTGTTCGATCGCCTCCCATGTGTGTGTCAACCCGGGCAACCACCCCATGCAGCGGGTCACCCAGCATCATTGCACCTACCGCCGCCGGCGCTATGGCTTTGCGGCGTCGGACGACGAAGCCTTCTTTCAATGGCGCCGGCAAAGCAGATGCCGCGTCGGTCACGACGTGTGGATCGGCGCCGGTGCAAAGGTGATGGCCGGCGTGACCATCGAAACCGGTGCCGTGGTGGGCGCCGGTGCGGTGGTGACCAGGGACGTGGCGCCTTTCCAAGTGGTGGCGGGTGTGCCGGCAAGATGGGTCAGGATGCGTTTTGCACCCGACATCGCCGACCGATTGCTGCGCATCGCCTGGTGGGATTGGGACCGCGCCGCCCTGGAGCAGTGTTTCGAACACTTGTCGGATGTGGAGAAATTTCTTGAAATATACGGATAGTGAAGATCGACGGAAAGCGCCAAACGGCGGGAAAACCATCAAAAGCCGTCTGCTCAGGGTCATCGGGTCGGCGGATACCGGCCAGGTCGCGGCGCTGCTCGACGGCCTTTGGGCGTCGGGCCGTTTTGTCGTTCAAAGGGCGCCGCGTTGCGGACTGATCATGTGTACCGTGAGTGACCCCTTCGACACCCCCTTTCATCTGGGAGAGGTGCTGGTCAGCCAGGCGGAAGTCCGGTGTGACGGGCAGCCGGGCTGCGGCGTGGTTTGCGGCGATGCGCCGGAGCAGGCGCTGCTGCTGGCGGCGGTGGAGGCGGCCGAACTGCGCGGTTGCGCCGAGATGCTCGCTTCGGTCGGCGATGCCGTCAGGCGTCTCGAACAGACAAAGCAAGAACATGCGGCACGGCTGTCCCGGTTGGCCGCCGCCACCCGGGTGCGATTCGATTCCATGAAGAAAGAGCGTGTGGATTTCGATTCCCTGGGCGAATCGTGCGAGTGAGGAATGGAATGGGTTTGCTTCAGCGAAATTGTCAGAAGAATTACCGCATCCTGCTTGACGCCATGAGCCGTCCCGGCCGGGTGGCGCGACTGACGGGGATTGCCGAAGAGACGCCGTTTGCCTCGGCCCTGGCCATGGGCCGTTGTCTGCTGGACCACGAGGTGAGCCTCTGTGCCATCGGAAACGATAGTGCCCCGGCGCTCCAATCCGCGCTGGTCCAGGCCACCGGGGCGGCGACCGGGCCCTCGGAAAGGGCCGATTTTCTCTTTATCGTCGGTGACCGCGGCAACGGGGCCGTCGAACATGCCAAACGCGGCCGTCCGGAATCTCCGGAGGAGGGTGCTACCCTGGTCTATTGTCTGGAAGACGAGGGCACAAAGAGGGCGCCGGCGTCGGTTTCCCAGCGACTGCGGATTCGGCTGTCCGGGCCGGGTATCGCCGGGACTGCCGGGATCATGCCGGAAATGGCCGGAATTCCTCAAACGGAATACGAGATATTGATGAACGTCAATGCCGACTATCCTTTGGGCGTGGATACCTTTTTCGTCCGGCCCGATGGTGGGGTGATGGCGCTGCCGCGCTCAACGCGCATCCAGGTGAGGTGACGACATGGGGTATGTGGCCGTCAAAGGCGGTGCCGCCGCCATCGAAAATGCCGAACAGTTCAGCATGATCCGCCGGGCCGGCGGCGCCTCCGAACTGCTGAAACCCGATCAGATCCGCGAGCAGCTTCATTTCGCGGTGGACCGGGTGATGAGCGAGGGGTCGCTCTACGCACCGGAGCTGGCGGCCCTGGCGTTCAAGCAGTCGGCCGGCGATACCCTGGAAGCCGCATTTATTCTGCGCTCCTATCGCACCACGCTGCCGCGCCTGGGATACGGCGCACCCATGAATACCGACGACATGCGCCCGATCCGCCGCATTTCCGCGGCTTTCAAGGACATCCCGGGCGGGCAGCTTCTCGGCCCCACACCGGATTACACGCTCCGGCTGCTGGATTTCGACCTGCAGGACGAATCGCCGGACCATACGCGCCGCATGATGGCCCGCCTGTTCAAGGATACCGAGTCAATCGACCCGCTGCCCGAACGCTTCCCCAAGGTCGTCGACATGCTCCGAAGGGAAGGGTTGCTGGTACCCCGTCCATCGGCCGGCGGAAACGACGATCGACTCGTGGACATCACCCGCCAGGCGCTCACCTTTCCGGCGCCGAGAAGCGCCCAGTTGCAGACCCTGGCGCGCGGCGAAACGGGCGGCATGCTGGCCCTGGCCTACTCCAACATGCGCGGCTACGGCTCGGTGCATCCGGTCATCGGCGAACTGCGGGTGGGGTATCTGCCGCTGCGGTACCCCAATCCGGTGACCGGCGAGGTGGAGACGGTCGGCGACATGCTGGTGACCGAAGCCGAAGTGATTTCACGCATCGGGGAAACGGATGGACCCGCGCGATTCAGCCTGGGATACGGATTGTGCTTCGGCCATAACGAGACCAAGGCCATCGCCATGGCCGTCCTGGATCGGGCCGTCGCCACCGGCGAGCCGGCCACGCCGTCCGAGGACCAGGAGTTCGTTCTGACCCATGTGGACGGCATCGAGTCCATGGGGTTCTGCAACCATTACAAGCTGCCTCATTATGTCACCTTCCAGTCGGAGCTGGATCGGCTGCGCAACATTCAGGCCGGTCAGTCAAAACGAGAGGAGATCCGTTCATGACACCCGGTCTGCCATCAGAAGCGACGCCGCCGGTAGCGGACTGGCGCGACGCCATGCCTTCGAACCGCCATCGGTACTCCTATGCTTTTCTCGACGAAGGGGCCAAGCGCGAAATCCGTCGCAAGATGCTCAAGGCCGTGGCCATACCGGGTTGCCAGGTGGGTTTCGGGTCCCGGGAGATGCCCATCGCCAGGGGCTGGGGGACCGGCGGGCTGCAACTGACCCTGGCGCTCATCGGACCGGACGACGTGCTCAAGGTGATCGATCAGGGCGCGGACGACAGCGTCAATGCGGTCAACATCAAGAAATTCGTCCAGCGGGTCACCGATGTGCCCCTGACCACCGATACCGCCGCCGCCACCCTGATCCAGACCCGCCACCGCATTCCCGAGTCGCCTTTGGGGCCGCATCAGCTCCTGGTCTTTCAGGTACCGATTCCAGAACCTTTACGCCTGGTGGAGCCGTCCGAGCGCAAGACCCGTAGGATGCACGCCGAAGCGGATTACAGCCGCATGTGGCTCTATCTCTACGAAGATATCGTCAAGTTCAACGAGATCACGGTGGGGGCGCGCTATCCGGTGATCGTCAACCGGCGCTACCTCATGGACCCCAGTCCCATCCCTCGCTGGGATGTGCCCAAACTCAACCGGGGCGAGGCCCTGTTTCTCTTCTGTGCCGGACGGGAAAAGCGCATCTACGCCGTTCCGCCGCATACCGAAGTGACGCCTCTTTCTTTCGAAGACTTTGCTTTCCGGGTCGAGGATTTTCATGGCCGCCGCTGCGAACGCTGCGGCGCGGGCCATTCATTTCTGGATGAAGTCGTGGACGACGAGAGTGGCCGGCGCACCTATTCGTGCTCGGATACCGCGTTTTGCGATCAGAGAAGCCGGCAAAACCGCCAAGGATCCCGATAGTCCGAGGAGAAAACCAATTGAAACCGATTCTTCGCGTGCGTGAGCTGACCAAACGATACGGCCCCGGTTGCCCGGATTGCTTCGACCTCACCGGCGCTGGCCAGGGGACCAATCAGTGCCCCCGCTGCAAGTCGATCCTGGCCTGCCGCCAGGTCTCCTTCGATCTCTTCCCCAACGAAGTGCTGGGCGTGGTCGGCGAGAGCGGCTCCGGCAAAAGCACGGTGGTGCGGCTGCTTCACTTCGATTTCGAGCCCACCGCGGGCCGGTTTTATCTCGATCTGAAGGCGGGCCAACAGAGCGGCAGCGCGCTGGCCATCGATCCGGACCAGGATCTATTCGCGCTCAGTGCATTTCACCGGCGCCGCATCCGCAACGAGCGCATGGGCATCGTCTATCAGAATGCCCGCATGGGCTTGCATCTGAAGGTGAGCGCCGGCGGCAATATCGCAGAGCGTCTGTTGATGGCCGGCTGGCGCCATGTCGGGCGCATGCAGTCACGGGCGGCGCAATTGCTCGAACAGACCGAGGTGCCGGTGCGCCGCATGAACGAGCCGCCGCGGAACTTTTCCGGCGGCATGCAGCAACGCGTGCAGATCGCCAAGGCGCTCTCCACTCAACCGGCCGTATTGTTGCTCGACGAGGTGACCACGGGCCTGGACGTGTCGGTGCAGGCCCGGGTGCTCGATTTGATCCGCTCCCTGCAGCAGGAATTGGGCGTGGCGACCATCGTGGTCTCCCACGATTTGGGGGTCATCCGGCTGCTGACGTCGCGCACCATCGTCATGCGCCACGGGTGCATCGTCGAGGCCGGGCTCTCCGACCAGATCCTGGAAGACCCCCAGCACCCTTACACCCAACTGCTGGTGAATTCCGTCCTCTAACCCGAAAAGTTCAGAGCCATGCTGACTGTAGAGAATCTCGAAAAGCGCTTTGTCTCCCACGTGCTCGACGGCAAGCAGATCGTCGGCTTCAGCCCCATTTCGTTTACGGTTCCCAATGGCACGGCCATGGGGCTTTCCGGCCCGAGCGGCTATGGCAAGAGCTCGGTGCTCAAATGCATCTACCGCACCTACCTGGCCAGTTCGGGGCGCATTACCTACGACTCCGAAGCTTTTGGCCGGATCCATCTCACCGAGCTGCCGGAAAATCAGATCCTGGCCTTGCGTCGCCGGGAGATGGGGTACGTCACCCAGTTTCTGTCGGTTCTGCCGCGGGTGCCGGTGCTCGACGTGGTGGCCGAACCGCTGGTCCATGCGGGCGTCGATCGATCCGAGGCGCGAAGAGCGGCCGGTGCCCTGCTGCAGCGGCTCAGAATCGATGCCCGGTTGCACGATACCTATCCGGCCACCTTCAGCGGCGGAGAAAAGCAGCGGGTCAACCTGGCGCGGGCCGTGATCCGTCCTCCCCGGCTGCTGCTGCTCGACGAGCCCACGGCGTCCCTCGACGCGGCGGCCATGCGGGTCGTCCTCGAACTGCTCGTGGAGATGAAGCAAAAGGGCACCACCATGATCGCCATTTTTCACGACCGCTCCATCATGGATCGCCTGATGGACGACATCTACAATATGCCGGAGAAGGAAACCCACTCATGAGCACCGCCAATGTCACTCCCCCAGATATGATCATCCGCAATGTCCGGGTCGTTACGCCGGACGATATACTTCCCGATGCAGCCGTCACCGTTACCCAGGGAATCATTTGCGACATCACCACCCGGCCCGGCCCGATATCCGGCGGCATCGATATCGACGGGCAGGGCTGCCTGCTGATGCCGGGGTTTATCGACATCCACAGCGATGTCATCGAAACCGCCATCCAGCCGAGGCCGGGCGGGCGGTTTCCCATCGACGTGGCGCTCCACGAGCTGGACAAACAATTGGTGGCCTGCGGCGTCACCGCCATCTTCCATTGTCTTTGCTTTCTCAGCAACGATGAGCGTCCGCCCTTTCGCAATGCCGAGATGACAGATTTTCTGATTCATCACCTCCAGGGGCGGAAAGATGAATTCCGCACGCGTACCTATGTGCATGCCCGCTATGAGATCACCAACGACGAAGGCTTTGCGCCGGTCGAAAAACTCATTCGCGATCGGCTGATCCATCTGTTCTCCATCATGGATCACACCCCCGGTCAGGGGCAGTTTACCGATGTGGGGCATTTCCGGGCCTACTACGCCAAGGCGCGCGGGCTGTCCGCCGATCACGTGGACCGACTGATCGAGCGGCGACTCGAGGCCAGCAGCCGGGTCGATTGGGCCGGGCTGGAGCACTTGGCCGCCATTTGCCGGGACAATGCCATCTGCATGGCCAGCCATGACGATGACTCCAGTGAAAAGGTCGCCGCCGTGAGCCGGCTGGGGGTGACGCTCTCGGAGTTTCCCGTGAATTTGGAAGCGGCCACGGCCGCCCGCCGGCACGGTATGCTGATCTCCCTGGGGTCGCCCAATGTGCTGCGCGGTGCGTCGTTGACCGGCAATCTTTCGGGTCGCGACGCCATCGGGGCAGGGCTGGGCGACATCCTGTGCTCGGACTACGCCCCCATGTCCCTGCTGCATGCGGCCTTGCAGCTTTGCCGGGAAAACATCCTGGATTTGCCCTCGGCCGTGCGGATGATCAGTCTAAATCCCGCCCGTGCCGCGGGTCTTGGAGAGTTTACCGGCTCCATCGAGACCGGAAAGGCCGCCGACTTGGTGATGGTGGACGACCGGGGAAAAGTCGCCGACGTGGTGAGAACCTTCGTGGGCGGCCGGGAAGTGTTCCGCACGGGGAATTGAAAGGAGGCAGCGGGATGAATCCCACATCTCAACTCATCCACGACGCGGGGTCGCCGGTCGATCTGGTGGATCGCATGGTGGCTGCGGCAACCGCCGCAGCCCGAAATGCCGGCAAGATCCAGATCCAGGCGTTCCGCAATTTGAAAGACGGCTGCACCCGCTTGCTTCATGACATCAAGGTCGAAACCGACCGCCGCTGCGAAACCGTCATCGTGGAGACCCTTCGAAACGCATACCCCGACCATGCGATCCTCACCGAGGAGAGCGGCCTATTGCCGGGCTGTGGTGAATACACCTGGATCGTCGACCCGCTGGACGGTACGGTGAACTTCTGGCACGGGATTCCTTTCTTTTGCGTGTCCATCGCCTGTTATCATAGCGGCGTGCAAGGAGCAGCGGACGGCGCACCCGAGGGCCTGCCGCTCGGCAGACCGGTCGCCGGAGTGGTGTTTCTTCCGATGGCGGCGGAGATGTTCGTCGGCATGGCGGGGCGGGGAGCCTTCTTGAATGGTCGTCCGATCGGCGTCTGCCGCGCGGCCCGCACCAGCGACTTGGTCGTTTCGGTCAGTTTCGGCAAGACGCCCGAAGCCATGCAGCGCATGACCCGCAGACTCGAAGGCCTGCTGCCCCAGGTGCGCAAGGCGCGCTGCCTGGGCGCGGCAGCGGCTGAGTTGGCCTATGCGGCGGCCGGATTTCTGGGCGGCGTGATTTACGAAGGGCTGAAGCCATGGGACTTTGCCGCCGGCCGGATACTTCTGGAGGAGGCCGGCGGATTCATGGAAGCCGTTGAAATCCTGCCGGGTCATTACCGGGTATGGGCCGGTCCCGGGGCGGTACGCGGGACGCTGGAGTCGTTGTTTTCGATCTGACCGTCCGCATCTACCGCCCACAGGCCGCATCAGATGAATCGTTTGCGCACGTAGGTCGAGCCCAGATCGAGCAGGCTCACCACGACCACCAGGATGAGCAGCATGGCGGCCGTGGCCCCGTAATTGAAGCTGCGGATGGCATCCCACAGCAGCATGCCGATGCCGCCGGCCCCGACCATGCCCACCACGCTGGCTGAGCGGACATTGGATTCGAAGCGATAGAGGGCGTAGGAGATCCACAGCGGCACCACCTGGGGGATGATGCCGTAGGCGATCTCCTGTAGCTTGTTGGCACCCGTGGCGCGGATGCCCTCCACCGGCTGGGGATCGATCGCTTCGACGGCTTCGGAGAAGAGTTTGGCCAGGGTCCCCAGGGTGTGCATGAACAGGGCCAGCACCCCGGCAAACGGCCCCAGGCCCACCGCGCTGATGAAGAGCATGGCAAAGATCATCTCGTTGATCGATCGGAAGGCGTCCATCAGGCGCCGAACCGGTTGATAGATCCACACCGGTGCCACATTGGTGGCCGAAAGCAGTCCGAAGGGCACGGCGCCGGCCACGGCCAGCAGACTGCCCCAGATTGCGATCTGGATGGTCACGGCCGTATGATGCAGGTACTGGCGCCATTCGGTAAAATCGGGCTTGAGGAACCCGGAGAGGTAGGCCGCCATGTTGTCCCGGTAGGTCAGCAGATCCAGGGGCCGCATTTCAGCCCCCTGCCATGCCCAGGCCAGGATCATTGCAAAGACCAGCCAGGCCAGCAACTTCAGGAGCTTTCGGCCCAAGGGTATGTCCGGTATGTCTAAAGCGTCGCCGAGGTGGGTCATGATGGTCTCACCGGGAATCGAAGGCGAGGGGATTTTTGAAAATCGCCCCCCGCCATGGTTTGTCCTGATGGGTGTTCTTCCGGAATCCGGCCATTTGCGGACGATCGCTAATTGAACTTTTGGATCAGCTTGCCGTAGGCCTGAAGTTCTCCCAATTGCTTGTCGATTTCCGCCACTTTGGTCGCCTTGGCCTCTGCGGCGATGGCGTCGTTGTTCTGGATCTTCATTCTGTCCTTGGCGTAGTTGATCTCCATGATGGGCAGCAGTTGATGATTGGAGGAGTCCTGGAACGGGGCCCATCCGGAGCTCATCTCCTTGAGCACGGCCAGCTCTTTATCCTTGTTCGCACCGATGCGGCCATAGGCCAGGAAAAAACCTTTGATTTTGCTTTTCCACTCTTTGGGCAGATCCTTGCGCCACACCATGGGATCGCTTGGAATCAGGGGGCTCTTCCACACGATGCGCACGTTTTTGATCATCTCCGGGTGGGCCTTGGAGAATTTGTCCCAGTTTTCGGTGTTGTTGGTGGCGAAATCCACCTGTTTGTTGGCCACGGCCATCAGGTTGGTTTCATGGTTGGCGTTGCGCACCAGCTTGAAGTGCTTGGCCGGATCGATCCCGTTCTGCCCCCAGACGTAATAGGTGGGGATGAGATAGCCCGACGTGCTGTTGGGATCGCCGTTGCCGAAGGTGAGCGTTTTGCCGTTCTGGATAATGTCGTCGATGCTGTTGAATGGGCTGTCTTTGTGAACCACGATGAGCGACCAGTAGCCCGGGTTTCCGGATACATCGACGGTTTGGACGAAGACTTCGCCGTCGGCGCGGTTGACCGCCTCGATGGCCGACTTGTTGCCGAACCAGGCGATCTGCACCTTGTTGAAACGCATGCCCTCGATCACCCCGGCATAGTCGGGCGCCATGAACAGTTTGACCGGTATGCCCAGAGCCTTTTCCATATCCGCCCGGAACGGCTCGAAGCCTTTCATGGCCGAGGATGACGATTCGGTGGGAATGATGCCGATGGTGAGCTCTTTGAGTTCCTCTTCCGCCGAAGCCGCGCCGGCCCAAAGAACGACTGCGGCGATCAGCCCCAGGATCAACGCGTGGACCACTTTTTTCATGTGATTTCTCCTTTTTCCAGCTTTTTTGATGGGTTCCGTTTTATAAGAAGGCGAACGCCTTGAGCCGGATCGTCCCGATCCTGCGGGATGGTTAGATCCCGGCCGCAAAGGCGACCCGTCGACCGCGCAATCCCCTGCTCAAGGGCGTGGTGCCGTCGAGATCGGAATCGGCGGACTTCAACCCATAGATATTGCGCAGGGCCGTGGCGGTGAGCGCTTCGCTGGGACCGTCGAACACCACCCTGCCGTCTTTCATGGCAATGGATCGCGGGCAGTATTGCAGCGCGAATTGGACCTGGTGCAGGCTCACCAGCACGGTCACGCCATCCTTGTGGTTCAAGGCCGTGAGACACTCCATCACCATGCGCGCCGATTCGGGATCGAGCGATGCAATGGGCTCGTCGGCCAGGATGATGCGGGCCCGTTGCTCGACGGCCCGGGCGATCGCGGCTCTTTGCTGCTGACCGCCCGAAAGGGTGCTGGCCCGCTGGGCGGCATACTCGGCCAACCCCACGCAGTCCAGGGCATGCATGGCGCGCAGCTTTTCGTCCCGGGTGAACCAGCCCGCCAGGCTGCGCCAGGTGTTGACCCTGGGCAGCATGCCGACCATGACGTTGGTCAGCAGGGGCAGCCGGCCCACGAGATTGAACTGCTGGAAGATGAAGCCCACTTCCGAGCGGATGCGCCGGATGTCGGCCGACACGGCGCCCTTGGATTGGACCTGACGGCCGAAAATGCGAATCTCGCCCGAATTGCGGTCCGCGGCCAGCAGGCCTGAAATATGGCGCAACAGGGTCGATTTGCCCGATCCGGAAGGCCCGATCAGGGCCACCATTTCGCCGGCCGAAATACGCAGGCTAACCTTGTCCAGCGCCCTGCGTTTGCCGAATGTCTTGTTCAGGGTCGCAATTTCGATGGCGCTCTTCTCTGCGGTCATGACACGCTCCTTTCGAAAGACGATGATCGATTTCGATGATCGATCCATTTCGATCCATATCGATAGATGGAATGAACAGGCCCGATGCTAAAGGCCGCATGTCAGCATTGGATTAGGATTGGATGTGTTTTGTGTGTGGCGCAGAGAGGGGCAGGGATACGCTCCTTGGATGGTTTGCCGATCGGGCCGATGTCGAATCCATGCGCCCCACCGGGTCGAGGATGGTCGCCGCCCACTCGTCGCGGGCGGTTTGCAGCAGCCAGCGATGCTGAAGGGCCAGATGGGCGAAGGCGATCCGGGGCAGGTCGTTCGCCAGGGGGGCAAACCGGTCCTGCCACTGCACCAGCGCCTCCTGGGCAAGGGCCGAATCGATGAGCACCCCGTCAACGGCCAGCAGGTCGTCCAACTCCGCTCGCGTGGGCAACGCCCCATGGCGCCACCAGAACACCTGGCGCTCCATCTCTCCGGAGTGACGCGCCTGGCGATCCTGGTTGACGATGGTGAAGGTTACCGCCCGGTTGCCGGGCCGGTCATATAGAAAGCGTTCTTCGAGATCCAGGAAATGGGGGCGCTTGAGCCGCACGGCGGAGAGCAAGTCGCTACAGTTGGGCCTGTATGGAGGCGATAGAAATACGACCTCGAAGGGGGTGAAGGGATTGGCGGCGCTCAGGGCCGTGATCACCCGGCACAGGGCCGCCTCGTCCGTGAATTGCGGATCCACGAAGAGTTGGTAGGGATGACTCAGCCTCGATGCGACGGCCTGGAGCTCCTGGGAGGTGCGGGGGCCGGTGAGGTAGAGTTTGATGTAGATCTCCTGTCCTCCGATGCGGGTCGTCACATCCCGCGGCGCGGCCTCTGGGTGCAGGCGCCAGGCGATGTTCAGATCCGCAAAGGGATAGAAGGCGGCGTCCAGTTTCACTTCGGCATAGTCTATGGCCGCGAGCATCTCTTCGTGAGAGAAAGTGGGCGTGTCCCATACCGTGTAGGGCGGTGCGGGCGTAAAACGGAGCCCCAGGCTCCGGCTTTGGGCGCGGAATGCGGTGCCCGGCAGAAGGGAGAGGGGAAAGAGCTGGACATCGTCGGCTAAATCGTTGTCTACCAGGAAATCCACCGACCGCTTGAATCCGGCCGGATCGTCGCCGGGCAGGCCCAGGATCAGGTCGATCTGGGGAACGATGCCGCGCGCCTTGAGCAGGTGGGCGCCGGCGGCCAGGCGCGCCAGGTCGGTCCGGCGGTTCATCGCGGCCAGGGCCTTGGGGTTGGTCGACTGCAGGCCGATTTCAAACCGGAGAAAACCGGCGGTCTGGAACAGGTCGGCCAGGGCCCGGTCGATGGATTCGGCCCGGATCTCGCTCACGAAACCGATGCGCCGGTCCGGGTTGTGCATCGCGAGCCGTTTCAAAAAGGTGTTGAACCGGGGACGGGCGCTCAGACACGGGTCGAGGAGATAAATTTCGCCGATGCCTTGCGACCCGGCCCAGTCGACGGCATCGAAGACATGTGCTTCCGGGGCGAACGTCAATGCGCTGCGGGCCTTGTTGTAGTAGCAGTAGCGGCAGCGATAGGGGCATCCGCGCTGGGTTTCCAGGAGCATGACGTTGCTCAGCCCGGGTTCGAGCAGGCCGGATAGATAGGGACTGGGCAGGGATTCGAAATATGTGTCGGCCGGGGCCGAGGCCGAGCCGAGAGACCAGAACGCCGGATCGCCGATCAGCCGCTCGAAGACGATTTCGCCCTCGCCATACACCCGGAAGTCGATGGGTGCGCCGAGCAACCGGGGGTTGTCCGGGGTGATTTCCGGGCCGCCGAACACGATGCGCGCCGCACTGAGCCGTTTGAGCTGTTGGGCCATGTGCAGGGAACGGTCCAGGTTCCAGCAATAGATCGTGAAGCCGACGATGTCCGGCGTTTCGGAAAGGATCAGGTCGATCAGGGCGGCGTCGCCCAGGTAGGAGACGATGCTTTCAGGCAGGATCCGGA
>DHGT01000146.1:0-332 GCA_002402905.1 Desulfatitalea sp. UBA4791 | reverse complement strand
TTCCATCAGTACGTTTTCCCCTTCTCATCGACCATGGGCACGAAGCGCACATCCACGATCTTCTCTTCGACCATGCGGCCCCCCGTTTTGGTCAGCCGGACGAGTTTCTGGGCGAACCCGTCGCCCACCGGAATGACCAATCGGCCGCCTTCGGCCAGTTGCTCGGTGAGCGGTTCGGGAATGTCGCCGGGCGCACAGGTGACGATGATGCCGTCAAAGGGGGCGGCCTCGGGCCATCCCCGATACCCGTCGCCGACCTTGAGGTGCACCCCTTCGTAGCCCAATTCACCGAGTATTGTCGCGGCCCGTCGGCCCAGCTCGGCAATGATTTC
>DHGT01000047.1 GCA_002402905.1 Desulfatitalea sp. UBA4791 | reverse complement strand
CTGCCCGCAGGTGCATATCCATCCGTTCAGTCCGGCCGAATATCTCTTCATGGCGCAACAGGAGGGAAGCGAGGTCGCTGGCGTGCTCCAGGCCGTCTACAACGAAGGCATTCGGACCATTCCGGGTGGCGGCGCGGAGATTCTCAGCGAACGGGTCCGGCGAATCATCGCCCCAACCAAGGCCGATGTCCAGCAGTGGCTCGACGTCTGTGAGACCGCGCACCGCATCGGGTTTCGAACCACGGCCACCATGATGTACGGCCATGTGGAGAACGACGAAGAGATCGTGGAACATCTATTTTTGCTTCGCGATCTGCAGGACCGCACCGGGGGGTTCGCCAGCTTCATTCCCTGGTCGTTCAAGCCGGGCGGCACCGCTCTCGGACGGGACCTCGCGCGCAGCGTCCATCCGGCTAAATATGTGCGCATTATCGCCCTTGCCCGTCTCGTGCTGGACAACTTCGATCACATCCAATCCTCATGGTTCAGTGAAAATGCGGGGGCCGGGCAATTGGGGCTGTTGGCCGGGGCCGACGATTTCGGCGGCATTCTGGTGGAAGAAAATGTCCTTCAGCAGGCCGGCCATGAACGCTCGACCACGTTGGAAAACATCCAGACCATTATCCGAAGGGCTGGTTTTACACCGGCACAGAGGGACGCTTTTTACAACGTCATCCACCATTGCGCGCCGCCCCGGCCCGTTGGGATTCAAACGGACCCATGACGGCCAAACGGTCCGGACGCCGGTCAGCGCCGCAGAGGCGCGGTGTGCAGATGGGCGCCGCCATCCACGATCAACGTTTCCCCGGTGGTCCAGTCCGCCCCGGCCACCAGGGCAACCACGGTCTGGGCCACCGTTTCGGGGGTTGCGGTGCTCTTCAGCGGGGCGATGTCGTTGTATTGCCCGCGGATCGATTCATATTTCTCCTCTCCTAATCCATTCTTGAGCCATTCACCGGCCACGAAGCCCGGACAGACGGCATTGACGCGAATCTGGGGCCCGAGAACCCGGGCCAGGGAGAGGGTCATGGTCACCAGCGCGCCCTTGGAGGCGGCATAGGCGATGGAGCTGCCCACGCCGGTAATGGCGGCGATGGAGGCCATGTTCACGATGTGAGCCACCGGCTGCCTGCGAAGAAATGGTTCGACGGCGCGGGTCATCTGAAAGGGGCCGACCAGGTTCACGGCGTAGATATTCAGAAAATCATCCTTGCTCAAGCCGGCCAGATTCTGATGCATGCAGAACTTGGTGGTCCCGGCATTGTTGACCAACAGATCCAGGCGGCCGAATCTATCGACGGTGGCAGCGACGAGCGCCCGGCAGTCCTCGTCATTGGCCACGTCGGCCTGCTGAACCAGGACCTGGCCGCTCCCCAGCGCAAGGCATTCGGCCGCCACCTCCCGGGCACCTGCCTCGTTGCGGCTGTAATTGACAGTGACATGACATCCACGGGCACACAACTGCCGGGCCAGGGATGCACCGATTCCGGATGAGGAGCCGGTGACGATGGCGACCGCGTCTTTCAGTTCCATGGGAAGATCTCCTTTCGTTTGATATCAGCGCTGATGGGACATCGACGGCCGATTATCGGCCGGTTTCAAATGCCTGCCGGGCCTCACTTTCCAGTGCCTCGGCCATTCCTGTGTAGCGTGGCGAATAGTGAAAGACGGTCATTTGCCGAACGCCGGCCCTGTGCCCGATGAGGCCGGCCTGCCGCGCGGTGAGGTGGTGCTTGGCCAGGGCGACCTCGCGTTCGGCGTCCAAAAAGGCGGCTTCGATGAACAGGTGGTCGGCACCCTTCGCCAGTGCCACAATTTTTTCTTCGTTGGACCGGTGATAGGCGGCATCGGTCACGTAGGCGATCTTTTGACCGCGGGTAATACGGGTAATTTTCTGCTGCAGATCACCCAGGGAATAGTCCTGCGGTTGGGATGCTGCAGTGAAAAGCGAGGGTATCCGGAGCGTTGTGGCCGGATCGTCTCCACGCAGCAAGCGGCGTTTGAAATCGGTCAGCCAGGGACCCACCGTCAAACCCAATGCGTCCATGCGAGGCTTTAAGATGTTGACGTGAAAGCGTTCTTCAAGGTTGAACGCCAGACACGGGATCTGGTGGTCCAGAACGACGGTTTCGACCTTCAACATCGGGTCCTGGAGCAACACGCCGTCCGATATTGGCAGTTCGCGCATCGGTGAGGCGGCAAATCCGGTTTGGCAGTCGAAGGTCTGGATGCGAACTTGACCGTCTGCGACCTCCGCCGCTTCGATGGTCAGGGCGTCGTGGTAGTTGTGGACCAGGTTCCACGAATAGCCCGCCAGTTTGCCGGCCACGTTCTTCAAGAAGCCTTCGGGGCCATACAAGCGAATGACTTTTTCCCGGCCAAGGAGCAATCTCAGCACCTGGTCGAATCCAATAAAGTGATCGACGTGGGTATGGGTGACGAAGATGTGGGTGACTTTGAGAACGTCGTTGGGGGAGAGGACGCCCAGATCGCCGAGGTCGAAAAGAAGTACTCTTTTTTGATGGCTGCAATGAACGATCAGACCGGGGTCGTCGAATGGGCCGTTGATCAGTCTGGCTTGAAAGGAAGGACGCATGCGCCTTGGGTCAGGGCAATATTTTAATCACCTGCTGGTGAATACACCCGTAGATTTCGCTGTCCGATCCGTAGATATCCACCACCGATTTGTGGTTGATCAATTTTTCCAGCAGGTAGGCGGTCACATAGAGACTGACGATATTGGGATGCTGCACCAATTGGCGGTAAGGAGCGATCATGTAATCGATGTCGAAATCATCCGCCCGGCACAGCCCCTCGATACACTTGACGATCTGCTCTTCGAGGCTATTTTTGTTGGTCGTTTCCACCAGCTGGTTTTCCACCAGTTTCATGGAAATCGCACTGCCGAGGGTGTCGACATGATCTCTTGCCGAACTGATGGTTCGCCGCCGAGCGTGTTCCTTGGAAGATTCGATTTTAGACAGGATGCTGGATTCGCGATTGCTTGGCCGAAATACTTTCCCCATTGAACACCGCCTTAAGCACATAGTGTGAGTTCGTCCAGATGCCGGCTTAGGCTGATTTGTCGTCCGCCGCACAACATGTGACAAAGCATCATAATGGTTCATGCCGTGGTTTTCAAGAACAATTCTTTCCAATGGAACTTAATTTTTGCCGGTCCTTACCATTTCAATTCGTGCATCCAAAATGCGTTGGAGGGGTCAGTAGGCTTCGATGATCATTTGAATTTCCTTCTCACCTTTGTACCGGTTCCATTGCAGGCGGAAAGCCAGTTGTTCGAATGCCTCTAAACGCGGCGAATCCTGGGCAAGATTGAACTCGATGGCGCCGATGGGCGGGCTGCATTGATCGGGCTGGCAAAGCTGCATGCGCCGGTGGCGTTGGCCGATGATGGCGGCACGGGTCACTTTTACTTCCCGGGCCATAAACAGCGGCGGGGGATTTTCCGTGCCGAACGGCGACAACCATTCCAGCTCGTCGATCAGTTGCGGGCAGATCTGGTCGAGCTGGAGTTCATGATCGATCGTCAGTTGCGGGCCGGCTTCATCGGACGGCGTCATCTCTGCCACAGCGGTCTCGAAGGCGCTTTGCAAGGCGCCGATGTTCTTGGTCTGCAGGCTGATTCCCGCGGCCAGACGATGCCCACCGAAAGCTTCCAGCAGATGGGCGCATTTGGAGATGGCGGCATAGAGATCGATATGGGGAACGCTGCGGCCGGAGCCTTTGGCCATGTCATCCTTGGCCGAAACCACGATCACCGGTCGGTGGTAACGGGCCACCAGTTTGGCCGCGACAATGCCGATAACCCCTTCATGCCATTGGGCACCTGCCAGCACGAAGGCTTTTCGATCGAGCAAATCGGATCGGTTTTCCAGGTGCCGGATGATGTGCTCGAAAATGTCATTCTCCATTTGCTGGCGGCGCTGGTTGAGCGCGCTGAGGTCGTCTGCGAGCGTGGCGGCCGAATCAAGGTTGTCGCAGGTCAACAGGTCAAATGCGATCCTGGCACTGTTCAAGCGGCCGGCCGCATTGATGCGGGGTGCAATGCGGAATGCAATATCGTCGGCACTGATGGGGATGTTTTTAACGCCGCTCGATTTCAAAAGTGCCTGCACGCCGATTCTGGCGCCGCAGTTGATCTGTTCCAGGCCGGCGCAGACGAGCACGCGATTGACGTTTCGCAACGGGACCATGTCCGCCAAGGTGCCGATGGCAACCAGATCGCAATAGGCTTTTAAATTGGGCTCCGGAAGATCCCGGCGCCACCACCCCATGTTGCGAAGTGCCGTTCGCAGGGCGATGACCAGATAGAAGGCCACGCCGACCCCCGCAAGGTCGGCCAGCTCGCTGGAAGGTGGGCCCATCTTGGGATTCACTACGGCAACGGCTTCGGGAACACCGGCCTCGATATTGTGATGATCGGTGATGATGACATCGATGCCGAAGCGTCTGGCGGCCGTCACGGCGTCAAAACTGCTGGACCCGTTGTCCACGGTGATGATGAGGCCGATCCGTGCAGGCAGCGCCAGTTGCATGATGCTCATGGGCTTCAGGCCGTACCCTTCGTGGATCCGATGGGGCAAATGGAGGCTGACCTGGGCGCCTGCAGCCTTGAGAAAGTTGAACATCACGACACCGGCGGTCACCCCGTCGGCATCATAATCACCGAACACCAGGATTTTCTCGTTGTTTTGGAGCGCGTGAATGATGCGATCCACCGCTGCCGAAAGCCCTTGCAGGGCATCCGGCGGCGGCAAATCTTCCAGGGACGGTCGGATGAATCGAACCAAATGATCGAGTGAGCCGATGTTGCGATTGGCCAGCACGGTCGCGGTGACCGGATGGCATTCGAACCGCCGCCGGATCTGCTCCACCACTGTGCGTTCCGGCTGTAG